>WJMT01000031.1 GCA_014727835.1 Candidatus Aminicenantota bacterium | reverse complement strand
AGAGAATGCTGTCCCAGGTTCGGAGCTCCTGCATAAATCTTTGTCCCGTCCGGAGACCAGCAGATGAACGATGGTGACCGGTCCCAGTTCTGGGCCACTGTATGTTTTTCGCCATCCGGCCAGTCTTGAACAATGATACGGAACCGGTCTGATTCATACCCGGGCCTTTCCATGGCTAAATAAGCCAGTTTTTGGCCTGAGGGAGAAAAAACAGGTGATGTGTCCCATGCTTTGTTTTCTTGGGTGATGCAGCGGGATTTTTGACGGCCTTGTACAGGAACCCAATAAAGGTCAAAGTCTGTGGACCAGGCCTCTTGATTCCCCACATCTCGAGCTGTGAAGATCAATCCTTTGCTATCCGGAGTGAAGGTGATTTCTTCTGGACCTCCAAATGGCTGGGAAGGAGTGTCTGCATCCATACCCGGCATCAGGTCTTGGGCTTCCCCTCCTTGAGAAGACATCACAAACAAATGAGACCTTCTGCCGTCCTCCCAAGTGTCCCAATGTCTGATGAAAAGGTCTTCATAAATACGGCCGGTTCTTTTTCGGGCGGCGATTTCATCCAATTTTGTTTTTGTTTCCTTTGGATTGGTAAATTCAGGGAAGACGTCCATGGTGAATGCAAGCCATTTTCCGTCTTTAGAGACCACTAAGTTCCCGATATCCAATGGCAGATCAGTGACCTGGATGGCTTCTCCTGCGTCTGTCTTCATGCGCCAGACTTGAGAGGAGCCCGAGCGTGTGGAGAGAAACCAGATGTATTTTCCACAAGGAGACCAGCGAGGATTGAAGTCAGAAGCCGGGTCTGTGGTAAGCCTTAGGAGCTCTTTGCTGTTTGTGTGGACCATCCAGAGGTCTGTGCGTCCCCGATTGGCTTTGAGGTCTGTGGTCATGAGCGTGAAAACAATGGTTTGCCCGTCGGGAGCAACCTGGGGATCAGAGATCCGATCCATGGCCAGCATGTCATGGACTGAAAAAGGGTGTTGTTCTGCATAAAGACTTAATAGAGATGCAAACAAAAAAGAAACACATAGAATTGTTATGACAGATGATCTTCGCATTTTTTTTCCTCCTTTCCCAGAGCAGAAAATGATAAACAAAACATTGCCATTTTTTTGAATAGTCAAAGCTGATTATAGCATAAAGATTGAATAAAAATCATAAACATTGTATTCTAATGCACTTGAATTTTGGATAGGATATTGCGACAACACTTTCTCAATCAAACAATAGAGATCTCCTGCGCCATTGTTTTGATTTTATGTCTGGCTTGTGTTTCCAATGCACTGGATTTCGATACCTTTAAAAAAAGAGAGATTCAGGCCTTAAGGATCCAAAGCCAAATCACAGTGGATGGTCATTTGAATGAAGTTCCCTGGCAGTCACAGGGATTCACGGGATTCATTCAATCAGAGCCCTTGGATGGAGAGCCGGCTACGGAAAAAACTGAGGTGTGGGTGGGATATGATGGCCATCATCTTTATGTGGCTGCACGCTTGTATGACTCAGAGCCGGAAAACATCATCACAAGACTGGGACGAAGAGACGATGAACTGGAAAGTGACTGGTTTGTTTTTGGTGTGGATCCTTATTTTGATAAGAGGAGTGGATTTCAGTTTGCTGTGAATCCTTCGGGTTCTATCATTGATGGAACTCTTTTCAATGACGAGGGAACGGACAACACCTGGGACGGAGTGTGGTCAAGTTCCGCCCATAGGGACCAAAAAGGCTGGTCAGTAGAGATCAAGATTCCATACAATCAGTTGAGATTCAGAGATAAGGAAAAGTATACCTGGGGAGTGAATTTTATCCGGGTCATTAAAAGAAAAAATGAAAAGGCTTTTTTTTCATGGGTTCCCAAAGAAGAAAGCGGATATGTGTCCCGTTTTGCTGTGCTGAAAGGCATCCATGATATCAGACCAGCGCGGCTGCTTGATTTTTTGCCTTTTGCTGTAGGGAAAGCATTGATGGGACCAGAGGAAGAAGGAAATCCGTTTCAGACCGGTAAAGAATTTACCGGGAATGCCGGATTTGATTTAAAGGCCGGTTTAAAGAGCAATCTGACTCTCAACTTAACAGTCAATCCTGATTTTGGCCAAGTGGAAGTCGATCCGGCTGTTATCAATATCAGCGACCAGGAAACCTATTATGAGGAAAAACGCCCATTTTTTATTGAGGGGGCGGATATATTTAGGTTTGGAACCGGTGGAGCAAATACAGTCCGGCACATCGGCTGGAAAAATCCAAGTTTCTTTTACAGCCGGAGAATCGGACGCTCTCCCCAAGGTTATGTTCAGCCTTTTGGCTATGTGGATTATCCAGCTTGGACCACCATCCTGACTGCAGCCAAAGTCACTGGAAAGGTGGGGAAGGGATGGAACGTCGGGTTTCTCAGTGCACTCACCAATAGAGAACATGCGAACATCAGGATTGATGAAGAACGCACCAAACAGGAAATCGAACCGTTTTCCTATTATGGAGTCTTGAGGGCTCAGAAAGAATTCAATCAGGGGAATCAGGGATTGGGATTCATCGCCACATCCGTTCTCCGGAATTTCAAAACCCCTGAACTTGCAGCTTTGATTCCCAGAAGTGCATTCAGTCTGGCGCTGGATGGATGGACTTTTCTGGACAAAAACAAGACTTGGGTGGTGACCGGATGGATCGGAGGAACCATGGTTACAGGGACCACAGAGGCAATAACAAAACTTCAGCTATCCCCCTTGCATTACTTTCAGCGGCCTGATGCACATTATGTGGATGTTGATAAGAACGCGTCTTCATTGAAGGGATGGTCGAGTCGAATATTTCTCAATAAGCAAAAAGGCAATTGGGTATTCAATACAGCAGTGGGTTTCATGTCTCCGGAATTTAATTCTATGGATCTGGGATATCATACGCGGGGAGATGTCATTCATGGACATGTGGAGACGGGTTATCAGACTTTTCATCCGGATCCTGTTTTTCGCAGCTGGAAAATAACTCTTGCCGCCTGCCGGGGGACTGACTTTGGAGGAAATCGAATCAATGAGAACTATATTTTGACAGCTTTTGGCCGGTTTCTCAATTACTGGTCAGCTGTTTTCACGATGTCTTACGATCCAACCCGATACAATCATTACTTAACCAGAGGAGGCCCCATAGCAGAGTATCCATGGGGATTTACCCGGAGATTAAGCATCCATAGCGACAACAGAAAACAAATCATCGGTTCTCTCTCAGCTCATTACAGGACGCATCCTTATGGGGCTTACAATTGGTCTCTGTATGCAGGTCTCAAATGGAAGCCGAGGAGCAATTTGAGTTTATCTTTGAATCCCGGATATATGTGGAGGCATTCTGCCGGACAATGGGTCACCAAAATTGAGGATGATCTCAAAGTAGAAACGTATGGAGTCCGGTATGTGATGTCTGATATCATTGTCGAAACCATTCCTGTTGAGATCAGAGTCAACTGGACCTTCACTCCCCGACTCAGTCTTCAAGCGTATCTGCAGCCTTACATCGGAGTGGGAGACTATTTCAACTTCAAAGAATGGAAAAGACCAAGAACTTTTGATTTTGATGTCTATGGGGAAGGAGATTCCACTCTTTCACTAGAAAAAGGGCGCTACACCTTTGATCCTGATGGTCCCGGGCCGGCCGAACCTTTTTCCCTAAGAAATCCGGATTTTAACCTGAAATCAATGAGGGGAACCGTGGTCCTCCGTTGGGAATACAGTCCCGGTTCCACCTTTTTTGCGGTTTGGACCCAGAACAGAGCCGATTATTCTTATCCCGGCCAACTTGATTTCTCCAGAGATATTCAGGCCTTGTTCAGGGCCCCCGGTGATCACATTTTTTTGATCAAGATCAATCACAGGTTCAAATTGTGACAGAATCCATTCAAATTAATCATTGACTGTTATGAATTTTTTGGATGTAATAATTTCTGGTGTGAACAAAACATTGAAGGATGAGATGAGATGACTGCGCAGAAAAAAGGCCGGAGCGTGGGGATCCTTGGAGGAATGGGTGTTTATGCCACTCTTGATTTTTTGACCCAGGTCTTCAACTTCACTCCAAACAGAAAACACTGGGGAAACTTGAGGATCATTATTGATAATGCCATATCCATTCCCAATATCATTCAGGCTGTTTTGTTCAACGGTCCTGATCCCAGACAAGCCATAATCGACAGCATCCACAACTGCGAAAAAATTGGGGCAGAATTTATAGCCGTGCCCTGTAATTCCGTCCATTACTATTATGAAGATATTATCCCTCATATCAACATCCCCTGGATCAATATTGTAGAGATCGCCTCCAGAGAAGCCAAAAAAATCGGAAAAACACCTCTGGTTTTGGGAGGATTGGTCACTGTAGAGAAAAAAATCTACACTCGGTTTATTCCGGGTGCTGTATACCCCACACTTATGGAAAATGATGCAGTGATCAATTCTATTGAAGAAATTGCTGTGTCTTCCAGACTGAATGAACACTCTAAAGAAGAGATCAGGAATATCATCATGAAGTACAAAGAGAAAATCAGCTCGGTTATTCTAGCGTGCACCGAACTGTCTATTGTTTTTAAAAACAAATACATACTCGGAACTCCAGTGATTGATTCCAATCTGGAATATGCCAAAGAAGTGGTCAAGTGGAGCATGAAAAAGAAGAATAACAAAAAAGATCCCAATAAAAAAAAGTAAAATCTATTTAGAAGGAATCCAACATGGATCATCAAAGAGTTGAATTTTTATATTTACAGCAGGAAGACTGCGTTAAAGCAGGTGGGCTTGACATGAAACAAACCATAAAGGCTGTGGAACGCTCCTTCTTTCTTCACGGCAAGAAGGATTTTATACAGCCGGCCAAGCCTGTCATCAGATGGGGAGGTCCGGAAACAGAGGAGACCACAGGCCGGATTATGTCCATGCCTGCTTATCTGGGAGGGGAGTCGTATGCAGATGAACTTAAGGAAAAAGGCTTGTTGGGACCGGTCAGTACCTCAGGAATCAAGTTTATTCCCAGCAGGCCTGAAAATCCATCCAAGCACAATCTGCCCAGGTCCAACGGCATCATCATTATTGTGGATTCAGAGACACTCATGCCCGCATGCATCATGGATGGAACCCTGGTCAGTGCTATGCGAACCGGTGCAGCCAGCGGTGTGGCTGCCAAATATCTTGCCAATCCCGATTCCAAGGTGATGGGGATGATCGGAGCCAGTGTTCAAGGCATCACTCAGACTCTGGCCGTTAAGGAAAGCACAGACCATCTGGAGCTGTGCAAGGTTTATGACATCAATCCGGAGACCACCCAAAGATATTTGGATAAAATGAATGAATTCGGATGTGACATTGAATTCAGAGTCGCAGACAGTCATGAACAGGCTATAAGGGGTTCAGATATCATCTGCACTGCTACCATAGCCAGAGAGCCTTATGTGGATGCAGAATGGTACAAAGAAGGAGTCCTGCACTGTGAGATATCATTCTGGGACACCCCGACCGAAGCTTTGAAAACCATTGACTTCATTGTGGTGGATGATTGGGAGCAGGTCAAACATCATGGAGTGGATGTGAGCTGGAGAGCTGTGAGAGACCAGGTCATAGCTGAGGAGAAAATCAGAGGCAACCTGGGTGATATTGTTGTGGGGAACAAAGCAGGAAGAACCCACAGAAAGGAGAAGGTCTTGTTCAATCCCATAGGAATGGGGATTCATGATCTTTCCGAGGCTTTCAGAATATACAAGAATGCGGCCAGATTGGGTGTTGGAAGAAAGCTGCCCTTGTGGGAAGAGCCGTTTCTTTAAAAAAACAATCCCTTGATTTTGACAGTGAACTTCTGAATTGATACAAGGATTCCCGTAATCACATATTTCTCACTTGAATGGCATTTCAACGTTCGTAGATCTTGATAAGTCCTATGCTGTAGTCTATAAGGACTTCAAAAGTGGAAGAACCGATGTGTGATATGGGATTCCACTTGAGATCGATCAATCCATCGCGGTCTAGATCGGCTCTCCAGCTGTGTTCGATTATTTTGATGAGATGGTCTTGATTCTGGGGAAATCTGCTTCTCTCATCAACAGGTGCGGCAGTGATATAACAAGCAGACGCATAGTTTTCCACAAACAATTTCATTAATTTGCCTGAGGTGGTCTTAACAACGACAAGACCTTTTGCGCTTATGGAAAAGTCAATTTTTTTTTGGTCTTTCGCAATAACTTCTTGAACCTGGATTCTGTCTAAATTCTCGAAATCCTTTCTTGCTTCAGCCATGGATATGTCTTCTTTAAACCGCACAATGCTGGAGTCCAGTATCTGTTTTGTCTTCTTGACCACAGCGTCTTGAGTGAATCCATCCTGGAGAGCGATATTGATGAAATTCCACCTGGTAGCCTGGAACTTAAGACCTTCATTGGTCTTCACAGGCTTCAAGCGGCCCAGATCAAAATAGTATTGGCCGGGTTTTTCCGGACCTGTGATCTGAGTCCAGCCAGGGGGCATATTTCCACTCCAACCGCTTTCTTGGACATCTGCTTTGTATATCCTGCCAAACAGTTTGTCTCCATTATTGGTTGCACATCCCCAGAGTTCTTCGGCATTGCAGTGGTGAACTGACAGGAATCCGGATGTGACCACTGCAGCAAACCATATAACAGTTTTGAAAAATATGTTTTTTTTGTACATGAGTTCTCCTTTCTGGTTTCATTATACTGTTAAGAGTCAATTTTTTTAATTCAAAATGCAGTCTCTTTGAAGTTGTTGAGAATTGAAAGATCTTTAGCATTGAACATCTGAATGAAGTCACCTATAATAGAGTCAACTGGATCAAACCATCATGATGAAAGGGGATGTCCATGAAAGCCATATGGAATGATGCTACCATTGCAGAAAGTGATGATACCATTGTGGTGGAAGGCAATCACTATTTTCCACCGGATTCTGTAAACCGCGAGTATCTGAAAGAAAGCAGCCACCGCTCCCAGTGCCCTTGGAAGGGAAAGGCCAGTTATTATGATGTGGTGGTGGATGATGAAGTCAATAGAGATGCGGCCTGGTATTATCCCGTGCCCAAGAAAGCGGCCAAGCACATCACCGATTATGTGGCCTTTTATAAAGGAGTGGAAATAAAAGAATAAGTAGTGATTGACTCAAAACCGGATCGACAAGCAGCTCACTCCTCCGTCCATTTTTTCGAATTCTGACATCTGAAGTTCAATGACCTCAAAACCCTGGGATTTTATTTTTCTCAAGGTTTCAGGAAAGTTTGAAGGCATAAGAACTGTTCCGTTCACAAAAATACAGTTGGCTGCATAAGCTTCTTGGGGACTGACCGTGATTTTTCGGAAACTTGTAAAGAAACGAAGGCTGGAGAGCTCCTTCCTGATAACCACCACATCTCTGTCTAGGTAATTGACTCCTGATTTGAGATGGAGCATATCACGGACTGGGATGAATTCAGATCCATAACTATATTTCATCAGCTTCTCTTTGAGCTGTTGGGCACCCTCTTGATTGGTTCTCTGGGACAGTCCGATGAAGTAGGTGTTATGGATTCGCAAAACGTCACCTCCGTCCACAGTGCCGGGTTTTTGGATGCTCTCCAGTTTTCTGTATGAGGAGAGGACCTGTTTGATTTTGATTTCTTCTCCTCGTCTTCTTTTATCTCCGGGTCTGGTGATGACCGCACATCTCTCATTGACCACAGCTGTATCTTCCACAAAACAGGAGTCAGGGAACTCAGGGTCTTGTTTAAGGACCGTGAGATTCACCCCTGAGTTTTTCAATGCCTCACAGTATTCCTGGTGCTGTTTGAGTGCCAGGTTATAGTCGGGCTTTCCCAGACCAGAACTTGTGATTCCTTGGGAGAAGTTTTCAGGGGGAGGCCTGACAATGGCATGAGAGATCTGCATTTTTAGAAAATTCGATTATCGTCTCAGAGCGGCTTTGGTGAAAATATATTCAGGAATCTCTGCGTTGAATTCCATGGATTCCACCCGAAACTCAGTCCCCTCTCCATTTTTGAGCACATCTTTAAACAGAGCATGAGTGGGAACCCAGCGGTCATCTATTTGTTCGACCTTCTTGACCTCTGTGGTTTTGAGAAGTTTTCCTCCCTTTGCGAACCGATCCTCTTTCAAAACCACATACCGTTCCTTGTCCACCCATATCTTTCTGGAATGATAGGCAATGTCTTCTTTTAAAGAGGTCAGTTCCAGCACCCAGCAGGGACGGTCCATGTAGGTCTCTTCGCTGATGACTTGGGCATTGTACATATTCTGCAGCTTGGGATCTTCCATCATGTCTTCGTAAGAAAGGTCAGAACCCATCACAGATTGCCTGAGCATGTGTCCTGAGATTTGGATAGTCCGGTCAGTGGAGGGCGAGAACATCCATAACTGGTCGCCCAGTTTGAGCATTTTGGTTCCTTTTTCTCGTGGTGGAGCCAGATATTCGGTGAATGACCTGTCATCTCCTTTGACCCAGGTTTTGGATGTGACTTCCCTGCTTCCCCGGCGTCCGTGGATGACCATAGTGGCGACCATGATTTTGTTGTCAGAACCATAATTGTTATCCACTCTTTCCAGGATCTGCTCTCCGGATAGAGTCTGGGCCTGAATGCTCGGTCCTGAAGTGATCAAAAAAATCAGAGCAAACAGAATGATATTTTTCCAGAGGTTCATGTTTCCAACTCCTTCATCAACTGAGATGTTTTCCTTTTATAGATGCCCAATCCTGATATCACACTTCCTAGAAATGTGGCCAGCATTCCTGGGATGAACCCGACATAGTAACTGAGTGAAGTGACGTTGGCGCGGAAAGTATCGGATATCATCAAAGTCGAATTTTTCATCATATAAGCGATATTGATCCCTTTTGCCTGGAGATAAAAGGAGAGGCCGAGGCCGATTATGGTTCCCAGCACAGAACCGATGAAACCAATGATCAGAGATTCAATGATCAGGCTTCTGTAAAGGTGGCCTTTGTCTTCGCCAATAGCCATCCGTACCCCTATTTCACCGTATCGCCTCAGGCTTCCCATCAGTCCTGCATTCCAGAGTACAATGGACATCACCACCACAAAAACGAAAATGATCACTCCACCGTACATATTGACCATGCCCAGAATATCCTCCAGCCCGCTTTTCTGGATAAGTGTGCTCATAATGGGAGAAAATTCATCATCTTGATCGCTGTATTTTGAATTGAAATGCTGAGCGATTTCTTGGGCTTTTTCATTTTCATAAAGGTTGTCTCTGAAAAATCCCAGAACTTCTCCGGAGGCATTTTCCATGTTTAATGCGTTCTGGATATCTGAAATGTCAGCAATGATGGTGCTTCGGTCCATGGCAGAGACTCCGAATCGAACAGTGCCTGTTACTGAGAAATTAGTAATGGCCATGCTTCCATACATCGTGGAACTGATGAGAGTCGCGGTCTGGCCCATGGAGACACCAAGCCTTTGGGCAAACTCTTCGGTGATAAGAATCTCGCTGGGTTTTTCAGGAAGCCTTCCCCTGATCACAGAGTCTTGAAGGTTCAGTATGTTTATATCCGGGGTCTGTTTGGAGAAAAGATCCACAGCCATTCCCATACAGGGTCCCTGGACTTTGGTTTCTCCGTTTTCATCAGGAATATCCAGCAGTCCGCCGAATTTGATTCTGGGGGTCCATATCAGTTCAGGAAAATCCTGTCTCAAATCATTCAAAAGCTGGTCTAATCCGATGTAAGCCAGTTCTATGGGGGACTGTTCAGACTCCTCTGCATAGGCCCGGGTCATGACATCAAGGTGCCCGGTGTTGTATTTTGCTGTGACTTCCACCCAATTGGATTGGATTCCATTGATCCAGCTGAATCCGACAACTGTCAAAAAAACCCCTGCTGTGACAGTCAAGACTGGGAACAGACTTCGGGAACGGTCTCTCAAAACGCCTTTGATGAGAAATTTGATCATGAGCTTTTTCCTCTCAGTGCATCAGTGGGTTTGAGCTTAGCAATTTTTCGGGTAGGAATAAAACTGACAATAGTGGTGACCACAAGGACCAGGACTGTAGTCCCGATAACCAGCCCTGCGCTGTAAACGGGAAAAAGTTTTTCCCCAATAGCAAACCCATAACTGTCTACGGATTCTGGAAGAGACCACCCTGTTTTGGAAAACCAGGTTAGAAACGGGATCCCGTATAAAGCAGCCACCAGGGCAGCCAGCACAGCATGCATGGCTCCTTCAATGGTGAAAAGCCATATCACCTTAGCTCGAGTGAAGCCTATAGCCATGAGTGTGCCGATTTCTTTTCTTCTGCGGAAAATGGATAATACCTGGGTGTTAAAAATAGCCAGCATGGCCAGAAGAAGCAGGATCACATAGAATATGGATGCGCCCGCAGTTTTGGTCTGAACCAGCTGTTTGATGTCTTGGAGCAGAAAGTCCAGGCTTTTGAATTCCCATCCTTCTGTTTTCGATGGGTTGGCGATGTCTTTATCCACGATCACCAGAGTCGCTTCTCCTTCCATTCTCGAGAGTTCTCTCAGCCTCTCCAGAGGTACCCAGATCTGGCCCTGATCAATTGTCTGGACTGTGGTTCTCATGACCTGGACAATGGTGGCATCCCGGGCATCAAAGGTCCCGTTGGCATCTCGCCATCTCAGAGTGACGGTATCTCCCTTTTTAAGACCTGTGCTCTCTGACATTCGGGTTCCGATAACTGCAGGAATGTCCTTGGTTTCTTTATCCAGGAAATGAGAGGGAATGGAGATGATTTTCTGGTCCGGGGCAATTCCTTTAATCAAAAGGTTCATCATCCTGCCCTGAGGGTATGCTGTACCCTGGATAATCAAAAGAGCGGTGGCTTCTTCTTTTTTAATCAGACTTTTTAATTCATCCGGTAAAACTCCGTGAGCATCCTGTAAAGTGAGAGGGTCATAAGGGTCATAACTTTCTTGCCAGTACTGTCCTCCGGCATAGATCACATCTATGGTGGAAGTCACTGCCTGATTGTTCATTCCTTTATAAAGCCCCTGCATCCAGATGATCACCACAAAAGAAAGAGACAACACCACCACATTCAGCCAAGTTCGGATTCCGGCTCCCAGCAGATTTTTAAATGCCAGTTTGAACAGAGTCATCAAGAGTCTCCTTTTGGATGAGGTGTGACTTGTTCGTCTTTGGCGACTTTTCCGTCATAAAGGGTGATTTTTCTGCGCAGATATCTGATGACTTTTTCATCATGCGTAGCAAAGATGAAAGTGGTTTTGAGCTCCTCATTGAGATCCACCATGGTTTCCAGGATGTTGTATGAGTTTTCTGCATCCAGGTTAGCTGTAGGTTCGTCTGCTAAAATGATGGAAGGTTTTTTGACCACAGCCCGGGCAACAGCAACTCTTTGGGACTGACCTCCAGAGAGCTGAGCTGGCTTTGACTTGGCTCTATCTGCGAGCTTCACCCATTCCAACGCCTGCATCACTTTCTTTTTCCGCTCTTCGTGAGTCAAGCCGAGAAGCAGCAAAGAGATTTCCACGTTTTCATACACAGTGTAGACCGGAAGAAGATTGAAGGTCTGAAAAATAAACCCTATGTTTTTCTTCCTGAGAACAGCCGCTTGTTTGTGTTTGAGAGAGCTTACTTTTTTTCCCATCACTACGGCATCTCCCTCGGTAGGGGAATCCAGAGAGCCCACTATGTTAAGCAAAGTGGTTTTTCCCGATCCGCTGGGTCCCACCAGACCTGTAAATTCACCTGTTTTGAATTCCAGGTTGACATGGTCCAGCGCCACCAGCTTTTTCCATCCCACTGGATAGATTTTAACTAAGTCCTGAGTTTTGATTACAGCTGAATTTTGCATT
>WJMT01000030.1 GCA_014727835.1 Candidatus Aminicenantota bacterium | reverse complement strand
TCCAGCACACCAAAACCTTTGTTTGTGAAAACCTGATTGTCGGCTGAGAAAGAGCTCAGAAAAGCGGATGTGGGGCCTCCGTGAACACGAACCAGAAGAGGAAATTTATCACCTTGTTTATGATTTAGAGGAAAATGAAGAATCCCTTCAATCTCCTGCCCGCCAAAACTGGGCCACTGGATGACCTGGCTTTGGGAAAAAGGCATGTCTTTTATGAAATCATTGAGGGAAGTGATTTTTTGGGGCTCTTTTCCCTTATGGAACACATAAACCTCCGGAGCCTGAGTGAAATTTTGAGCGGTGAAGACCATGGCTTTTAAATCAGGTCTTAGATGAAAGCCGCTTTTCACACCGGGCCAAGTCTCTACTTTTTGATAGGCACTTCCGTCAGCAGGCATAAAAAACAGCTCCGTTTCTGTTCGGTGCATTTCACTGTAGTAAAGTCCTTTCTTTTGTGGCTCCCAGGCCAAAACGCCGGCGGTCAGACCTGAACCGGGCAGTTTATCATAAGTGGGAGGAAGAACCCGGACCTCTCCCCGTGATGAAGGAATCAGACAGATGTTCCAGTCCCTGGCCCAGCACCGGTTTCCCTGATCAGACACAAAAGCAATGGTTTTTCCATCCGGAGAGAATAGAGCTCCGGTGTCCATGCCGGGTTGGACCACCAGCTCAGTGCGCTCCCCTCCTTGGGCTGATACCAGGTAGATGTCGCTGTTTCTCCATTCAAAGATCCGGGGAGTGGGATGGCAGACCAGCCCCAGTTTCTCTCCGTCCGGGGACCAGTCAAACTCAGCCACATGAAAATTCCCCCGGGTGATCTGTTGGGGCTCAGAGGCCTCGATTTTCTGAAGATCAACAGAGATGGTGTGAACATGATTGAAACGATAATCTGAATCCACAAAAAAGACATCCTTTTTGGCCTGTTTGGCCTTTTGCTGTTCTTCAGAGACCGGATCTCTCATTAAAAAGGCAATGCGCTCTCCCTGAGGTGACCAGGAGTAATCCCCCACCCCTGTTTTCACATCAGTGATGCACACAGCCTCTCCTCCGTAAGGAGAAATCAGCCATAAGTTGGTGTGGTCCGCTTCTCTGGAAGAACGAAAAGAAATCCACTGCCCGTTGGGAGACCATCGGGGGTCATAGCAGCTCTTTTCGCCCTGGGTGAGCTGGAAGCAGGAAGACCCGTCTGATGAAGCCAGCCATAAATGAGTGAGATAATGACTGGTCTTAGGCCCTGTGACCGCCTCTCTCACAGTAAACACCACCCATTTTCCGTCCGGAGAGAGCCGCGGAGATGACGGCCGCTTTATTTGCAAAACCTTATTCGGAGTCCAAGTCTGATCCGCCCACAGAGAAACGGATAAAACAATCGAAAGAAAACAAACAAAAAACAGTTTTGATTTCAGAAACCTCATCTTCATTTTCCTCCTTTTTCCATTGATCGGAAATATAAGAAATTCGTTTTTCTGTTGGTAATGAATTTTATCTATCTTCATTAATTTGCGCCCTCAGAGCGACTTCATCAACCATAATACCTACGAAAAACACGTCCGGTCAACAAGAAACCCCCAAAAAAGAGAGAATATCAAAAAATCAGTCTAATAGAGCGACGCAAAGAATAGAGATCTCCCTTGTCCCTGAACTAAAGGATTAGAGTGTCACATGTAGTGAACGAGGGGAATGAGTGATGACGGGGGAATGAGGGGAATGAGAGGTCGGACCCCCTCAATGTGCTTTGTTCATTATTACTGAAAACCAGTATTAATATATGATATATGTAGACAAAAATTTCATGAAAAAGGTTTCTGAATTCAAAAAAAATTAATCAAATCAGATGTTCACTCCACCACGAATTCAAAGCTGTGGTCTAGAAAAGAGTTTCTGTACTTGTCTTTGATAGTGAATTTGAAGGTGTATTTTCCCGGAGGGATATCCGTAACGCGGTTGGTGATATAGAACGGGACCACCGGACTGGTGAAGCCCTTCTTGAATTCGACCCAATTGTTCTGCTGAAGGATCACATCTCCCTTCTCATTGACAATGGAGGCATCTTGAGACACCCAAATTTTATACACATTGTCTTCCTTTTTTATCTGGTATCCGGCCGGTTCAATATACAAGAGTAAAGGCTCCCCGGATTTTAAGGAGTTCCCCTCTCTTTTTATATAATCTCTATAGCCATTGATCTCTGTGCAGAGAAACATTTGGCCTATACTCAGATCCTCTGCATTCTTAATCATCATAATGGCTTCGGCAAGAAGAACCACGGCTTTTTGTGTGTCTCCTTTTTGAACCAAATCCAATGCCTGCAATATGGTCTTTTCGATTTCCTTTTGCTGTGCCCAACTGGGCAGGAAAGCCAGTGTAAAGACCAATCCTATGATCAAAAGTCCCCTTTTCAAAGCTGTCCTCCTTAAAATAATTTGTGGATTATTATTAAAGTCCACTCTGTTCACTCACTAGAATATATATAAGAAAAAAAAGAGTCAATAAATTCATTTCTTTACACAATGGTTTCTGATATATTATATATCATGACGTCTATCTAAAAGGAGGTATTTATGTCACAAAAACGTATGTTTTCGATTTTTCTAACTGCTTTTCTGACCTTTTTTCTGTTTGGAGGAATGCTTTCATCTTCTCCTGCTGCAAAAAAGGCCAAGACACCTGAGGTCATAAAGAACACAGATCCAGCACTGCGTTTTGAATGGTTTTCCAAACACATGGAGATGAAGGCCGACTCAGAGTTCAAAGACCTCAATTGGTGGCACATCGGGCCCACCAATGTGAGCGGACGCTGCACAGATATTGCTGTAGTCCAGCCCAAAGGAGACAACTTCACTATTTATGTGGCTTCTGCTTCAGGCGGAGTGTGGAAAACGGTCAATGAGGCTACCACCTGGGAGCCTGTTTTCTTAAACCAGGCCACTGCTTCCATTGGAGATCTGGCCCTGGATCCCACAAATCCCAATGTCATTTGGGTGGGGACCGGAGAGGCCAATATCTTCCGGAGCTCTCAAAACGGTGCTGGAATTTATAAGTCCGAAGACGCTGGAAAAACATGGGAGCATATGGGCTTAGCCGATACTCTCACCATTGCCCGGATTGTCATTCATCCTGAAGATCCGGATATGGTCTATGTAGCTGCCTCGGGACATGAATGGACAGACAACCAAGAACGGGGTGTGTACAAGACCACGGACGGGGGGGAGACCTGGGAAAAAATCCTGTACAAAGGACCCCAGACCGGAGCCATTGACCTGGCTATGGATCCAGAAGATTCAGACACTCTGTATGCAGCTTTCTGGCAGCGGATCCGTCTCCACTGGAATGATCCCCGAAACCTTGAAGGATACAATCAGAGCAGTCTTTACAAGACCACAGACGGCGGTGAAACCTGGAATCCCATCAACAATGGACTCCCGGAAGCAGAAAACCGGGGACGAATCGGACTGGATGTGTGTCTCAATCAGCCCAACACCCTGTATGCCCTGGTTGACAACTATGAAATCGCCAGAGAACTGACCGAAGAAGAAAAAGCAGATTCCTACACCAGGGGCCTTAAAGGCATCATCAAAGGAGCTACAGTCTACCGCTCTGATGACAAAGGGGAAAGCTGGGCACAAACCAGCGGACAAACGGAACAGACACTCGCTAATATGATGCGGCATTCCGGAACCTATGGATGGGTTTTCGGTCAGATCCGAGTGGACCCCAATGATCCGGACAGGGTCTATATCATGGGTGTTCCCATGAGTGTTTCTACAGATGGAGGAAAGACCTTCCAGAGGATCGCCCGGAATGTTCACGGTGACCATCATGGAATGTGGATCGACCCCAACAACTCCAATTACATCATCAATGTCAATGACGGCGGGATTGCCATTTCCTATGACAAAGGAGAAAACTGGAAGACGTTCACTCATAACCTTCCGGTGTGTCAGTTCTTTAATGTGTCCTATGATATGGCCGAACCCTTCCATGTTTACGGCTCCATGCAGGACCATGGAAGTTTCCGGGCCGAAGTCCGTCAAAGAATGGACTTTAGAGGAAACAAACTGGAGGGATTTGAAGCCATGGAATGGGAAAGAGCTCCCGGAGGAGAGGGATCCACTCATGCCATTGACCCGAACAACCCGGACATTGTGTATTCAGCCGGATTCTATGGGCACATCACCCGGACCAACCTCGAGACAGGCGAGAGAAAAAACATCTATCCTCCGCAGACTCAGGACATTGACATTCTCCGCGGTCAGTGGCTAGCTCCCATTATTTTATCCCCCAATCATCCGGAGACTGTTTATCTTGGGCTTCAGTACCTGTACCGCTCACGGTTCCAGGGGGATGTCTGGGAACGGATCAGCCCTGATTTGAGCTACGGCAAAAAAAATGAACTGGGAGACATCCCTTACCAGACCATTTTTGCCGTCTCTGAATCTCCCTTCAACCCAGATGTGATCTATGCTGGCACAGACGACGGAAAAATCTGGATGACCCGCAACAGCGGAAACACCTGGACAGAAATCATGGAAGGGCTTCCTTACAGGAAGTGGGTGAGCCGTATAGTGGCTTCGGAACATCATCCTTCTGTGGTTTATATGGCCCAGAACGGAAAAAGGGAAGACGACTTCAAACCCTATGTATGGATGTCAGATGACTACGGCAAAACATGGAAAGACCTTTCTTCCGGTATCCCTCTCGGCCCTGTGAATGTGATCCGGGAAGACCCCATGAACGAAGACATTCTGTATGTGGGAACAGATGTGGGCGTGTACGTATCCAAGGATAAAGGAACCTCTTGGAGTGTTCTGGGCGGCAATCTGCCCACTGTCTATGTGCAAGACCTCATCATCCATCCCAGAGATAACATCATCGTGGTGGCCACCCACGGATACGGGATGTGGGCTCTGGATGCCGAATCCGTCAACGGAGGACGCCGCTCTTTCCGCAGGTATTGATTTTTTGATATCAACAGAAAAGCCCGGGGCTGGTTTCAGCTCCGGGCTTTTTTTGAATGAGCAGGTCAGATGTATTCTATGGTAGCCGGCGGTTTGGGCGTGATCTCATAAGCCACTCTGGTTACAGTCGGGATCTCTTCTGTGATTCTCTTTGAGATCTTCGTCAATGTCTTCCACGGCACTTTGGTGGGTTCAGCGGTCATGGCGTCTTTGCTCTCCACACTCCGGATGATTACGATTTCACCGAATTTTCTTTTCCCCTGTTCGATTCCGGTCCCCTTGTCATTCAACAAAACAGCAAAAGCCTGAAACGGATCCAAATCCGCGATCTCCTCCTCCACGATTTGAGTGGCTTTGCTCAACCTGCGGACTCTTCCTTCAGTCACTTCACCAATAACTCTGGTGGCCAAACCTGGCCCAGGGAAAGGCATCCTTTGGTAAAGCTCTTTGGGAAGCCCCAGAGATTTGGCCACTTTTCTCACCTCAAATTTGAACAGTTCTTTTAGCGGCTCGATCACTTTAAAACCATACCCTTTTTCAGAATCAATGCCGATCTGTTCCAGTATGTTGTGCTGGGTTTTGACTCCTCCTTTGGTCTCGATGATATCTGCGGCGATGGTCCCCTGCACCAGATGCCTGGCTCCGCTCTTTAGCACAGCATCCCCAAAAGCTTCGTAAAATTTATTACGGAATGCTTTTCTTTTTTCCTCAGGATCCGCAATGCCTTTTAAAGCAGAGAAAAAATCTTTACGGGCATCGATGACCTCCACTTCAATCCCCATATCAGAAAATATCCGGGTGACATACTGGTCCTCATTCTCTCTCATGAGCCCATCGTCAATGTAGATGACCTGGAGCCGGTCTCCCAGAGCTTTGTGAGCCAAGACTGTGCAGGTCGAACTGTCCACTCCTCCGGAAAGAGCTGAAATGGCTTTCCCTGAACCAACCGTGTCTTTGATTTCATTCAATTTTTTCTCAATGAATGGTTTTGTTTTCATTTTTAGACCTCCTCCTTCTGATGAAATCTTATTTGCATTTCAAAAGATATTCTTGATATGCGTTGTTCACTCCTCCTGCTGAAGCATCCCCTCTGTGGATATAGATCCGGTAGCAGAGAGTGACGGCCTCTCCCGGTTTCAAGACCACTGGGTCCAATCCCGGCCAAGAGACATTAAGCACCCCTGCATAACTGTTGCGGATCAGCCAGGCAGGAGGAAAATCCGGATGCTCCGGAGAGACAAACACTGTCAATCCTGATTCTTCTGTGGACAGGTCTGCCCATTGGAATGACTGGTGGGTGACATCCTGTTTGAGCTCTCCTTGATCAGTGGTCATCACAGCGCCTTGAAACGCGGGTGCTCCCCTGAAACACAGGCCTCCATACCCTTTGTTTTGCTCCGGAGATCCCTGAAGTTTGAGTTCTCCTCCCACAGCTTCGATGACAAGCTCAAAATCCACGGCTCTTCCTCTTTGGTCAGCCAAATGCACGCAAAGGGTGAGAGTTTCTTTAGCCACGGCTTGCTTGTCATCCAGCTTCCATAAATTTTCCACAGAAAGAACAGCCATAGCGCTGTCTGCTTTTTTTTCCAGCCACTGGTTGAAATGCTGCCTGAGGGGAGGCGTGTCCGGATGCCAAGTCTGAGTGTCCTGTCCCTTGGTTCCAACCACCGGCCAGGTCCAGAACACGCCGTGGTGATGAGGATGGTCAGAAGGAAAATCATCGGTCAAAATGGTCCCGTCCAGAGAATAAAGAGGGTGTATATAACAGGACCGGATTTGTTTGGGATCCCTTCCCTCTTTGAGCTGGTCTGCGTAACAATAGGTTAAAACCGGATCTGATCCTTCATACACAGTCAAAGTTCCTTTTTGTTTGTCTTCAGAGAATCTCATCTGGCTGTAACTGATGGAAAAGACCATCCCGATGAATACCACAATAACGGTCATGGATCTTATGAAATGTCCCATTTTTTCTCCCTGCTTTGTTTCAATAGGTCATTGACTTTTTGTTCGTCCACTTCAATGCCTAATCCAGGGCCGTCAGGAACAGCAGCCCTGCCGTTTTTAATGTTTATGGGTGTTTTCAAAACATCTGCTGTTAAAAATTGGGGGCCGTTTAAAGCAGCCGGGATTTTCAGACCATACGCTCCGTAAAGCCCTAGAGATGCCGCCAAAGAAATGTCTGGATCCGTGAGCCCGCTTCCCAGCCACATAAGGCCTTCTCTGATACAGAGCTCAATCTGACGCTGGTTGGAGACAAGTCCCCCGCACCGCTGGGGCTTCATAGCCGCGCCGTCTAACATCCCCAGATCTGCAAATTCTTTTAGGTCCGTCGCAGACACAATCCCCTCATCCATGATGATGGGCAGGGCTCCCTGCTTTTTGAGAGCCTGGTAACCGCTGATGCGGTTGGGGCGCAGGGGAGCTTCGAGCACATTCACTCCTGCATTCGCCAGCCCGGGAGCTGCTTTCAATGCTGTCTCCGGTTCATATCCTCCGTTGGCATCAGCCCACAGAAAACACTCCGGAGCCATCTGCCTGACTTTTTTGGCTAATTCCACATCAAAATCCATGTCCGGGCTGACCTTGATATTGAAGTGTTTGTATCCGCGAATTTTCCCCTCTTCTGCGATCGGGCCCACGTCATCCAGTTTTGTGACATTCACAGTCCAGCTTAAGGTGATGTTTTTTCGGGAAGGCCGCCTCCACATCTGGGCCAGAGATTGCCCATAAAGCTTTCCTTTCAAATCATGGAGTGCCAAATCCATTCCTGCTCTGGCTATGGGCATCCCAGTGGAAAATCCCGGAGCCACAGCTCGCCCCATCTGTTGATGCGCGCCTTTAATATCAGTGGGATCCTTTCCCAGAAGCACCGGAGCAAAGTAATCCCGCAGCACCACTGTGACACTTTCTAAGGTTTCATAGCTCCATTTGGCAATAGGCAGAGACTGGCCCCATCCACAAGTTCCGTCAGCAGCCGTGATTTTGACCACCACAGCTGCCCTTCCTTGGGAACCATGCGGCCCGGTGAAAAATTTAAAATATCCGGTCATGGGATACCGGAAAGGGAGCAGTTCGATTCGCTCTATGGTTGTGTCTGGGTCAAAATCATATCTTGCTTTATTCCTCAAGTCCAAACTCCCCAGGCCTACAGCTGCTGCTGTCAGTGAAAATTTGCACAAAAAGTCACGCCGGTTCATTTCTTTTTTTTTGCAGGATCAATTCCTGGTAGCGCTGTTTCACTTTCCCTGTTATGGCATTCCCCCGGTGCACCAAAATCCCCACCCTTTGAGACAGGGTTTCTCCTTTTTCCAGAGCAAAAGGCTGTCCGCTTTTCAGGTCCGGACGCCGGGGGCCAAACGTCCCATACTCCCGGGTGAGCCAGCGATGTCTCTTGCCGTCCGGCCATTGAAAAACCGCCAGCCCTTCGGCTTGCCCCTTTATGGTATTGGAATAATCCACCCAAAGAGCATATTCCATGTTGGTTTGTTTTTGTCCTTTGTTGCCTTGGTCAGATGTGATCTCTCCCCCGTTTTTCCCGCTGAATTGGGGGTGCATGCGGAGATAGGGCCAGGCGTAATGGACCTCATCACTTATGAACTCCACATCTCCATAAGAAGCCGTCAATTGAAATGAGATGTCTATATAATATTCCCCTTGGCCCAATGCATAGATTCTCAGTTTTCGGTGCTCATCCATGACCGGGACATCTCCATCCATCTCCCAAATCAATTCTTCCTTGATCACAGCTATATTCCCTTTCGTTTCCAAACAGGTGAACCGGACATGCCGGATGTGGTCGCAAAATGGGGACCCATAGGTGTTTTCTCCTATTTTTCGGCCTGAATACAGGGCATTGTAAAAACTCACTTCCCGCCCTCTGTTCAGGCGTACCGTATCCGCAAACCAGAAAGCCCGGTGATGGGGATAGGGTTCGGCCTTTTGGATCAGCATGTCTTTCCCGGAAGGGCTTTTGAGCGGCCAGTAATGGACCAAATCGAGTGAAATATGGTATTGATAAACCAATTTTTCCGTGCTGTTTATGAGAATCCGCAAAACTGCAGAACTCTCATCTCGCTTCAACTCAATTTGAGGAGCATCTGCCCAAAGGCCAGCCTCAGGCAGCAGGCACAAAAAAACCAACAAAAAGACCCGCACTCTGCCCTTCATTTTCATAGGGCCCAGGGTTTTCTGTGAGGATAATCCAGCCATTGATTGGCTTCCTCATCATTGACAAATTGTTCTTCTTGCGGGTCCCACTGGAGTGTCCGCTTCAATTTCATGGCAATGTGAGCCAGCACACACACCGAGTTCGAACGATGCCCGACTTCCACAGGGGCCACCGGGTCTTCCCTCGTTTGCATGCTTTGAAGGAAATTTTTCATGTGATTGGTGCTGCGTTTGAGCTTGATTTCATCACTTCCCATTTTTTGACGGAGCAATTCCTGATCCGAAGCTTTGATGGCTCCGCGCTGGACAAAAATCCAGCCGTCGCTTCCCTCAAAACGGACTCCTGCAGGATTTCCGGTCTCCATAAACAAACGAATCCCGTTTTCATAAAGGGCTTCGGCTTTAAAGGCGGTGTGGACATCAAACAATCCCCGGTCCGGGAACTCAGCCGTGGCCTTGATCTCTACAGGACCTGTGTGCTCAGTGCCGTTCCCCCACTGGGCAATGTCATTCATATGTGAACCCCATCCTGTAATCATGCCCCGGCAGGTGCGCTCGATTTGAAGCCAGCCCGGACGGCTGTAGTCCCGCTGAGGATGGACCCTGTCTTCTGTAAACGGTTCCTTCAGCACAGGACCTGTCCAGAAGTCATAGTCCAGGTTCTTTGGAACAGGCATGGGCTGTGGATCCCCGGCTCCCTGATCTTGAGGAAGCCACACGCGGATGGTGTTTAGCTTCCCGATCCTTTGATTGCGCGTGAGTTCACAGGCTTTTAAAAAATAGGGAGAGGACCTCTGCTGGGAACCCACTTGAAGTATCCGCTTATTTTGCCGGACAGCTCGAACCAGTTGCTGTCCTTCTGCAATGGAATAAGTCAGCGGCTTTTCCAGGTAGATGTCTTTTTTGGAATGAGCTGCAGCTACGGCTATGGGAGCGTGCCAGTGGTCCGGAGTCACGATCAGAACCCCGTCAATATCTTTTCTTTCCAAAAGGTCCCGATAATCCTTATAAGCTGCACAGGCCTTATAACTCTGTTTTTGCAGTTCTGAAGAATAGATCTTATCCACCAGCCATTGGGCATCCTCCCTGCGGTGAGAATCCACATCACACACGGCCACTACCCGGGCTCCCTTTTCCAGACCTCTGTAGATAAGCTGCTGCATATCTCCCTGCCCTTGGCGGCCCACTCCGATGCAACCCATAGTCAAAATCCGGCTGGGGGCATTCCGCCCGAATATGCGGGACGGGACAATCATGGGAGCTGCTGCGGAAAGAGCCGCTCCTTTCAAAAAATCCCTTCTCGTCATTCCCTCTTGTTTGCTGTTTGCTGACATCCCTCCTCCTTGTCTCTTCTCATTTCCATTCTATTTATTAGGGGCTCTATTTTGTCTCTTGCTTAGGAGAAACAAATTTGATTTGTTCGGGATTCGGAGGGTCAAAGCGGCCGTTTCCATTCACATCTATAAACACAGGATTGGTCAGAGCATAGGGGAGGGTGGCATATTCCCGAATTCCATCTGATGCCGGCCTTTGGAGTACAGGATAAAGAGTCTGATGGCCTAAAACCTCAACCGCTATGTAAGAATCCTCCGTCACATCAAAGCTGATTCTGCCAAAATACCGTTGCACTTCTTGGGTCGGCTCCACTAAGGGAAGAACCACCCGTCTTTGCCCATTGATGATGATCCGGACTTTTTCAGTGCTGACCCATGGCGCTGCTTTTATGGTCAAAAAAACATCCACTCGTCCGCTTTTCAAAGTAACCGTATCCCCGGGAATAAATTCTTCATTGACTTTAAAATCAACAATCGGGCCGTTGCTTAAGAACGAATGCCCAAGTTTTATCTGTTTGAGGAGTCCGTCTTGATCCAGCTTTTCTTTTTTTGGGTCATCACAGATCACATAAGTGCGGGAATATCCCGGTTCTCCCCCATCAATCCCATGAGCATCGGATGAGGCGACAATCGGAAAATAATAGCCGCGATTCAGGAGATGGAGCCAGTCCTGGATAGATTGATGATTGGAAGAATAATAATATGGGCCGTTAAGGACCTCCAGCACATCAAAAGAAAGGTCAAATTTCTCCTGAGCCGCTGCCGCGGATTCAGGGTCCAGAGCATAATTGTTGAAGTATCCAATACTTCCTGACCGGGGATGATTCACCTGAATGAGAGATCCCGGGTCTTTTCGGCGGCTGGACTCAAACAAAGGAGAGACCTCTTCTGAATCAGGATTGATCGCTCCATTCAACTCCTCTGCCTCTCTATAGAGGAGAGGGTAAGAATTGTAGTGGATCACGCCTCCTGTAGAGACCTCATTGCCGCTGATCACGCGGAGAAAATTCTTATAACCCATCTTTTTCAGAACAGGTGAATAATCCATAATGCAATTGTGGTCTGTGGCAATCGCCACATCCACTCCCTCTGCGACCACAGATTTGATTCGTTCAGAAATGCTGACTCTTCCGTCTGATTTTAAAGTGTGCATATGAGTGTCAACAGAAACCAATCCTGGAGTTTTGACTGCTTTGTCAATATGAAACGTCAAGTTGTCTGTTTGGTTTTTCAGCACTTCCACAATTTTTTTGTCCATTGAATACTCAGGCCCCCTGGAAGCATAAACCAGATAAGTGCCCACAGGAAGTGCGACTTCTGCCCCCATCTCTTGAGGGTAGCAAGAATTTTTGAATGTTTCCCAGTACCGACCGGTCACAGTGGGATTCTCAGGTTCAAAATAAGGAGAACGCGTCGGGTAAAGCCCGATAAACGTGACTTTTCCCGGCACAAAATCTTGATTATGATCTCTGATTTTCACCAGGATCGTACCTTTGGATGCATCATGAAATTCAAATGTGTTGTCCTTACCTTTTTCCACTCGGATCAATCGGCTTTTCACAGCAGGAAAAAAACGGCAGCTCACTTTATAGACTCCAGCAGGGACCGGAACTTGAATGAAATGAGGATCCTCTAAAAAGGAACGAAAAGATATGGTTGAAGAAAACACATCCTCAACCAAGACCTCCATCAATCCTCTGTCTGGATCCACAAAAGAAAGAGTGAGTGTTTCTATTTCTTGTCCGCAAAACTCATAAATATCCGCCAGAAGACTTCCCGCATCTGTGTCTGTGAAAAGAATGTATTGGACTTTGAACTCTTCCCCTGGGGCCAACTCAACCGGACTTGCTCCTGTCCTGCCCTGATGAGGACTCTCCTCCAGCCATGCGATGTAATGGCCTTTTTTTTGAAAGACTTTAAACAGGCGGGTCTGCCCTGATTTGTCAAAAGAAGGACTGAAGCCATATTTGTGCTGAGCACTCATATAAAGTGAATATTGGAAGTCTTTCATCGGCTGTTCACCAATATTGACAATGACAGAAGAGATCCGCACTCCTTTCTCCCCGGGAAGAAATTGATAAAGAGTCTCAATCTTTGCGGTTCCAAATTTCTGGTTTGCCATTTTTGCCAGAGCCAGAAACTCCACCTTGTCCTCAGAAGTCTCTGTTTGTTTCTGTGTGATTGAGGAATAGGAAATCCTTTCAGAGTCCCCGCCAGCCCTGAGATAAGGGACCCCTATCACCAGGTCACTGCTCAATCCCTTTCCAGAAGGGACCAGGCTCAGGAGAACTCCTTTGGCATCAGCCGTGGGATAATTCAGAACAGAATACAGTTTTCTGGAAACACCTCCCAGCAACACCAGTTCCTCTCCCCATTTGATCACATAATCGCCTTTTTCCCAAAGGCGGGAGAAGTCTTCAGGCAGGTCTTGTTGGGATCCGATTTTAATGACCTGTGCTCCTGAATTTATTGATACAAAAGCAAACAAGATCATGAATAACCCAGCAATAAACCTGTATTTCATATCAAACTCTCCTTAAATCAAATCCTGAGACAATTGTTATTCTTTAAATATTTCTAGCTCTTTCTTAAGGGCAGGGACCACATCAAACAGATCTCCCACCACCCCAAAATCAGCCACCTTAAAAATGCCGGCATCCGGATCCTTGTTGATGGCCACAATATATTTAGAGGAAGACATGCCCGCAAGATGCTGAATAGCTCCAGAAATGCCCACTGCAATATATAGGTTGGGAGAAACCGTTTTTCCTGTCTGTCCGACCTGGTGCTGATGGTCCACCCATCCCGCATCCACTGCGGATCGGGAACTGCCCAGAGCTGCATTGGGAAGAAGTGCGATGATCTCCTTTAATAAACTAAAATTATCAGGCTCCTTCATTCCTCTTCCCCCGGCAACAACAATGTCTGCTTCTGTCACATCAATCTCAGCGCCTTCGCCTTTAATAACCTCAACCACCTGGTCCTGGGCCTGATCCGGTGATACTTCTGCCTCTTTTCTAATAACTTCTCCTTGTTCAGAGACTGGATCCAGCAGGGGAAACACATTTGGCCTCAAAGACGCAATCTGAGGTTCTGATGAAAACCGGAATGAAGCAAACGCTTTCCCGGCAAATATGGGGCGCACCACTTCCAGCTGCCTGTCGCTGACAGAGGTCTGGGTGCAGTCTGTGGCAATCCCAACTCCGAGTTTCGCAGCAACTCTGGGGGCCAAGTCTTTTCCCATGGCCGTGGCTGAAAAGAACAGAGCTCGGGGACTCACCTCCGCCGCCAAATCTGATAAAATGGTGGCATAAAGAGAGGGCCCGTAGAAGCCCAAAGAAGGATTCTCAATCAGAAAGGCCTGAGAAGCTCCATATTTAAAGACGTCTTCAGTGAGTGCCTTCAGGCCTTCGCCGATCAGAACAGCCCCACATTTCACATTTAGGTCATCCGCCCTTCTTTTTGCCTCAGACAGCGCTTCTAATGATGCTTTTTTTATCTTGGAATCTCGAATTTCCATATAAGTCAATATCATGATGATCTCCTAAATTATCTTGGCTTCTTGATGCAAAAATTCAACCAATTGCCTGGCCGCTTCTTCGGCCTCTTCTTCGATTTTTTTCCCTGCCTGCTTGGTGGGAGGAGGAGCCAACTTCACCAGCTTGAGCTTGGGCTTTAATGAGGCGTTCTCAATCCCGATATCCTCTAAGGAAATCACCGGCACCTCTTTTCTCTTTGCAGCCATGATTCCTTTTAGGGTTTCATACCGGGGTTCATTGAGACCTTTCTGCGCGCTGATCACTGCAGGAAGTGAAAACTGGACTTTTTCTGCAGCTCCTTCGATCTCTCTGACTGCGGTTCCAGATCCTTCTTCAATTTCAAGTTTGGTGACCACGTTGACTTGAGGCAGCCCCAACAAGGCCGCCACCATGGTGGGTACCTGTGAATTGTCTGTATCAATGGACTGCTTTCCAAAAAGAAGCAAGTCATAGTCAGAGAATTTTTCCTTCACTGCCTGAGCAATGATGGTTGCCTGTCTCAGCCCGTCATAGGTCTCTTCAGCATCATCTTTGATCAACAACGCTTCATCTGCACCCATGGCTAAAGCTTTTTTGAGAGTGGCCATGGATTCCTCCGGGCCCACTGATATGGCCTGGACAGTCCCTCCTTGGGCTTCTTTTATCTGGAGCGCCTCTTCCATCGCATACTCATCATAGGGATTCATGACAAAATTCAATCCATGCTTGTCAATCTGGTTTTTGTCATGATCGATTTTGATTTTGGATTCCGAGTCCGGAACCCTTTTCACAAAAACAAGAATATTCATTGATGACCTCCTTAAAGACTTCTTATATGAACCTATTATAAAAAATGATTAGAAACCGCCTCAGCCGCCCCGATTTGTTTATCAAGGCCGGTACATTTGATGATATAAAAGGTTGGGTTAAAGGTCAATCACATATATAAATCTCTGCAAAATCCGGGCTCTATTCCTGAAACTTTTTCAAGAGCAGGGTCCCGTTAGTGCCACCAAAACCAAAAGAATTGGATAAAGCATAGGTGACATCTACAGATCTTGCTTCATTGGGAACATAATCCAGGTCACACTCAGGATCCGGGTTTTCCAAATTAACGGTGGGTGGGATGAGCTGTTTTTTCAGAGCCAGAGCAGCAGCTGCGGCTTCAAATCCTCCCGCAGCTCCCAGCATATGTCCGGTTACACACTTGGTAGAACTGATGGGAATCTGAGCTGCGTGATCTTGGAACAGTCTTTTGATCGCAAGGGTCTCAATTTTATCATTCCAGGGAGTGGAAGTCCCGTGTGCGTTGATGTAACCGATCTCAGAAGGGCTGAGGCCTGCATTGTGGATGGCTCTTTTCATGGACTGGAAGGCACCTTCTCCATCCGGACAAGGGGCTGAAACGTGAAAGGCATCTCCACTGATCCCATAACCAATGATCTCTGCATAAATCTCTGCGTTCCGTCTCAAAGCGGAATCCAGTTCTTCGAGCAGCAGTATCACGGCTCCTTCTGCAATGACAAACCCGTCTCTCTCCTTGTCAAACGGACGAGAGGCTTTTTCCGGAGCCTCGTTTCTGGTAGAGAGCGCTCTCATGGAACAAAAACCCGCTAATCCCAATGGAGTTATGGGGGCTTCGCTTCCTCCAGCCAACATAAGATCTGCATCTCCCCGGGCAATGATCTGAAAAGAGTCTCCTATGGCATGAGTGCCGGTTGAGCATGCCGTGGCATTGGCCAAATTGGGACCTCCTGATTTGGTTCGGATGGAGATCTGTCCAGAGGCCTCATTGATCACAGTGGAAACCAGAAAAAACGGAGAAACCCTTTTGGGTCCTTTGCGCATCAAAGTCTCATGGTTTTTTTCTATGGTCCCGATACCTCCGATTCCCGAACCCACATACACTCCTGTCCGGTCTCCTTGGAGTAAAGACCTGTCAATCCCTGAGTCCTTGATGGACAATTCGGCAGCAGCCACAGCATATTGAATGAAAGGATCCATTTTCCTGGACTCCCTTTTTTCAACAAATTCGAAGGGATCGAAGTCCTGCACCTCACCTGCGATTTGGCTGGTGAAATCACCGGGATCAAATTTTGATATCCGTGCGATCCCGGAACGGCCGGATATCAGTGATTCCCAGTTCTTCTCAACTTCAATGCCCAATGGGGAGACAATACCAATACCTGTAACGACCACACGTCTAGGTTCAGTCATGATCACTTAAAAAAGGGATTCTTTATATTTGCTGTTTTTATTTGACTTTTTCTAAGACATAATCAATGGCTTTGCCCACGGTATCCAGCTTTTCCGCTTCTTCATCAGGAATGTCTAATTCAAACTCATCTTCCAGTGCCATGATTAATTCCACGGTATCCAGAGAATCCGCTCCTAGATCATCAATAAAAGAAGCGTCTTCTGTCACCTGGTCTTCACTGATGCTGAGTTTGTCTGAAACAATTTCCTTGACTTTTCCTAGCAACTCTTCTCTCTTCATCCTTCCCTCCTAATAATGATTTGTTATTAAATTCCCTCTTACATAAGCATCCCGCCATTAACATTGATCACCTCTCCTGTTATATAGGATGCTTCATCCGAAAGCAAGAACCGAACCGCGTTTGCGATTTCTTCTGGTTTTCCAAATCGCTTCATAGGAATGATCTCAATAAATTTTTCTTTAACTGATTCTGGAAGGGCCTCGGTCATAGGGGTCTGTATGTATCCAGGAGCAATGGCATTAACCGTGATGTTCCTGGACGCCACTTCTCTTGCCAAAGACTTGGTGAGCCCTAAAACTCCTGCTTTTGAAGCGGAATAATTGCTTTGCCCTGCGTTTCCCATCAATCCAACCACAGAAGAAATGTTCACAATTCGTCCGAATCTGTTTCTGGCCATGGAGCGGATTACGGCTTTTGAAAAGTTAAACACTCCTTTCAGATTGACTGCCAACACCAAATCCCAATCCTTTTCTCTCATCCGCATCATCAAACTGTCTCTGGTGATGCCTGCATTATTAATCAGAAAATCCACCTTCCCAAACTCTTTGATGATGTCCTCTACAGTCCGGTCTACCTGGTCTGTTTGAGACACATCCACAGCATACAATGAAGCCTTGCCTGTGTTATCCGTGATCTTACGGACCAATTCTTCGGCTTTGTCTTTTTGCACATCAATAACAGCCACGGCTGCTCCGTTTTTGGAAAGGTCCAAAGCCATGGCTTTTCCAATCCCTTGAGAGGCTCCTGTCACCACCGCGACTCTGTCTTTGAATTGCGTCATGCTTTGGCTCCGTTCAAAACATTTTGATATTGATCAAACCGCTGAAGGATTTTTTCCTGCACTCTCCCGGAGACATAATCCTTGGCCAACCTCACGGCATTTTTTATGGCCACCGGATTGGACCGGCCATGCCCCACAATACAAACACCATTGATCCCGAGAAGGTAGGCTCCTCCGTATTCGGAATAATCCACTTTTTTGAAAAATCTTTTCAAGTGCCGTTTCATCAGAAAAAAGCCGATCTTCACAAAGATGTTCTTCATGATCTCTGTTCGTGCCATTCTGGAAAAGTTAGAGACCACGCCTTCGCTGGTCTTTAAAGCGATATTTCCTGTAAATCCATCGCTCACAATCACATCAGCGATTCCGGAATAGATGTCTTTTCCCTCTACATTGCCTATAAAATTCAGAGAGGACCCCTGCAGCTTTTTATTGACCTCTCTCGTTAAGTCATTCCCTTTGGTTCTTTCTTCTCCGATACTCATCAGCGCGATCCTGGGATTCTCAACCCCCATAACCGCTTTCATGAACACTTCCCCCATTAAAGCGAACTGAACCAGATGATTCGCATTGCAGTTGGCATTAGCTCCCACATCAGTGAGAAGAGTCACTCCCTGTAAGGTGGGGACCAGCAATGCCAGGGCCGGTCTTTCTACGCCCTGAATAGCGCCTAATTCCCTGCGGGACAAATAGACCACAGCACCGGTGTTGCCGACACTGACAAAAGCATCTGCTTTTTTCTGTTTAACAAGCTTTAATCCCACAATAATAGAGGATTTCTTTTTTTTTCTGAAAGAAAGAAGCCCTTCTCCCATCCCGATAGATTCAGAAGCATTGACGATTTCAACATCGGCAGTGGAATGCTCTAAGCTTTTCAGCTCGTTTTTTATGGTATCTTCTGCTCCGACTAAAAGGACGCTCAAACCAAATTCACGGGATGCGCTCACTGCGCCTTGAACCGCAACCCCAGGACCCAAGTCTCCTCCCATCACATCAACAGCGACCCTCATTGAACCTCCTGCGGTTACTCTTCAGTTCCCTCAATAACCTGACGCTCTTTATAGTATCCACAGTCAGGACAGGCCCTGTGAGGCATCTTTGGGTTCCCGCAATTGGGGCATAATGAAAGAGACGGAACATCAAGGGCATGATGTGCCCTTCTCTTATTTTTTCTTGAATGAGAATGTCTTCTTTTTGGATTAGCCATTTATCTATTATCTTTCAAAAGTGTTTTTAACTTATTAAGCCTTGGGTCATTTTGACTCAGATCACAGGAACAGCCTTCATCCCTTATGTTCTTCCCACACACAGGACACAGTCCCGGACAATCCTCCGAACACAAAGGCCTGACGGGAAAAGTCAGGTTCAGCTGCTCTAAGATGATGCCTCTGATATTGATTTTCTGGTTCGTGTAAAAATTTTTTTGCAGATCCTCTGGAGCAAGCTCTTCTTTTTCTTCATCCAGTTCCTCAGGCAAATACACCAGGTCAAAACCAGAATTGATACTCAGTTCAAACGGAGAAAGGCATCGGCAGCAGATAAAGCTCATCTTGGTGGTGAGGTTCCCTTTGAACAACACTTCATCTCCAACTCTTTTAATCACAAAATCTGTGTGCACAGGTTGCAGAAAGACGGCTTCTTCCTCCACCAGTTCAGAATTAAAGAACTCAAAATCTCTGCTTATCTCAAGCCCTTCAGCAGGAAGTCTGTCAATATCAATAATCATCTTATCATGTCCCAAAAAAAGTTATCCTATTATAACATTTCACCTTTGTTTGTCAATAAAGACGACCCAGAGGTTAAGTGCTTGAAATTTAAGTGAATCCGTGTATAATAATCGTGGTTAAAATTTAGCAAAATGGCTGGGCTCAATACAGAAGTCAAGCGAAAGCAAAAAAGCTTTCATGTTCAAACAGAAGACAAAGGGATAGGAATCAACTATATCGAGACCGTGATTTTCAAGTCCGGAAAAATCTTGTCTTCACAAAAAACATCTTATGCGGCCCATCTCAATCAACCCGATTTAAAACAAATAATCCAACAGATGATAAAACAACAGCATCAGGAATGTCTCAAAGAACTTTCTGAAGGAAAGTTTGATCATCTCTGATCTCTTGCTAATCTCAATCCTTTTCCTTTAAAATGATTTCATATGGATAAAATCATTCTAATAGACGGAAACTCTATTCTTTATCGCTCCTATTATGCCATCCGTCACCTCACAAATTCCAAGGGTTTTGCCACCAATGCTATATACGGATTTATCCAGACCCTCCGCAAAATCATAGATAAAGAAAAGCCCAAATACATAGGGATCGCTTTTGATTCCAAAGGGCCCACTTTTCGCCATGAAATTTTCCCCGACTACAAGGCTCACCGAAAGCCCATGCCAGAGGATCTGCTCCCTCAGCTCCCAGTGTTGAAAAGACTCCTCAAAGCATTCAATATAAAGGCGGTTGAAAAACAGGGCTATGAAGGAGATGATATCATTGGCGCCCTGGCCAAAAAAACAGAGAGAGAAAACCTTGTCTCAATCATAGTCTCCAATGACAAAGACTTATATCAGTTGGTTAATGATGATGTCATTATCTACAATGTGGCCAAAGAATGTTATATGGATAAAGAATCTATAGAAAATCATTTTGGCGTTCCTCCTTCAAAAGTGAAAGATTTGCTGGCTCTATGGGGCGACTCTTCAGACAATATCCCAGGAGTCAAAGGAGTGGGAGCCAAAACTGCTAAAAAGCTTCTGCGCGCCTATGGTTCTTTGGACCATCTTATCAACAATCCGGAACAGATAAAAAATCCGCGGATCAAAGAAAAAATAAAAAAAAGCAAAGATGATCTTGACCTCAGCCGAAAACTGGTCTCCATTAACACAGAGGTCCCTATCCAATTCAATCTGGAAGACTTTGCTCTTTCTGAGCCGGACTATGACCAGTTGATCCCTATTCTTGAAGAACTGGAGTTCACTAAGCTTCTCTCAGACTATACAGAAAAAGTCAACCCCCCTAAAAAAGACTATTCTCTGATTACTGACGAGGAGGCCCTGAATGAATTGATCGCTGAAATCAAAAAGGAAAAGAAAGTCTCTGTGGACACAGAAACAGACAGCCCCCATCCCACAGAAGCCCGTTTAGTCGGGATCTCTTTTTCATTAAAACCCCTCCAGGCTTTTTATCTCCCTTTGAGACACGATTATCCAGGCGCTCCAGAACAGATCCCTATTGATAAGGCACTGAGTAAGCTGAAGGGAATCTTTTCAGATCCTGATATAAAAAAGACAGGTCAAAACATCAAATATGACTGCATCGTACTCAAAAGAGAAGGGGCGCCTTTAAAAGGGATCGATATTGACACGATGGTTCTATCCTATCTCTGCGACCCAAACCTGGGCAAACACAATTTGGATTCCCTTGCTCTGAAACATCTCCACACCAAAACCGTGCCATATCAAGACATTGCCGGAAAGGGTAAACAGGAAGTCACCTTGGACAAAGTCGAGGTTGAAAAAGTAATGCCCTATGCCTGTGAAGATGCAGATATCGCGCTCCAGCTCAGCTCTGTTTTAATGAACAAAGTCAGACAGAAAAAGCTCCTCCCTCTCTATCAGGAGATCGAAAAGCCTTTGATCCAAGTGCTCACAGATATGGAGATATGGGGGATCAAAGTCGATCCTGAGGTTCTGAAAAGCCTGTCTGAAGAACTGGAAGAAAGCATCAACCAGCGAGAGAAGAAAATTTTTCAACAATGCAGTCAGGAATTCAATATCAATTCTCCCCAGCAGCTGGGAGAAATCCTGTTCAACAAACTCAACCTCCCTTCCACAAAAAGGACCAAAAAGACAGGACACTACTCCACCAGCTTCTCTGTGCTGCAGCAGCTTTCAGGCAAATACCCCGTTGTAAAGGACGTGCTCGAATACAGACAGCTGTCTAAGCTCAAATCCACCTATGCTGATGCCATCCCTAAACTCATAAATCAAAAGACCGGGCGCATCCACACTTCTTACAACCAGACCATTGCCTCTACAGGACGCCTGTCTTCCAGCAATCCGAACCTCCAAAACATTCCTGTACGGGGAGAATGGGGATCCCGGTTCAGGAAATCTTTTGTCCCCTCTTCAGGCAATCTTTTTCTTTCCGCTGATTATTCTCAAATTGAATTGAGAGTGCTGGCTCATCTTTCTGAAGACCCGGAACTGATCAAAACCTTTGAGAATGACCGGGATATCCACCAGGAAACCGCTCATAAAGTTTTTGGGGAGGAAGCGACGCTTTTCCGGGATGAATCCCGGAGGAGAGCCAAAATCATCAACTTCAGCATCATATACGGCACTTCTGCCTTTTCCCTTGCCAAACAGCTGGAAACGTCCACTTCAGAGGCCAAAAAATTCATGGACCTTTATTTTGAGAAACATCCCAAAGTGCAGGAATTCCATGAAAAATGCATCCGAGAGGCCAAAGAAAAAGGCTATTCTGAAACCCTGTTTGGCAGAAAACGGCCCATTCCTGAATTAAAAAGTAAAAACAAGACCATCCAGAAATCCGGACACCGAATCGCTCTCAACACGCCTGTACAGGGAACTGCAGCTGATCTGATAAAAAAAGCTATGAACAACCTGTGGAAAGATATTCAGACAAACAATTGGAATTCCAAGATCATTCTCCAAGTCCATGATGAACTGGTGTTTGAAGTCCCTGACTCAGAACAACAGATTATGGAACAAACTGTGAAAGACAAAATGGAACAAGTTTTCCCCATGAAAGTTCCTCTGAAAGTCCACCTGGGTTGGGGGGTGAACTGGGCCGACGCGAAATAGCCTAAAATCAAAGATTCTTTTGATAGACCCGGAACTTTTTGTAGATCTCTCCTCCCATCCTCTCCATTTCTGCTCTCACTTTGACATTGCTCTCCATCTCGTGATGGGTGTCCATAACTTCCATCCCCGCTTCCTGAGCACTTTTCAACATATGGATTCCCATCAAGACATCCAGTCCGCGGCCTCTGTACTCTTCCTTTATTCCTCCTAACAGGAGGTCCAACTGCTTGGTTTTCTTGATTTCTCTGAGGATCTTTAAAATACCAAAAGGAAAAAGCCGCCCTTTGGCCTTTTTGATCCCTTCAGCTGGATTGGGCATGCCCACAATAAAGGCCACCAGCTTTTTGTCCCGTAAAACTCCTTTGATAAACCTAGGATCCAGAAGGGGGAGATATCTCTTGGCAAGGGCTTCCATTTCATCTTCTTCTAAGGGAGTGTATCCGTATATATTGGTCTGGGAATAACATTCATTCATTAAATGCAGCACCGGCTTGATCCAGGGCTTCAATTCTTTTCTCTTTTCAAACTCCAAAATCTCAAATTCTCCTCTTCTCTCGATCCTCTTGTTTATTTTCTTGTAGAACTCGGGGACCTCTTCGGGCACATCAATCCGATAGACCACATAATCAATGTCTTTTTCATATCCCTCATCCTCAAGAAATCCTGGCATCCATTTGAAATTGTAATAATTGGGGATGGTCACAGTGGATTCAAATCCTTCGATCAGAAAACCCTCTGGGTCCTGGTCTGTAAAACCATAAGGGCCGATGATTCTATCCATACCCTTTTTCCTGGCCCATTCTTCAACATAATCCAACAGTGCATGGACCGCTTGCTTGTCCTCCCAGGTCTCTAAATATCCAAATCGTGCTGTGTTATCGTTTTTGTATTCATTATAACGTTTGTTGATGATCCCCATGATCCGGCCCACACATTGATTGCCATTGTATGCAAGGGAGAGAACCGTATCACAGTAGGAAAAAGCCCGGTTTTTTTTTGGAGAGAAATAACTCCATTCGTCCATATAAATGGGATGGACCCATTTCTCATGCTCCGCGTGGATCTTTTCTGGAAGATAAATGAATTTCCTTAAATCCTTCCTGCTCACAACGTCTCTAATATCAATACCCATTGAAATCCCTTCCTTATCCTTTTTTCTCTCTATTATACAATAATCCCCTGATATGCAAAGCAAAAATAAAAAACATGGATCTCTCATTCAGACTTTAATGTCATTTGGATTTAAGGTTGACAAGCCTCCCCAATAACGAATAAACTTTAGTGTCAAATTTAAGGATACTGAATCACAAATACAGATGAGAAAACAGACTTTTCCCCGCGGGATCCATCCTCCAGAATATAAGAGTATCACAGAAGACCAGAAGTTGGAATCCCTGGAGCCGCCCAAAAAAGTGTTCATCCCTCTCAATCAACATTTTGGGAAACCAGCTGATCCTCTGGTGAAAAAAGGCGAAGAAGTGCTTTTGGGACAAAAAATCGGGGACAGTGAGGAGCTGTTCTCAGCCCCCGTCCACTCCAGCGTCTCCGGAAAGGTCCTGTTCATCAAGGAACATCCTCATCCTCTTGGTTCTCCTGTTCAGACCATCATCATCGCCAATGACGGAAAAGACACTCCTCATCAAGACACAAAAGGAGCCCAAGACCCTTTTTCCCTTAAACCCGAAGACATCCGCAAGAGAGTCAGGCAAGCCGGGATTGTGGGCATGGGTGGAGCCGCATTCCCCACAGCTGTGAAGCTGTCTCCGCCTAAAGGAAAGCCTATTGATACAGTGATCATCAATGGATGCGAGTGTGAACCCATGCTGACTTCGGACTACAGGATAATGCTCGAATACCCCGAAGATATTATCAAAGGAGCGCAAATCATCCGGAATGCCACGGGTGCTGATCGTATTCTCATAAGCATCGAAGACAACAAGCTGGAAGCCTTTGAGCTTTTTAAGCAAAAAATGAACGGTTTTCCAGGAGACGTTGCTCTGGTCAAAACAAAATATCCTCAGGGAGCAGAGAAAAATCTCATCTATGCTCTTTTAAACCGTGAGGTTCCCAGTGGAGGGCTTCCTTTTGATGTGGGCGTGGTGGTCCAAAATGTGGGAACTGTGAAGGCGGTATGGGATGTTGTTTCCTCTGGCAAACCGCTGTTTGAAAGAGCAGTGACTGTGTCCGGACCAGGGATTAAGGAAAAGAAAAACCTCATGATCCGTATCGGAACCCCTTTTCAAAATGCCATCGAGCATTGCGGTGGATTTAATGAGGGAACCAATATGCTGATTATGGGAGGCCCGATGATGGGTTTGGCCCAGTGGAACCTTGAAATCCCGGTGATCAAAGGCACTTCAGGGCTGATTGCCTGGAAACAGGAAGCCCCTCCCAAGGAGATGCCCTGTATCAGCTGTGGTCGCTGTGTCCAGCACTGTCCTATGGGGCTGGTCCCCACTCAGCTGCAGAATTATTCCCGGCATGAACTTTACGAAGAAGCTGACCAGTGGGGGGCCCTGGACTGTGTGGAGTGTGGCTGCTGCCAGTATATCTGTCCCGCCAATATCCCTTTGGTCCACTGGATCCGATTGGGGAAGAATGCTGTCACTCAGATGAGGCGAAAAAAGAAAAGCGGATGAAACAAAACACTTTTGTGCTGAAGTCCTCTCCTCATTTCAGAGACAAAGACTCTGTCTCAAAAATCATGTACACGGTCGTTTTGAGTCTCATCCCTGCAGTGATCGCCTCTGTCTATTTCTTCAGACTCAAAGCTGTTCTCATATACATCACCTGTGTGGCCACTTGCCTGGCCACTGAAGCCGTTTTTCTCAAAGTCAGAAAAAAGGACCTGCGTTCTCTCTGGGACGGATCCGCCATCATTACCGGAATGCTGCTTGCGATGACCCTTCCGCCTTCTCTGTCTCTTGATCTGGTCATCATCGGTTCTGTCATGGCCATTGCTCTGGGCAAACAGGTGTTTGGAGGGCTGGGATACAATGTGTTCAATCCTGCACTGGTGGGCCGGGCTTTTCTGCAGCTGGCTTTTCCTGTGGCCATGACCACCTGGATCCCGCCCGTCACTCTGAATGTGAACACCGCCACATTTGCCACTCCTCTTGGAAATCTCAAGTTTCAAAGCTCTCTCACGCAAGGCGCATTGATTCCTCTCAAAGACCTTTTTTGGGGGAATGTGGGTGGATGTTTGGGTGAAACATCAGCTGCCGCGCTTCTCCTGGGGGCTCTTTTTCTGCTCTTCCGCCGTGTGATTGACTGGAGGATCCCGGCCGGAGTCATCAGTTCCCTGATCCTGTTCACCGGTGCATTTTGGTTGGCCCAGCCAGACAGCTATGCCTCTCCGTTGTTTCATGTTCTTGCCGGAGGCCTTATCATCGGCGCCTTTTTCATGGCCACGGATATGGTCACATCTCCTATCAATCCCCTTGGAACATGGATATATGCTCTGGGTATAGGTGTTTTGGTCGGATTGATCCGACTGTTCGGAGGATTTCCTGAGGGCGTTATGTTTTCTATCCTGTTTATGAACACCTTTGTCCCTCTGATCAACCGATACACGCGTCCACGGATCCTTGGAGAAAGGAGAGGAGCATCATGAGCCTTTCTGCCCGAATGATCGTGGTCCTCACAGTCGTAGGCCTGGTCTCCGGAAGCCTGCTCGCTGTAGTGGGGCTTTTGACCAAAGATCGGATCGAAATGAACAGGCAGCAGGAAATACAGACAGCCATCAGCCAGGTCATCCCTTCCACAAAAACCAGCCAAAAAATATATGAAGATGATTCTCTGACCGTCTATGAAAGCCGAAATGAGAGCAAAAATGCAGTGGGATATGCAGTCTATACTTCAGGCACTGGATTTCAGGATATCATCACCTTGATGTATGGAACAGATCCCTCTCTGTCAAACATAAAAGACTTGACCATTCTTGAACAAAAAGAAACCCCAGGCCTGGGAGCAAAGATCACTGACCAAGAGGCTTTCCTCAGATACTGGAAAAACAGAAACTGTGAACAGCCCTTATCTCTGCGCAAGCCTGCTGTGGATTCTCCGGAAAACCTAGACCCCTCAGAAGTCAACACCATAACAGGAGCCACCATATCATCAGAAAAAGTCTTAGATATTGTGAATGCTTCCTTGGAAAGATTGAAAGCCATTAAGGAGCAGGGCAAACTCTCAAGCGAGGAAAAAAATGCCTCCTAAAAAAAGCCTCGGAGCTGAATATCTCAAAGGCCTGTGGGACGAGAACCCGGTCTTTAGACAGCTTCTGGGAATGTGCCCCACTCTTGCTGTGACCAATGCGGTCATCAATGGATTTGCCATGGGGCTTGCCACTGCTTTTGTGTTGATCCTGAGTTCCTTGGTCGTCTCCTCCATAAAAAAACTGATCCCGAGTCAGGTCAGGATCGCGACATATATTGTTATCATCGCTTCATTTGTCACCATTGCCGACCGATTCTTAGCCGCCTTCTTTCCCCCCATCTCCAAAGCTCTGGGGCCTTATGTCCCATTGATCGTGGTCAACTGCATTATCCTGGGCCGGCAGGAAGCGTTTTCCTCAAAAAATTCGATCGGACGCTCTCTTGTCGATGCGCTGGGCATGAGCACCGGCTTTATTCTGGCCTTATTGGTACTCAGTTCCATACGGGAACTTCTGGGAGCAGGAACCTTTCTGAGTTATCAAGTGCTCGGATCATGGTTCAAACCATGGATTATCATGATTCTCCCGGCAGGGGCATTCATCACTCTGGGGGTTTTATTAGGATTGGCCATCCTGATTGAGACAAAGACCAAGACAAGGAGCTCATGATGGATTTATTGACGATCTTTGTGGCTGCCATTTTGGTCAATAACTTTGTGCTTTACTATTTTCTGGGCATCTGTCCATTTCTCGGAGTGAGCAAAAAAATAGATGCGGCCTTTTCCATGGGAATGGCAGTGACTTTTGTGATGTCCTTAACAGCTGTAGTGTCCTGGATGATCAACCACTGGGTCTTGATTCCTTTTGGGCTGGACTATCTCCAGATCGTATCCTTTATCCTGGTCATTGCCTCCCTTGTGCAGCTGGTAGAAATGTTTATCAGGAAAATGAGCCCCCCTCTGTATCAGGCCCTTGGTATTTATCTGCCCTTGATCACCACCAACTGTGCGATCATGGGGCTTGCATTGTTAGCTGCTTTGAAAGACTACAACTTTATCCAGACCGTTGTTTTTGGAGTGGGATCCGGGTTGGGATTCACTCTGGCTATTGTGCTAATGGCGGGCATCAGAGAACAGCTGGACCTGGCAGATGTGCCTGAACCGCTCAAAGGAGCAGGAATTGCTTTAATCGTAGCTGGAATCATGGCTCTGGCCTTTTCCGGCTTTTCAGGGATGATCAAATAATGGAAGTTTTTATACCAATTCTGACAATGGCTGTCCTGGGGTTTCTGTTTTCTATCGGACTCTCCTTTGCCTATCAAAAACTCAAAGTGGAAGAAGATCCCAAGGTGGAAAAAATCAATGAAATCCTTCCTCAAGCGAACTGTGGGGCCTGCGGATATTCAGGATGCCGGGCCTTTGCCGAAGTGGTGACTCAAGGAAAAGCAGTCGTCACCGGCTGTCCGGTTGGCGGTGAAGAAGTTTCAATAAAAATTGCTGAGATCATGGGAACAGAAGCCGGTAAAGCAGAACGAAAAGTGGCCCGCCTGCATTGCCGCGGCGATAATGAGGCCGCGAAAAACAAAGGGCTTTATCTGGGAATCACCACCTGTTATGCAGCTCACATCATCGGAGGAAACAAACAGTGTGTCTACGGATGCCTGGGCTATGGAGACTGTGTGGATGCCTGTCCGTTTGATGCCATTGACATGGGTGATAAAGGGCTTCCAGTTGTGGATGAAGACAGATGCACCGCCTGTGGAAAATGTGTGGAAGCCTGCCCCCGCAATCTGTTTGAACTCCACCCCCTCTCACAAAACATCATTGTTTTTTGCCGCTCTCTGGACGGAGGAGCTGCCGCAAAAAAATCCTGCAAAAATGCCTGCATCTCCTGCGGCATCTGTGTCAGAGCCTGCCCTGAGGCGATCGCACTGGAAAACAATCTCGCTGTCATCAAAGATTACAAAAAAATCGATCCTGAAAAAATCCCTGCTATTGAAAAATGCCCCACTGATGCCATCGGACAAATCGAAAAAGAAGAAACAAATGAAGGATAAAGGGAAAATCATCTCCTTAGAGGGCCCTCTGGCCCAAGTGGAACTCAACTGCCTTTCCGGCTGTCAAAGATGTGCCGTCCGGCATATATGCTCTGACCAAGAACAAGAAAAAGGATTGATCCAGGTGCTAAATCCGCTCAAGGCAAATCCCGGAGATGAAGTGATGATAGAGATTCCTGAAAACCGCTACAGCCGAGTCCTCATCATCCTGTTTGGCTTTTTGCTTCTCGCCTCGGTATGCGGAATGTTTTTGGGTTCTTTGGCATCGGATGCACTGTCTATACCTTTATCAACCGGGGCCCTTTTGGGATTTTTTCTCGGCTTGATCGTCACTGGCTTTGGGCTGTTTTCTTACTTTAAAAACCGCCAAACAAACCTTTATCCTGAAATCACCAATATCATCAAAAAAGGAGATTAACATGAATCGACGTCACTTTATCCAAACCCTTTTCGCGGCCCCGTTGTTGACCCAATCCATTCTGGGTTCCACAAAAACACACAGCTCATCAGAGCTGCATCTGATTTCAGAACAGCCACACCGTATCCTTCCTGAACTTCTGGAAGAGTTAAAAAAATACGGCCATCATACTGGAAACACATTTGCTTTCTCAAATTCTTCTCCTTACGAAAAACAAATGATACAGAGCCTACAGAAAAAAAGCTGGACCTTTTCCCCGGTTCAAACCAACTCCAGCCTCCTCCTGACTTTCAGGTCTCTCAGACACAAAACCCAGCCCTCCTTTACTTTGGCAAGAAAGGAAAATGTTTGGGACATAAGGTCCCAAAAACTGTATTCTCTTTGGAAAGAGATAAACCAGAAGCATGCCGTGAGCTCCACCCTGACCATCGCCTCTTTCAGAGGAATCCATCAGAAACTCACAGGAAAAGCCGTCTCTGTTTTTCATCAGGGACAAAAAATCGATTCTCTAGCTCTTGATCAAAACATAACCAAATCATACCAAGGAACAGCAGGAAACATTATCCTCACTGTGAACAATGGAAACGCATGGATCAAAGAGTCCACCTGCCGTCATCAAATCTGCAGATTGACCCCTCCCGTTTCCCTTGCCGGAGAACGAATCATCTGTGCTCCCAACCGGTTTCTTGCTGAGGTCGACAGAACCCGCCATGTAGACACTTCTATTGGCTGAGCCTGTCCCTTATGAAAGGCCACAAAGATTCCCTGTTCGCCGGGCTCGACGTGTCTACCCAGGGTTGCAAACTCTTGGTGCTGAATAAAGACCGAAAAGAGGTGGTGTCCGTTGATTCACTGAACTATGACCAGGACCTTCCTCAATACAAAACTCAAAACGGCACTGTTCAAGGACTCAAACCGGGATGCTCTGAATCAGACCCTCTTATGTGGATCGAGGCGGTGGATGTTCTTTTCCAGCGTCTCAAACAATCAGAAATCAATCAGGAAAAGATAAGATGCCTTTCGGTCTCCGGACAGCAGCACGGTCTGGTTGCGCTGGATTATCAGGGAAAACTGGTGCGAAAGACAAGCAAGCTCTGGAATGATTTTTCCACTGCGGAGGAATGTGAAATCCTGACTCAAGCTGTAGGCGGGAAAAAAAACATGCTCAAGGAAGTGGGCAACAGCCAAAAAACCGGATATACCGCCCCAAAGATCCTTCATATGTTGAGAAACGAACCGGAAAATTATCAAAACACAGTCTCTTTCATGCTGGTCCATAACTACATCAATTGGTATCTTACCGGCGGAGTCAATGTCATGGAGCCCGGGGATGCCTCCGGAACAGCGCTGTGGAATCCAAAAACCAAACAATGGTCCCAAAAAGTGATCCAGGCCATTGATCCTTCTCTCAAGAACAAACTGCCTTTGGTCAAATCATCCCGCCGCACCATCGGCTCTATCTCTTCTCATCTGGTCCGCAAATATGGATTCTCCCCCCGGTGTAAAATCGATGCCGGGTCTGGCGATAACATGTACGGGTCCGTGGGCACAGGAAACATCAAGCCCGGGGTGTTATCCATAAGTCTGGGCACCAGCGGGACAGCCTTCACCATTCTAAAAGAGGCCTATGTCGATCCTTCCGGAGAAATCGCCTGCTACTGCGACAGCACCGGAAACTACCTGCCCCTGCTGTGTGTCTCCAATCTGTCAAACGGATACAACCAGCTCCAAAAGAAATACAGAATTTCCCATGAAGAATTCACTCAAATCATCAAACAAACAAATCCGGGAAACCGGGGCAGGCTCTTGGTCCCCTGGTATACAGGAGAGAGGACTCCGGATCTTCCCTTGGCTTCCCCTGTTTACTTTGGATTTGGTCTGAATGACTTTACAAAAAAAATCCTGTGCCGAGCTGTCCTAGAAGGGCACATCCTCAATCTTTACCAGGGAGTCAAACGCATGCCGGTCAACGCCCAACAAATCCGGCTTACCGGGGGACTTTCTCGGTCTGAGGCCTGGAGACAGGCCATTGCAGACATCTTTGAAGCAGAAACCATTCCAGTCCTGGGAGAAGGAGCGGCTCTGGGTGCGGCTATCCATGCTGCCTGGGTCTATGGTCAGGAAAAAGGCGAGAGACTAAGCCTGGAGGAACTGACCTCTTCTTTTGTGACTCTGGATCACAAAGCCAAAAAAAAGCCGGATCCGGACGCGGTCCCCATCTACAGAACTCTAAAACAGCTCTTTGATGCTTTCACTCAGCGCGTAAGAGGTAAAAAAGGAGAAGATCCCTTCCTCATTCATCACCGTCTCAAGTCTTTCTAGCTGATCTCTTTGATAAAAATATTCCTGAAATAGACCGGGGACCGGCTGTCATGGTTCTGCAACCCGATGTATCCCTTATCAGAAAAATCCCTCACTTTACCCCTAGGCTCTGCTGTCCAATCCAGGATGTTTTCCCCGTTCAGTTCAACCTGAATTCGTTCTCCCTGGAAAATGATCTTGAAGTGGTTCCACTCACCGGTTTCCTTAAACGCGTCTTTGGTGGGCGCCTCTGCATCATAAACCGCTCCGGTCTTATGGATATCCTTTCCGGCATCATAAATCTGGATCTCAAAAGAGTGATAGATGTAGCTGTTGCTGACAAGCATGTCAGGCACTCTGAGAAAAATTCCTGAATTGGTGTCTTTTCTGGCGCATTTGAAATCCAGTTCCAGAATGAAATCCTGATATTGCTTTTGGCTGTACCAAAACAAGCCCATCCCGCCCTGAGATTTGAGGACTCCGGTCTTTGCATCCAGAACAAAATATCCCGGCCCATAATGGTTCCACCCGTGTTTGGAATACCGGCCGCTGCTTTGAGCAAGGATCTCTTCATATCCCTTGAAATATGTGATGCTGTTGACGTACTGGATCCCTTTCTCAATGGAAGGAGACGGATTGTTCACTTCTTCCGGGTTCTCATGTTCTATGGCTAACACACCGGAGTAGTTCTGTAGAGACAATTCCGCAAGAATATTCTTGATCTGGGCTTCCCCTTGACCAAACGGAACATCATAGGCCTCTTTATCTCCAAATTCATTGAGGTCTTTCAAATGAACATTGATAATGCGTCCTTGAAGCATCCGCAGTGCTTTGACCGGTTCCACTCCGGTTCTCATCCAATGTCCGGTATCCGCACACGCCCCGATCCTCTCATCCAGTCCCTGGACATGCTCTTTTACCGTTTCTGGTCTGGCATATTTAGAAGGCGGGGGATGATTGTGTATGGCGACTTTGATATTGTATTTCTGGACCATCATTTCCAGCAGGGAGAAATCGTCAAATTGGGGCTCTGTGACAATGGTCCGGATCCCCATTTCTTTTGCAAACTCAAACACCTCTTTCATGCTTTCTTCAGAATTTTTAAAATTCACCACTCCATAGCTCACCAGTGTGATGCCGTGCTCTCTCAATGCTCTTTTTATATTTTTTCTTTCCTCTGGATTCAAATGATGATCCATCTTGATCCTTGGATTGCTCCGGTCTATAATCTGACCCGGATAAGCCTCTAGATATGGAATCTCCAGTTTTTGGACCTTATCCAAAGTCTCCAAAAAAGAAAACTTTCGAAAAGTCCAGCACTGAACCGCAAACGGAAATTCCTCGATCCTCACTTCTGAGTAGGGAACCGGCTCCATCTGGGCGTTCGTGTCTTCCGCAGAAGATGATCCCTGCTCTGCGGCTTTTTCTCCGCTAAAACAGGAAACCGCACAAAAAACAATCCATATCAAAAACAGACACCTTGGGTGTTTCATAATACCTCCTCATGCTTTTTTTTGAGGATTCCATTCCCCTTTGGCCACGGCTGGGATAAAATCTTCCAGGCCTTCTGGGGGGAAAATGATCGTCCTCTCCTCCTCGATACTCATATAAGCGGCCATAAGAAGCTTGGTGACCTCCTCTCCATCAGTAAAGTTTTCTCTTGGCCTGGTGCCGTCTAGAAAAGATTGCACCATATGCCGGTTTTCATCTGTATAGCCGTATTCAATCTCTTCGCTGCTCACAATGGGCATCTGCCCTGTTTCTGCATTTTGTTTCTCGACCAGGTCTTCCCCTTGCTTTCCCTGAACTTTTCGACTGAAAAAGATTTTCAAATTGGAATCCAGAGTATTTATTGACAGCGAATACTCAGGCCCTAAAAGCTCCATGCTCAGTCTCAAGCCAGCTCCCACATAGCACCAGGAGGTGGTGGTCTCCACCAACAGCTTCTCTCCTTTCTCTCCTTCATATTCGATCACAGCTCTGGCAAAATCCTCTGCCGGACGGTTGAGATAATCCAGCCCTCCATCACTTTGCTTGGCAAGCTCTTCCGCATAGTCAGGTATTTGCCATTTGAGGCAGTTTGCATACGCCATCACTTTCCGTGGCTTAATAACGCTTCTCTCCGCACCCGGAGGAGTCAGCATGAAACGAGCTTCTTCTACGGAATGACACATCATGTCATTGATGACGCCTCCGCCCTGAAGAGATCCTTCCCAAAACCAGGGCATATGAGGGCCGCCGTGTTCCTCTGAAGCACGGGCCAGATAGGGCCGGCCCGTAGTGGCTGCTCCCCTGGTCCATAAAATCTCTTTCCCGCGAACAACAGAAGGCGAAAAGATCTGGTCCTCAAGATATCCATCCAATAGGCCGGCTTCCCGAACAAGAGAACTCATCTTTTGGGCCTCTTGGACATTTCTGCCCAAGGGCTTTTCGCAGGCCACTCCTATGATCTCGCCTGTTCCTGATTTCACGGCATGAACAATCTCTTCCATGATCTCCAGCCGGTTGTAATTAGGGCTGCAGACCCAGAGTGCGTCAATCGCAGGCGAGGCCACCATCTCTGAAACCGATGCATAGACCTTTGCTTGTCCCACCCTGAGCCGTCGGGCCAGGTCCGCGGCCTTCTGAGCACTCTCTGGGCTCCGGCTGACAATCCCCAGTATATCCGCATCCCGGACACCAACCCAAGATCTGATATGAAATTTAGTGATAAAACCGGCTCCTATAAATCCAATTCCCAGTCTTTTTTTTGACATTTCAGCCTCTCTTCTTAATTGTCTCTCTCTGAAAACAGAGGTTATCCGCCCTCCAGATCAACCCATCTGTTCTCAGTCTAGATGGACTTTTTTCTTTTCCTTGAAAAACAGAATAAACACCACTGCACACAGAATCGTCAAAACCGACGGGACCACAAAAACCCCTTTCCAGTTTGTCACAGCTCCTTGAGTGAATACGGTCTGTATCCATCCTGCAAAAAGACTGCCTAAAAAATTGCCCAAACCTAATGTGACAATGGCAATGAGACTCTGAGCAGAAGCCCTGATGTCTTTGGGTGCCACCTTGTCTATGTAAATAAAAGCTGCCGTGAAAAAAAACACATAACAAAAGCCGTGAAGCGACAGGGAAGCAATGACCAGCCATACAGGCTGGCCGATGACAAAGATGATGTAACGGAGAGGCCAGGCCAGGACTCCAATGATCATGGTTTTTTTAATCCCGAATTTGGGTAAGAAGTAGGGGAGGAGCGCGGCCATCACAAAGATTTCTGCTACCTGGGCGATCACCATAACGCCGGACACCATGGTTGACTTGATCCCGATCCTGCCAGAGGTCAAATACGGGGCTGTCAATATATAATAAAACTGCAGTTCTGTGGCAACAATAAAGGTGATACCGATGAAAATCGCCAGATTGTTGTCCTTCAGCATCTTGATGGCTTCCAAAAAAGCCCACGGCTTTTTAACTTCCTTTTTTGGGGGTGTATGGGGAAGGCCGAAAGACTGAAATCCCATAATGACAGAAAACACACCTGCCAGCATTAAGGTGTCTCCTGTTAACGCCAGGATGTGTTGAGAATCAGCCAGCATCCTCCAGCTAGCCAACAAAAGACCTGCTGCGATCCAACCTATGGTCCCCCACACTCGAATGGTCCCGAATTCTTTCTCTGAATCTTTCAAGTTGATGAATGCGATGGAGTTTGTGAGCGCTAAGGTGGGGGCATACAAAAGGGAATAAAGAAAGATAAGCCACATCATGGTGGAGTAATCAGAGACAAAGGAGGTGTATATGAGGAGTGCTCCTCCGGAAAGCTGTAAAAAAGCAATGACCTTTTCTGTGGGAAAATACCGGTCTGCAATCTGTCCTCCTAAAAAGGGAGAAAGGATGGTGGCTAAAGGAAGCAGTGAATAAATCACACCCACTTGGGTCCCTGAAAAACCCAGATCATTGATCAGATATTCAGATAAAACAGGAGCCCAAGCGCCCCAAATCGCATACTGAAGAAACATCATGAAGCTGAGACGAAATTTATAACCCATCTGGCCCTCGTTTTTTTATTTGGACGCACCACATAATTTTTTTATATTTATAATATCGACACTATACTTGTCAACCAAAGATAAATCCAACAGAAATTGACTTTATCTTTGTTTTTAATAAAATGAAACACACCCAACCAATGAAAAAACTTCTCGTTTTGCTCTGTCTCTCTTCTTTCCTGCTCCACTGCGGACTTCAAAAAACCTGGCTTAGATCTTCTCTGATGTTTTTCAACACGGTTTGTGAATTGAGAGTGTACAGCTCTGGTCCAGAATTCCTCAGAGCCAAAAGGCAAGTCCAAGATATTTTTTCATCTATTGAGAAACTGTTTTCTCCAGGGAGATCCGGCAACCGATCCAGTCAATTTGAATATCTGTTAAAAAAAAGCCTTGAAATTCATAAAAAAACAGGTGGCTGCTTTGATATCACTCTCGGCATTCTCAAGGAGGCTTGGGGATTTGCCAGTGGATGCCATAGAATCCCTTCTGAAGAGGAAATCTATCATTTGATGATATCTTTGGGAATGGATCAAATCCAAATCACAGACAACCAGATTCTCATTCCAGAAAAAATCAAGCTGGATTGGGGCGGTATCGCCAAAGGATATGGAGTAGACCTGGCTTCCCAAGCTCTCCGGGATCTGGGCATCAAAAAAGGATTTATCAATGCCGGAGGAGATATATACTGCTGGGGAACAAATCCTAACCAAGAAAATTGGAACATCGGTATACAACATCCCAGAAAACAAGGATATGTGGGAGTCCTCTCAATCACTGATATGGGAGCAGCAACCTCAGGTGACTATCAGAATTTTTTCATCAAAAACAACACTCGATATCATCATATTTTTGACCCATCAACTGGGTATCCAGCAAAAGGAAAACAGAGCGTGACGATTATTGGCCCCGAAGTGCACGTGTGTGATGCTCTGTCTACTGCTGTTTTTGTCTCTGAAAAAACAGATGCCATCCTAAAAAAATTTCCTAACTATGGAGCAATCGTGGTCAATGACCAAGGTGAGGTTTTTGAATATGGAAAAAAATACTCTATCAATTGGCTGGAATAAATTCCGGGAATCAAATTTTCATGGGCATCAAGACATACTTATATTCAATTTCATCCGCCTCTTCCGGCATCATCAAAACTGCGCTGTTGGGGTCCTTCATTTCAAAACGGACATTTTTAGACTCAAGAGTGGTTAAGAAATCCAGGATGTACTGAGAATTGAACCCAATCTCAAATTTATCGCCTTTGTATTCTGTCTCCACCTGATCGCGGGCCTCTCCCAGCTCTGGATTGGAAGAAAAGAGCTCCACCTTGTCCTTCTCGACTTTCATTTTAATTCCCTTAGACCGCTCTGTGGACAGCAGAGAGACCCTTCTGATCGCGTCTGTGATGTTTTCTGTGGGAAACACAATTGTATTTTGGTTATCCTTAGGGATGACAGCATTGTAATTTGGAAATTTACCCTCAATGATCCGTGAGATCAAAGTTCTGTTTTTAACATTGAAAAACAGATTGCTTTCATCCAAATCAAATTTGATTTGTTCGTCTTCGAACTTTCTCAATTCTCCAAGTGTCTTTTTAGACACGATTCTATTGATTTCCTCATCGATTTCCACATTATCAAGCTTGGAGGATGTGTAGGCAAGACGATGACCATCCGTGCTGATCAGATCGATTTGGTTTCCTTTGAGAATCATCAACGCTCCATTTAAATAATATCTCTGTTCCTGAGTGATGGCAAAATAAACCCGATTGATCATCTCCTGAAATTGATCGAGAGGAATCAGAATATCTTTTTCAAATCTTGCCTCTGGCACCTGTGGATAGTCATCCTTGGGACTGCACAGGACTTTAAACTGGCTCGCCCCAGAGGAGATTTCCATCATTTTTTCATTATCCATGGAGAACATGACTTCTTTTTCTTCTGGAAGCGATCTGATAATCTCATATACTTTTTTCCCAGAAATCGTTCCTGTTCCCTCTTCATCAACCTGTGTTTTGATACGGGATCTGAGCCCGACTTCCAAATCAGTTCCGATCATCTCCACGCTGTTTTTCTTTGCATCTATCAAAATGTTTGCCAGAATAGGCATTGTGTTTCTCTTCTCAACAATTCCCTGAAGGAGTTGAAGTTCTGTGAATATATTTTCTTTTTTGATTGAGAATCTCATTTTTTCCACCTTTTCTTAGAATACATTATTATATTTATTATATACCTTTTTAAAGATTAAATAATAATAATAATAATTGCAAATAATATGTGAAAAATTCTTGTAAACACAAGTAGGACCTAGCGTAGAGAGCTCATCATCCTGTTGATTTTATTGTCGAAATTCCTGTTAGTTTCTCTTAATTTCTCTATTTTCTTAATACTGTGAATGACTGTGGTGTGATGTTTTCCTCCAAATTTTTTCCCGATTTCAGGAAGGGAGGAATCCGTGATTTTCTTTGATAAATACATGGCTATCTGTCGGGGAAAGGCGACTTTTGGGGAATTGTTTTTTGACTTTAATTTTTTCAATCCGATTTTATATTCATGACAAACAAATTTCTGAATTTTTTCCACAGTGATCACATGTTCGAGGGAATCAAGAAGGCTTTTTAGAGCATCTTTCGTCAATTCCAAATCAATGGGTTGGCCTTTCAATGAAGAATATGCGATGACACGCCTAAGAAATCCTTCCAATTCGCGAATATTAGAATGGACTTTATCTGCAATATAAAGTGCTACGCTTTCAGGAAGAACCACTCCCTCTATCTGAGATTTTTTCTTTAATATGGCAATTCTTGTTTCAATATCAGGCGGTTTGAGGTCTGCAATAAGACCCCATTCAAATCTTGAACTGAACCTCTCCTCTATGTTAGGGATTTCTTTAGGAGGACAGTCACTGGAAATCACAATTTGTTTCTGATTTTCATACAAGTGATTGAAAGTATGAAAGAACTCCTCTTTGGTTCTTTCTCTCCCGGATAAAAAATGAATGTCATCCATGAGCAAGAGATCGATGCTTCTGTATTTTTCTCTAAAATCCATGATTTTTCCGTACTGCAGATGATTAATAAGGTCATTCATGAACTTTTCTGTGGTCATATATAAAATTTTAATTCCCTGTTTACTGTTTAAGATTTCGTGACCGATGGCATTCATGAGATGAGTTTTTCCGAGACCAGCACCTCCGTAAATATAGAGTGGATTATAGGATTTTGCCGGATTCTTGGATACAGATGAAGAGGCGGCATGGGCAAATTGATTGCAAGAACCCACGATAAAATTATCAAAAGTGTAATTGGGATTGAGGTTCGGATTGAGAAGGTATCCGTTTTTCGACCTTCTCTCTCTGGGACTCCGGCGCATAAAAGAAGAGGAATCATCGAATATATATTTAATATTATAGACCTTATCAAACAGATCTTTGGAAATGGAACTGATGAGACTGGAATAATGAAAGGACAACCAGTCTCTGAAATAGGAATTGGGGACTTTGATATATAGAGAATTTTCTTCCTGGCCTATAAAGGATGTGGGACCAAACCAGGTCTCAAAACTGTTTTTATCGATTTGGCGTTCGATTTTCTTTTGGATGCGTTTCCAAGGATTGAGTTTACCTGATTCCTCCATATTGAGACCCTAGTTTTCCACAGATATATCCACAAATGTGGAAAACCCGCCGTATTTGGTTTCTGGGGTAAAATTATATTAGCACTCTTAAATTGTGATTTCAAGAAGTTTTGTCGGAAACTGACAAAATATATTGAATTTTTTTTATTTCTTTAGAAATCAAAGCCTATCCAAAACTTGGTCATCCATCGATCTCCGGTCTTAAAATCAAAAGGATCTGAGAAATCAGGCCAGTACACCAATCTCACAAAGTCCAAATGGATGGGAAAACCGAGAAGAAAAAATTCAAATCCATATCCCAAAGAACCGACGGCATCCACAACATAATAATAAGTGAATCCTGATTTACGGGTATCCCTGACCCACATTTTGGCGGGATAACCTTTCACTTTAGTCCGGGCCACATCAAAGAACAGAGTGCCTCTTACAGGGCCGAGCTGGCCCAGAATAGTGGACGCTGCATTGATGATCGGAAATCTGAATTCCAGATTTGAGAACCAGCTTTCAGTCCCAATGAGACTGTAATAAAATTGAGATCGGACTTCGTTATTTCCCCCAAAGTAATTGAGGAAAGGTGTCTCTCCCCAGCTTCCGAAGCCTTCAAACCGAAACGCAAACAGGGTATCAAATCCCAAATACAGGTACTGTCTGTAATCCAAGCGAAGCGTCGTATTGGTGAGAAACTTGTCTGTTATTGGAACAGCCTGGGATAGTGACAGATTAAAGGTGTTTCCTGATGCCGGACCGTATGCTTTAAAGTGAGTGGTCTCTCCGGTCAAAGAAAAAGAAGCGGACAAAATACTTCCTGTGAGAAAATAGCTGAAGTTCTGTCCCTGCTCTGCCATTTGTCTTGCAAGTGCAGGATCAAAAAATTCTTCGTCATAATATGAATATCTCAGAGAACCCTGAGCTCGATAGTAGCGGTTGAAAGGATAATAGGCAGAAAAGCTGGCACCTGAGATGGACCTTTTGGCCAGCGCATCGTTGTAATTGAGAGTGTAGTAATAGCTGGGATCTATGTAGGAATAAGGAGTGTAGTAAAACAGAGTGTAGTGAAAAGCATTGGCCTGGTACTGTAGCCGTCTTTTCTGGTTTAAATAGGAGAAGTAGTAGGAGCGAAACTGCCTGACCTGGTATGCAGTGACATTAAACCTGTGGTCCCCAAAGAGGTCAGAAAAAGAGACGGATGAGCCGCCGTATAAGGAACCGTCTGTGGCAATAGTGGTGTCAATGGGAGGACGTCCGCTCAAATAAAGTTTTCCGATTCCTTTATAGGACTCGATTTTGGATGGATCGATTTCCAGGGTAATATGGGGCTTGTATTGTTCGTACTCTTCGGAAGTCATCATGTCGTCGAACCGGATCGTTTTTTCAACCTCTCCCTCGACCTGGCTTTTGAATATCTGAAAAGCTCCTTTGTGAAAGGATGAAAAAACAAGAGTGTCTTCTTCATTAGGAACCGGGGAGGGAAAGAAATTTCCTGTTCTGACATCAGTGTACCGCTTGAGCTCGCCGGTCTCCAGAGAGATGGAATAGATATTAGAGGCTTCCCTCATGTCACCAGAGAAATAGATAAGCTTAGAGTCCGAAGAAAATATAGGGCAGATGGTGTTTCCTTGTCCAAAGGTCAGCTGTGTTTTTTTCTTTATGTTGTTCAATGGAGATAAAAACAGTTTGTCAAAAGCCCCGAGCCGGATGCTGTAGGCGAGAAGTTTCCCGTCCGGGGATACAGCCAGAGCTTTTTCATAGAGGTCATCTCTGGACAGGTTCTGAGTTTCTTGTGTTTGGAGCGAAACGCTGTAAATATCATGGATCCCGTTTGAAAAAGCGGTGTAGAGGAACTTGTCTTTATCTGGACAAAAGGCAGGTGAAGTGGGTCTGTCTTGTGGGATTTTGATTTTCTTTTCCACGCTTCCGTCAAGGACATTGACTAAAAACAGACTGTGTTTTTCTCCCGACCTCCCGAAAAAGGCAATTTGATCTCCGTCTGCAGACCAGGCAATATCCCTTCCCATAGAGGGGTCGATTTCATATTTGATATTCTGATATTTCAAGGTATAACCTTTGGTGAGGTTTTTAATGAACGATCCGTCCTTTGCTGAAAACAGAATGATGTCATAATCATAGGCCCTCAAATTGACTGTCAGAGCGGCAATGAGATCTCCAGAAGGGGACAGGGTCTGGGAGAAGGAAAACAAATATTCATTGACAGGGTAGTTTGGTCCCAGGGTTAAGCTGTAATCTTCCGGATTTTCACGGGTGACGAAAGGTTTGTATTTTTCCCGGAGATACTTATTGAATTCATGGCTGAATTGCTTGGGTTCCATGTTAAAGGTCTTTTGGATGGGATTGATCCGTCCCACTAAGGAGACATTCTTCATGGACTGCCAGAAGTTTTTGACTCCGTTTTTTCCATACCTGTGCTCAATAAACTCATAAATGGCATGACCGAAATCATAGGCAGGATCCCGAGGAAGAGGAAATCTGGAAACGAGGTTTCCTGTTTTTGTCATCTCCGGAATCCGGTCGTTCAGGACAGTATCTCTTACAATCAGTTTCGACCAGGAAGACCACTCTTGGGTATTGTATTCTGAAAAGCCTTCTATGGCCCATAGAGGAGGAGAGGTCACTGCATGAAGGGCTCCACCGGGACTTCCATACAGCATGTCGTATTCAAAGATATGAGTGAGCTCGTGCTCCACCAGATCTTCCAGTTCGTCTACAGGCATATCTCCATACAAAGCCACACGGTATAAGATCGGCTCTGCAACTCCCAGAACGCCCTCGGGCATACGGAAGAGATTAGTCTGCTGAAAGTCGGTGTTTGTTTTGTAATAAAGGATAGGGACTTTAGCAGAAAGCTGATGTTTCACTCTTTTACTGATCAAGTCATAGGCGCTTTCTGCCAGCTCTGCAATTCTTTCTAAAAAGTCAAGGTCTTCCATGTAATAATAGATGTCAAAATGCTCTGTCGGGTAGCGGTTCCACTGGAAGTCCTTATACCGAATGATGTTTTTTCCATAATAGGGATAATATATGATTTGTGCTGATAAAGAGGCCGCACAGAAGAAAATGAAGGCAGTCATGAGCAGCTGTTTTATTTGTTTATTCATAATCGCTCCTTATCTTATAAGAAGATATCGTCTTTGAAGTGTTTTGACCTTGAAAACATCGCGGAAAATTTTTTCCTTGACGCCGTATATGAGGTCATAAAAAGCAAAATACGCAGTCTGGTTCGGGTTTTCATAGGATTTGGTCTCGTTGAATGTTCGTTTGTACAGGACTTCTCCTGACTGACTGTCTATCATATAAAGATTGAAAAGGAGCGAGTATTGCTTTCTCTGGACAAACCGGTCTTCTTCTTGAAAAGGATCTTCGAATTTTTTTTTGTCTTTTATCAAGGCCTTTCGAACCTCTGCTTTGTATTCAATGCTACCCGTGAAGTACACGCCTTTTTTTTCTTTATCAGAGCTGCGCACCCAAAAGTCTTTGTCCTCAAATCTATTTTCATTGTCAGGTGAAATCGTATCCAAATTGACTTTTTGCTCTGTTCTGACTTTGATCTCTTGAGCAAAATAATCTTTGATTTCCTTATTGATATCAAACTCAGCGGTTTCTTCTTTTTCAAGAAAGTCTGTGATCCTGATTTCATCAAATTGGTCCAGCGGGAGTTTGGGCTTTTTATTCAGGTCTGTACGGATTTCTAAGTGGCTTGTGGTGCTGCAGGTGACCAAGGAAAAAAGGCCAGCCAATAAAAAAACTTTACAAATGAATCCTCTATTTTTTTTCATTTTTTTCCTCTTTCTTTCTATCTTGATCGAGGTTATTTTGGAACCTGCGGTAATTGGCTTGAATTTGTTCGTTTTTCGGGTTGAGCTGTAATGCTTTTTGGTATTCTTTTTCCGCTTTTTCAAATTCACCCTTTTTTTCATAAGCCACGGCTAGGTTGTTATGGGCAGCAGCAGAATCGGGTTCGAATTGGAGAACCTTTTTCCATCTGAAGATGGCTTCATCCCAAAGTCCGTACTGGGCGGCTTCCACTCCGAACTGAAGTTGACTTTTGGGAAGAGAAGATACACATCCCGCTGATAAAAAAACCAAGGCTAATAATATCAGTGATAAATTTATCTTGTTGTTCATTTAAAGAAATCCTTTCTATTATCTAAGGTACTTTGTTTTTGTAAAATCGTCAAGATGCGACTTTTCGCTGTATAGGATTAAGGACTTGAGACACTCCTGGGTCTTGAAAATCACATGCGATCTCATGCTCTGTTTTGAACTCACGTTTTGTTGATGCAAGTTTTGTGCCAGAGGAGAACAGGAAAAAAAACCGGATTTGGTTTTGGAGTTGTCATTCAAAACGGACATATGTATAATATTTTCTAAAATATTCAAAAATTTGGGAGGTCTTCATGGGTCAATGGCTTGAAGGCAGAACTTTAGCAAAAAAAATCAAAGAAAAAGTAAAGGAAGAGGTCTTACAAATAAAAAAAGAGAGGAACGAAGTCCCAGGATTAGCTGCCGTTCTAGTGGGAGACAACAAGGCTTCTCAAGTGTATGTAGGGATGAAGCAGCGAACCTGCGAGAGGTTGGGGATTTTTTCTGAAATTCTCAAATTTAAAGCAGACCTGGATCCGGCTGAACTGAAAAGAAACATCCAGCAGCTGAATGACAGAGATCAGATTGATGGGATTTTGGTGCAGGAGCCTCTGCCTTCGTCCTTCAGCAGCCATGAAGTGGCGACCACCATCCAGCCAGAAAAAGACGTGGATGGCCTGAATCCCTGCAGTCTGGGCAACCTGTTGAGAGTTGAAAGCGGCCTCCGACCCTGCACACCACTGGGGATCATGGAACTTCTCAAGTCGCAAAGCATTGAGATCAAAGGAAAAGAAGTGGTCATCATCGGACGGAGCCTTCTGGTGGGAAAACCCCTTGCTGCCATGATGACCAATGCTCACGGCACAGTGACCCTCTGTCATTCCCGTACCAAAACACTTCCCCAGGTGGCTTCTCGAGCGGACATACTGGTGGCTGCAATGGGCAGAGGAGCTTTTGTCACTCCGGATTTTGTCAAAAAAGGAGCTGTTGTGATTGATGTGGGGATCAATCATTTGACGGACAAGGAAAAAGTGAAAGAGCTGTTCCCGGATCCTGAAAAAAGACTGGCTGACATTGATAAAAAAGGATACACTCTTATCGGGGATGTGATGCCTGCTGCCATTGATAAAAGCTCCATGTTGACCCCTGTTCCGGGAGGAGTGGGGCCTTTGACAGTGGCTTTGCTTATGCATAATACATTGAAAGCCTATAAATCAAGACGCATGATCTAGTCTCAAATCATGGAGTTCCGGATTGAAAACTATGGGGTTGGGTTTTGAATGGTTTTATGGTATAAATAAGGGCTTAATTGTTTCTTCTCATTAAGATAACAAAAGAATGGAATTAAGTATTTCAATCAATTGAGAGAGAAAGAAAAATGGCTAAAGTATGTGAAATATGTGGAAAAGGTCCTGCTTTCGGGCACAGTGTCAGTCATTCCCACAAAGCAACAAAAAAGAAATGGAAGCCCAATTTACAGCGGATTCGAATAGAGACGGATTCTGGAGTCCGGAGAGCGTGGGTGTGCACCAATTGTATCCGCTCTGGAAAGGTTGAAAAAGCAGGATAAACCCAGGTTAAATTCTCGCCACTGATAACACCTCAGCAATTCCCTTGATTTCTTCAGCGATCCTTTCTAGCTGTTCGATGTCATGGACAATGATGTTCAGGGTTATTCGGGTTTTGCTTTCTGAATCAGGATTGACATTTGCTTTCCTTATATTTGCTTTCATCTTAGCGATGCTTGAGGTTACTTTTGCCAGCACTCCGGGTTTGTCTTCGGCCTTGATAGAGAGAGCGGCTTCATAATCTCCTTTGGCTGATTTATCCCAAGAAACCTCCACCATTCGCTGAGAAGGAAGGATCTCTTTTTTGACCAGATGGCACCTCAAGGAGTGGACTGTTATACCCTTGCCTGAGGTGATGTATCCGATGATGGATTCTCCGAGAATTGGGGAGCAGCACCTTGCTAATTTGACCTGGGAACCTTCTGTGCCTTTCACTTTAATGGCGGATTCTGGTTTTTTGGTTACTTTTTTAACCGCCTTTTTAAGGAGAGTCTCTTTTTTTGGCTTGAGGGCGCTTTCCGGCAGGATTTTTTCTAGCAGTTTTCTGTTGAGAACGATTTTTCCGATTCCAACCATTTCATAAAAATGTTTCAGTGATCTGATATGAGGATGGGTCACCTCTCTTATTTTATTTAAAAGAGCTTTTCCTTTTAGTGAGGTGTTTTTCATTTTGTGTTTAGTGAGCTGTTTGTTCCAAAGTTTTTTACCAAGAGAGATGTTTTTCAACTGCTCTTGTTTGTTGAGCCACCGTTTTATATGATGTTGGGCTTTTGATGTGAAGGCAAAATTAAGCCAGTTACGACTGGGTGTTTTCTTATCAGAGGATGTGATCTCAACAATGGTTCCTGGCTCTAAAATGGAGTTGAGGGGCATCTGTTTTCCGTTTATGATAGCCCCATCGGTATGTAGGCCGATTTCTGTGTGGATTTTAAAGGCAAAATCAAGAGCAGTGGCGCCCATGGGAAGAGTGATGACCTTTCCTTTGGGTGTGAACACATAGACTTCCTCTGGGATGAGATTTGTCTTTAAGCTTTTCAAAAACTTCCTGGGATCCTTTTGCTCTTGATATAAGTCCACCATCTCCCTGAGCCACTGGAGTCTTTTGTCTTCTTTGACCATGGATTTGGCGTCTGTTTCTTTGTATTTCCAGTGAGCCGCGATCCCGTTTACCGAGATTTCATGCATTTCATGGGTTCTGATCTGGATCTCAATGGTCTGTTTTTTTTTGGTCAGAATGGTGGTGTGAAGAGCCTGATAAAGATTTGGTTTTGGCATGGAAATAAAATCATTAAACCCGGAAGGGAGATGAGTCCAGTTCTGATGAATGATGCCCAAAGCCCCATAGCAATTCCTGGCGGTGTTTGTGATCAGTCTCAAGGCCATGAAATCATACACCTGGTCAAAGCTCACATTCTGCCTTTTCATCTTTCGATAAATGCTGTAAGGCCTTTTGATCCGAGAAGAAATCTCTGCAGGAATGTGGTTTTCCTTCATCAACTCGATCATTTGTTTTTCTATTTTTTTGAGGATTTTTTCTGAATCCTTTTTTTTGGTTTTTATTAAAGAAAGGATCTGGAAGTAATTTTTTTGATCCACATACCGGAAGGACAGGTCTTCGAGCTCAGCTTTAGTTCGGCCCATTCCCAGTCTGTTGGCAATGGGAGCATAGATTTCAAGGGTTTCTTGGGCGATTTGTTTTTGTTTTTTATCAGAGAGATATTTCAACGTTTTCAGATTGTGAATCCTGTCAGCAAGCTTGATAAAAATAACCCTGAGGTCGTCTGTCATGGCGATAATGATTTTTCTTATAGTTTCCGCTCTTCTTGTTTCAGGATGAGACTCCTCAACCAGACCGATTTTGGTGACGCCTTCGACCAAATGGGCGATCTCCTCGCCAAACAATTTTTTTATATCCAGAGCGGTCATATCTGTATCTTCGAGGACATCATGGAGAAGAGCTGCCACCAGTGTAGTGGGGTCTAGCTTCATGTCTGCCAGTATATTCGCAACTTCCAATGGGTGATTGAGATAGGGTTCTCCCGAAAGCCGGACCTGTCCTTTATGAGAATGAGCGGCAAACACATAGGCTTTCTGTAGGGGGACGAGGTCTTTTTCCCCGTATAAAGGGGAGACTTTTTCCAAAATATCGTCAAATCGTATCATTTTTGTTGTCCAGGAAGATAGAGATTCCGCCCGCTAATTTAGTCTGGTTCGTTCTTCAGAATCCAGTTTACAGCATCCAGCAGGTTTTTTGCAACATAGGCAGGATGGATTTTCATTTTTTCCAGTTGATCCTGGGCCCTTTTTCCAAATCCAGTGAGCACAAGGATAGGAGTGGCCTTTATATTGACCCCGAACAGAATATCTTCCACTTTATCTCCGATCATGTAAGATTGGGACAGGTCAATGTCCAGTTCCCGGGCCGCTTTGAGAGCCATTCCCGGATTGGGCTTTCGGCACTGGCAGTCCTTTTTGTATTTTGGATTCAGCGAGTTCACATAATGAGGACAGTAGTAGAATCGGTCGATACGGGCGCCTTGTTTCTGAAAAGATTTTTCCATTTTTTTATGGATCTTCTGAAGCTCTTTTTCGGGAATAAGGCCCCTTCCCACTCCGGATTGGTTTGTGACGATCAGGGCGAGAAAGCCGGATTGATTGATTTTTCTGACGGCCTCATAGCTGTAGGGATAGATCTTGATGCGTTTGTAGGAATCAGGATATCCGATATCTTCATTGATGTTGCCGTCTCTATCTAACAGCACTGCCTTGTTTTTCATGACAGGATCTGCTCGCATTCCAGCGCCACTTCTTCCGGAGAAATTTGAAGCATACACTGATGTTCATAGGGACATTCTCGGTAAAAACAGGGCCAGCAAGGGACTTTTTTGTGGATCACTTTGTAAGGCGGATGAAAAGGCCTGGTAGCTGCGGGAATGGTGGGGCCAAAGAGAGCAATGATGGGGATTCCGAGAGCATTTGAGAGGTGCATGGGACCGGAATCATTAGAAATCACCAGATCAGCCAGACTGATGATTCCGGCTAGGATTCTGAGAGAGGTTTTCCCGGCCAGATTTGCCTGTTTGTTCTGCATCTGGGACGCAATGGAATCCGCAAGCTCTTTTTCTGCCTGGGAGCCGATCAGAACAAGATAGGGGTTTGATTTTTTTTGAAGGATTTTAGCCAAGGCCGTGTATCGAGAGGCCGGCCATCTTTTTGCTGATCCGTAATAGGCACCGGGATTGAGAATGACCAATTTATCTGTGGGCTTGAAGTGAAGAGAATCAAGGAGGTTTCGGGCATCTTGCTGTTCTTGTTTGGTCAAAGAGAAATGGAGCTGTGGCGGAGAGGGCTTCAACCCAAGACCGGAGATGATGTTCTGGTAGTATTGGACTTGGTGAATTGATTTTCTGGGATTTTGAACAAAGATTTGTTCAGTGAGCAGAATCTGCCGTCCGTCTTTTTTGTATCCCCATCTTTTTGGGATTCTTGCTCTATAAAAGAGAAGAGCTGAAATAAAAGAATTCGGCAGAATGAGCCCGGCGTCAAATTTTTGTTTTTTGATTTTTTGGACAGCTGCGTTTAGGCTTTTGAGGTCATTTTTTTCAGGCAGCGAGATGATGTCATCCACAAATTCCAGATTGAGAAAAAGATCCCTCACCCATGGCTTTGCGATGACGGAGAGGCGGGAGTTAGGAAAGTTTGTTTTGAGACTTTTTATGCTGGGTGTTGAAAGGATGGAATCCCCTATCCAATTCGGAGCGCGAACTGCGATTCGCATTTTATCTGCCTGGGTCAGTTTTTGACTTGATCTGACTTCTTTGTCTTTGTTCCGTTGTTGTTCTTGGCGGATTCTGCTTTTTTCTTGGCCTCAGGTGACAGAGAAGGGGAATGGTTCGCCTTACTCCCAGCATAATCAGTAACATACCAGCCCGAGCCTTTGAATTGAATGGCAGGAATGGATATGAGTTTTTTCAGTTTCCCCCCACAAAAAGGGCATTTGATTGGAGACTTGTCTCCGATTTTTTGTATGATTTCGATTTTTTTATCACATTGAGAGCATTTGTATTCATATAAAGGCATGAAAACCTCCAAAAATAATCAAATATTATAGCAGAAAAGCGGTTTTTAGTAAAAACAACACCAGCTGGACAAAAGCGCGGATTGATTTTTTTGACAAATCATCCTAAAATTGAATCAAATTCAAATGAAAGGAAAAGGATTTGTTTTCTGCCTTGTTTTGCTGCTTCTCCCCTATTTGTCTTGGTCCCAGGGATTGAGGAAACCGGTTTGGGCTGGAAAATTTTACCAGGCGCAGCCTCAAATTTTATCCCATCAAATCGATCAATGGCTGAAACAAGCTGAATACAAATCACATCCTTTGTCTCAGCTAAAGGTGCTCATTGCTCCTCATGCGGGGTATGTTTATTCAGGAAAGGTGGCGGCCCGTGCCTACAGACAGGTCCAAAATGAGAATTTTGATACTGTGGTCATCATCGGGCCCAGTCACCATTTTGGATTCAGAGGCGGTTCCATTTACCCGAAAGGAAGCTATATAAGTCCTCTTGGAACAGTGGATATTGACCAAGAATTAGCTGAGGTCCTTTCAAAGTCCACGGGATTTGGATTTGTCCCCAATGCTCATGCAAAGGAACATTCCATTGAAGTTCAGATTCCTTTTGTCCAAAAAACACTGCCCGATGCCACGATTATACCGGTAGTTATGGGGATTCCTTCCCCCTCTTCAATCAGAGCCCTTGCAGAGGGATTAGCTGCGCTCGATGCAAGCAAAAAGATATTGGTGGTGGTTTCCACAGATATGTCCCATTATCTTTCCAAGAAGCAGGCCAGCCAAAGAGACCACAGCACCATCCGATTGATTGTTTCTAAAGACATACGGAAGCTGGAAAACAGATTTTTTAACAAAGAGAATATCATGTGCGGAGGAGCTGGAGTGGTCTCCGCACTGAGGTATGCTGTTACAAGGGGCAGAACCCATGTGGATCTTCTCTGTTATCGGGATTCTTCCTCTGCAGGCGGTCCTGAATCCCAGGTAGTGGGGTATATGTCTGCCGCAGTGTATGTGAACAGAGTAGAACCGGAATTTTGTCTTTCTCAAACAGAAAAACAGGAACTTCTGGATTTGGCCCGTCAATCCATACAGAGCTATATTAAAGAGAAAAAAATCATCTTTACACAACCCCAGAATGAGATTTTGAACGCAAACAGAGGCGCTTTTGTGACATTAAAGAGCAAGGGCAAATTGAGAGGGTGTATCGGTTTTATCGAGCCTGTGGCTCCCCTTTGTCAGACAGTGGCAAAAGCGGCTGTTTATGCGGCTTTCAGAGACCAGAGATTTCCCCCGCTGACAGCATTGGAGCTTCAGGGGCTTCAAATAGAGATCTCTGTGCTCACGAAACCGGAGAAGGTCACGGATATTTCAGAGATTGAAGTGGGAAAGCATGGACTGATCATTTCCAAGGGACAAAAACAGGGTCTTTTATTGCCTCAAGTTGCGAAAGAGTACAATTGGTCAAAAGAGATGTTTTTGGGACAGACTTGTATTAAAGCAGGGCTTCCCAGGGATGCATGGAAGAAAGGGGCGGATATCTGTGTTTTTGAAGCCCTGGTTTTCCACTGAGATGGACGTTTTTCGGGAGCTCTCAATTTTCGGATCTTTTGCACAGCAACGGAAGGAACAGGGTTGACTTTTTTTTTGAATTGTTTAAAAATCTAAAGGGAACTGTTCAAAGGAACAAGAACAATGAAAAATATATGTAAGTCTTTTTTCACTCTCTTACTCGCGTCTTCTGCATTTATGATCGGATTTTATTTAGGTAAAGAAAAAATCATATCTAAAATACCTGAGTTTCAGGAAGATTTTGCGGAGAAAGAATGAAGTGATTCAAACCGGATTTTGAGGGTTTGCCATCCGGTCTTTTTGATTGAATAAGGGATGAGATGAATATATTCTTAATTGGAGTACTCATCATATTTGGTTTGTTTGTGGTCATTCTGATAACAAATCCCCGGCTCTCTTGTTTTGGGAAAAAGATCAAGTCTCCCTTTTATCCTCTCTTCAGACGAAAAAGAAAGAAAGGCTCTGATGACAGAGAAAAAAAGATAGATGACTATGGTTTTTCACTGGTCAAGGAGGAGGAAAGAATAAGGCCCCGTGTGACCCATCTGGAATCCAGGAAGAACCAGAGTGCCAAAAAGAATGTCAAGGTCAATGATTACGGATTTTCCCTTTCTGATAAAAAAAAAGAATCTGCACAAGCAAACCAAAACCATAACAAATAGGTGAAAAAAAGGGATTGCATTTACAGAAGATTCCAATTGTCCTGTTAAGTGTATCTCTTTTGCTTTTGTTTTGCTGTCGTCCGTCTCCAGTCCTGCTTTCTCCTTTCCCAGAGAAGATCAGAACGGTCCAAGGCTTTGCATCTTTGAAAATAACAGGGGACCAAGGCTTTTCCCGGTCAAAATTTTCTTTTCTGTTCCAACTCCCGGATAAAGGAAGGATCGAAGTGTTCGATTTTTTGGGAAGGACTCTTTATCAGATTGTGATCAAGGAAACTCAGGCATTCCTGGTCGTCCCTTCGAAAAGAATTTACTGGCAGAGCAATCAAAAAGATATTATTGATAAATTCATCGGCTTCCGACTGGATATGACAGAAGTGGCCAGTTTTCTCAGCGGACAGTGGAGCGAATTGGAAAATAAAAGAGGCGGGCAAGACAAAGACTTCTGGATCATACAAAGAGATATCAAAGGACGGGTCACTCAGGGAAAAAAGCAGGGAATGCGTTTTCAGGTTATTGAGCATATTGAAGATACGGCCCTGATCCGGAGCCTTCGTTTTCATAACCGCTTTCAGACAGGCAAATTGAACATCCTGAGTATTGATTTCAATAATCCCGCGAAAAAAGATTTTTTTTCTTTGTCCTTTGTGGATGGTTTTGAAAGGAAATCTTGGGAAGAAATCAGGACAATGATGGACCATGAAGATTAAAGCGTTTTCAAAGATCAACTTGGGCTTGGAAGTTTTGAAAAAGAGGGATGACGGATATCACGACATCAGAACTCTTTTTCAGAGTATCTCGCTTCATGATTTGTTAGATTTCGAGATTTCTTCTTCCGGTCTCATCAGAATCAAGGGGTCCGACCCGACCATTTCCTGGGGAGAAGACAATTTGGTGTACAGAGCGGCTTATATAATGAAACAGCAATCCACGACCAATAAAAAGATTGAGATTTCTGTTGAAAAGAAGATTCCGGCAGGAGCAGGTTTAGGGGGAGGAAGCAGTGATGCCGCGGTCACTCTGTTGGTTCTCAATAAATTGCTGGGATTGAACTTAAGAAAAGAAGAGCTGATGGAGTTCGGGAGAGGGCTGGGTGCGGATGTGCCTTACTTTCTGCAAGGGGGGCTGTGTATTGGCACGGGAAAGGGAGATCAAATCTCGCTCGCTGATGAGATCTCCAAACACTTCTGTGTGTTGGTCCAGGAAGGCACACCTGTTTCTACGGAATCAGTCTATAAAAGCTTTTTCCGGAGCTTGACTTCAAGAGACAAAGACAGTAAAATTATCGAGTTTCTGAACACTCGAAGCTTAGGTGAATTAGAGAACGATTTAGAAGAAACGGTTTTCAAATTACACCCGCAGATAAAGGAAGTGAAAAGCCTTGTCAGGGAAACAGATCCTGTGCTTACTTTGGTCAGTGGGACAGGATCAGTGGTCTTTGGGATTTTTAGGAAAAAAGATAAGGCAAAAGCCGCATTAGAGAACATAAAAAAAGTTTATCCTGCGGTTTTTGCAGAGACATTGAATAGAGAAGAATACTGGAGCAGGCTCATGCATGGGGTGTAGCCAAGCGGTAAGGCAGCGGCCTTTGGAGCCGCCATTCGGAGGTTCGAATCCTCCCACCCCAGCCAAATTTGAAATTGGATTTTTGTGAAAAAAGAATAATGATTGGCACTGGAGTTTAGAAAGGAACAGAAAATGAAGATTTTTACCGGCTCTTCCAATCCTATATTGGCGGAGGAAATTGCATCTTATATGAATATGGACCTAGGAAAATCAGTTCTTGAGCAGTTCAGTGACGGAGAGATCCATTTTTATATTGATGAGAATGTCAGAGGGGAAGATGTTTTTGTGATTCAAACAGGATCGCGGGAAACAAGTTTTCACTTAATGGAATTGTTTGTTATGGTGGATGCGTTGAAGAGAGCTTCGGCAGAGAGGATCACGGCCGTCATTCCCTATTATTGTTATGCCCGTCAGGACTGGAAAGACCGGCCTCGAGTGCCCATATCAGCCCGCCTGATCGCTGATTTGATCGAGGCGGCCGGAGCCAACCGGGTCTTGACGATGGACCTTCATTCTCCCCAGATCCAAGGGTTTTTTTCCGTTCCTGTGGACAATCTCGTAGCTAGAGTGGTCCTTGAAAAATATTTCAAGAGCATTGATTTGGAAAACCTCACCATCATCTCTCCTGATGCCGGTGGAGTGGGCCGGGCCCGGTGGTTTGCCAAGCGCATGAATGCTTCTTTGGGTATCATTGACAAGCGGCGTCCAGCTCCCAATATTGCCAAGGTCCTTCATGTGATCGGCGAAGTGGATGGGCATGATGTCATTATTCTGGATGACATGGTCGATACCGGAGGAACTCTGGTTCAAAGTGCGGAAGCTCTAATGAAGGAAGGAGCCAAAAGAGTTTTTGCCGCATGCACCCATCCGGTGCTTTCAGGGGATGCTGTGGAGAAAATAGACCAATCAGAATTGAAAAAACTTGTGGTTACAAATACAATACCTTTGGAGGGGCGAAAGCAAACATCGAACAAGATCACGGTGTTATCTGTGGCAGAACTATTTGGAGAGGCCATTCGGAGAATTCATAAAGGCGCCTCTGTGAGTTCGTTATTTCAATAAGGAGACATATGATATGAGTCAAACAGTCAAAGCTGAAGTGAGAGAATCTGCTGGAAAAAATGCGGCTCGCCGATTGAGGAGCCAAGGCAATGTGCCGGCGATTCTCTATGGACCCAAGATTAAAAATGTGCCTCTGGTCTTATCTAAACAGGATATATTTTCAATATTGAAATCAGAAAGAGGAATCAACACGATTTTCAAAATCACTTTTGATTCCAAAAAAAAGAATGTCATGATCAAAGACTTCCAGCTGGATGTGGTTTCGGATGAACTTTTGCATGTTGATCTGATTGAGATCGCAATGAGCGAGGCCATTGAAGTGACGGTTCAGGTTGAGCTCACAGGAGAAGCCGTGGGGGTGAAATCAGAAGGCGGATTTGTTGATTTCACCAACAGAGAAGTTGAGGTGAGATGCCTTCCTAAAAATATCCCTGACCAAATCAGTATTGATATCAGTGACCTTCACCTGCATGAATCTGTCAAAGTGGGAGATATCGAGCCGCCTGAAGATGTTGAATTCATTACAGAGCCAGATACTGTTATTGCGCACATCATGCTTCCTGAGGAAGAAGAGATCGAAGAGGAAGAAGAACTCGAAGAAGAACTCATTGTAGAGGGAGAAGAGCCTGAAGTCATTGGGGAAGAAGGCGAAGAAGAAGTTGAGGAAGAAGGAAAAGAAGAAGGAAAAGAAACGGAAAAGAAAAAGGAAGAAGAAGACAAAAAGGGGTGATATGTGTGGGCTGTGGTCGGACTTGGGAATCCTGGTAAAGATTATGCAAAGACCAGACACAACGTAGGGATTTTGTTGATCAATCAGTTGAAAAGCAGGTGGGATGTTCGCCTCAAAGGAATGGGCCGGAGATTTCGCGGAGCCAAAGCCAGAATAGGAAAGAATGAAATCTTGTTAGCAAGGTCAAAGGATTTTATGAACAGGAGCGGATACGCGGTGAAAAAGATCAAAGATAAGTATCAGATCCCTTTAGAAAAGTTGATCATTGCTCATGATGATTTTGACCTTTCATTGGGAGAGATAAGAATCAAAAGAGGAGGGAGCGGTGGCTCTCATAAGGGTGTCCGATCTGTAATAGAGAATCTAGGCACACAAGAATTCCCAAGGATTAAAATAGGGATCGGACCTGTTCCCCAGGAGCAGGACCCGTCTTTATTTGTTCTCTCTCCTTTTGAAGAGCAAGAATGGCCCCTGCTGGATGAAAGCATACAGATGAGCGCGAAGGCGCTGGACATGATTTTAGCCCGCTCTTTTGATGAAGCCATGAATGTGTATAATAGAAAAAGGAGTGATATTTAACATAGATGGTTAAGTAACCCCTTGCTCCTTTTCCAGAGGAAAGGAGCTAAATATCCATAAGGAGGAAGACATGAGATATTATGAAACAGCGTTTTTGATCGCTCCCAACCTTTCTGAAGAAGAAACCGAACAGTTAATCGGCAAGATGGGAGATGTGGTCAAAAAAAATAAGGGGCAGATGCTCGATGTTGACAAATGGGGGAAGCGGAAGCTTGCTTACCCCATAAAAAAACATGATGCTGCCTTTTATGTTTTTTTCTATTACCAAGGAATCCCGGAAACAAGCGCAGAGCTGGAAAGGCAGTTCAAACAGAAAGAAACCATAATCAGGCATTTGACATTAAAGAGAGAGGAGAAGCCGGCTCTAGATAAAGAAGCCAAAGAAAAGCCAGAGAGGAAAAAGCCGGCTCCCAAAAAAAAGGAAGAAGAAAAGCCGGAAACCAAGAATAGCGCCAAAACCAGCAAAGACACAAAAGAACAAGAAACCAAAAAGAAAGAGAAAGGAGATAAATAAACATGGTTGCAGCAAGAAAAGGCAAAAGAAGGCCCAAAAGATACTTTTCCCGCGGAAGGAAATACTGCTGGTTCTGTAAAAACAACATAAAAGAGATTGATTACAAAAACATTGATGTTTTAAAAAGATATATTCCGGAAAGAGGAAAAATTTCTCCCCGCAGAGTCACGGGAACCTGTGCATTCCATCAGCGAAAACTCACCAAAGCGATTAAAAGAGCGAGGCATTTGGCCTTGCTCCCTTATATTGCAGACTGAAAAAGGGGACCGGAGGGAAAATGAAGTTACTATTAAGAGAAAACATAGAGAGCTTAGGAAAGAAGGGCGATATCGTTGATGTGGCTCCCGGATATGGAAGAAACTATTTGATCCCAAAGGAGTTAGGGATTCGAGTGACCTCCTCAAACATGAAGATGATAGAGATCGAACAGAAAGCTCTGAAAAAAGGGCTTGAAAAGGAAATGGAGTCTTACAATGAGATCATTGAGAGATTGAATAACACCCATCTGCTGTTTAAGAGAAAGACCAGTGAGAAAGAGACCATCTATGGATCGGTGAGCGCAAATGATATCAAAGAGGAATTGGACAAGCTGGGTTTTGATATAGAGAAGAAAAGAATTCTTCTGGAGGACCCTATTAAAAAAAGCGGAATTTATACAGTGCTGGTGAAAGTTTTTCATGAGCATCAGGGAGAACTGAAAATAGAAGTGAAGAGTGAAGGAGAGGGCAAAGCCAAAAAAGAAGAGGAACCCGAAAAAAAGGAGGCCCCCAAAAAAGAACTGACAAAGAAACCTGAGGAGAAAACAGAAGAGAAACCGGAAGAAGAAACCAAAAAGAAGACGAAAGAAGAAACCGAAGAAACCGAAGAAAGAGAAAAAGAGCATCCGGAAGAAAAATCATCCGAAAAAGAGGATAAGGACCAAACCGAAAACGAAACAAAGGACAAAAAATAACTCAAGGCCATGAACTTAGACTTTACCTTTTTAAAGAAAACGCCACCCCACAGTCCGGAGACAGAAAAAACAGTGATGGGAGGAATTCTGGTCAACAATAAGAACTTGAACGTGGTTCTTTCCATCATTTCTGTTGATGACTTTTATAAAGAAGCCAACCGAAAGATCCTGTCAGCGATTGTCTCTCTGGTGGACAAGGGGCTTCCAGTGGACTTGCTGACACTGGCTGAAGAGCTTCAGAAATCCGGAGTTTTAGAGGAAGTCGGCGGAGTGTCTTATCT
>WJMT01000029.1 GCA_014727835.1 Candidatus Aminicenantota bacterium | reverse complement strand
TTTGGCAGATCGACAGCCGTGACCATATCATTTGGGGTTATAATGACATCTATGAGATCCAGTACCTGAAGCCGGACGGAAGCCTGTTTATGAAAATAATAAAGGAATACGATCCTGTGAAAATCACCGAACAAGAAAAGATAGAGTACTACAAATCTCACTATGGCCAAGAAGAGCCGCCTGAGGGAATGGAATTAATCTGGGATTCCCATCACAATCCTTTTATTTATCTGAGCATCGATGAAGAGGGCAGAGTGTTTGTGCGCACCTATGAAAAAGATCCCAACGGCCTGTATTATTATGATGTGTTCAATTCTCAGGGAAAATATATGGCTAAAATCCCTTTGGAACACCGCCCTCGAGTCTGGAAAAAGGACAAGCTCTACGTTGTCTCTGAAGACCAGCAGGGCTTTCATCAGGTAAGACGCTACAGCGTGAGCTGGAATCTCAACCAATCAATACTTTAAACAAACTGTCTGCTTCGTTCACTCTGTAATCTTCGGTATTGCAGAAAAAATGCTTGACAGGGGGAATAAAATCTTCTATATTACCGAAGATACTGTAAGGAGCGAGCCATGAAATTTTTATCGAGGCAGGAAGAATTGATCCTCCTTTCCATTTTAAAGCTGGGTGAGAACGCCTATGGTGTGCCTATCCGCCAGCATGTATCCGATGTGACCGATAAATACTGGTCCATCGGGGCCATCTATGATGTGCTGGACAGATTAACCAGAAAGGGATTGGTATCCACAACAATTGGAGAGCCGGAGAAAAAAAGGGGAGGAAAAAGCAAAAGATTCTACAGGATAACAAAACAGGGAATTAGAGCGCTTGAAGAGGTCAGAGAACTTCAAAAAAAGACCTGGATTGATATTTCTGTGCCTTCCCTGAGAGAGAAGTGAGATCCATGCCGTCAAAGAAACCCACACCTCCGCCTCTTGCCGCCTGGCTTTTAAAGAGGACCGCAAGTCCCGGCGATTATGACTATGCTTACGGAGACCTCATGGAAACATTCGAGTATATTGCTGAACATGAGGGGCCCAAAAAAGCCAAGCAGTGGTTTTGGAAAGAAGTCCTGAAATCCTTATCAGGTTTTTTAAAAAACAGAACACACAGGGAAGCTGCTATGATCAAAAATCACATAAAGATTGCCTTCAGGAATATCAGCCGGAACAAAGTCTTTACTCTCATCAATACCCTGGGGTTGGCTGTTGGAATGGCCTGTTTCATCTTGATAACACTCTGGATCCAGGACGAGCTGAGCTATGACCAGTTTCACACCCATAAACATGACCTTTACCTGCTGACCGTCATTCATCCTGACAACAATATGGATCCCAATGTCCCCTATGCCCTGGCTCCGCGATTGGCAGATGAAATCCCTGAAATCGATCATTTCACCCGGATATACAGTCTCAGCAGCATCAGGACATGCACCTTCAGATACCAGCCGGCTCAGGGATTGCCCATTATGGACTATGAGACAAACGTCGATCTGGTCGATTCTTCATTCTTTACCATGTTCTCTTTCCCGTTTGTACACGGGAACCCCGAGACCGCTTTTCAAGATCCGCATTCACTTGTTATAACGAATCAAATTGCTGCCAAGTACTTCGGTCGAGACAACCCTATGGGAAAGACTTTGACTCTGAATGATCAGGAAGACAAGGTTGTCACAGGGGTGATTGATATTCCCTCAAACTCACACCTGCAATTTGATCTCATTGCTCCTCTGCCCAAACGCCTGGATAACGATTGGAACTGGAGGGATCCCTCCTATGTTCTTTTGAAAAGAAATTCTTCGCTGCAGGATGTGAGAGAAAAAATCAAAGGAGCCATGAGCCGGCACAGCCCTTATCCCTTTGCCGATACTCTTAAGATCGATGTATTGCCCCTGATCCGAGTTCATTTAAGCTTCGGCCGCCGCATGTATGTGTATATCTTTTCGGTGATTGCCGTCTTTATTCTGCTTATCGCTTGTGTCAATTACATGAATCTGGCCACTGCCGGTTCAGCCAATCGAGTCAGAGAAGTCGGGATGCGCAAAGTCATGGGAGCCAAACGCCAGGAGCTCATCCAGCAGTTTCTGGGAGAGTCCATGCTGATGTCAGCTATCGGTCTTGGCCTCTCTCTCATTCTGGTGAGGACAGGGCTACCCTTGATCAACAGCCTTACGGCCAAGCAATTGGACTTTTCGCTTCTCTTTAGACATTCCATGTCCCTTTATTTGTTAGGGCTCATTTTGATCGTGGGTCTGGTTTCAGGGCTTTATCCCGCCTTTTTCCTTTCATCCAGCCAGCCGGCTGATACTCTCAAAACATCGTCTCCTTTCAAATCCAAGCGTTCTTCATTCCGGGTGGTCACGGTTGTGGGGCAGTTTGCTGTTTCTGTACTTCTTATTGCCTGCACTGCTGTGGTCTTTCAGCAAATGGATTTTATTCAGAAAAGGCCTTTGGGCTTCAGCCTTGATCATGTGTTGAAAGTTCCGATCAATCCCGTTCTTTTGAGCCGGTTTCAGAGCTACAGGAACGATCTTCTTCAGAATGCAAATATCCTGAACGTCACAGCCGGTCAGGCTGTTCCCTATAATGAAGATTACAAAACTTCTGGTGTGGAATGGGAAGGCAAGGATCCGGAGATGTCCCCTAACATCAGGTACAGCATCGTTCAATCCGATTATATGGAGACCTTTGGGATGGAGGTTATGGACGGCCGATCTTTCCAAAGCGGATCTTTGGCTGATATGAGAAATTATATCATTAACGAAGAAGCGGCCAAATACATGGGCATGGAAGAACCTGTGGGCCAAAAGCTCGTTTTTTGGGGAACACCAGGAACGATCATTGGAGTGGCTCAAAACTGCCACCATGTCTCTTTGCACCGGGAAATCATGCCTCATATCTATACCATCAATCCCCGCCATCACAATAATTTGAAATATGTTTTTATAAAGATCGCATCCCTGAATGTTCCCGATACATTAAAGTATATAAAGGAAACTTCTGTGAGCTATGCCCCGAATTTTCCTTATGAATACAATTTTATCGACCAGGGAGTCCAGACCCTTTACCAGTCTGAGCATAAACTGGGAAGGATTTTCAGTGCCTTTGCCTTCCTGGCGATTTTTATATCATGCCTGGGGATTTTTGGGCTGGCCTCTTTTACAGCTGAAAAGAAGACCAAAGAGATTGGAATCCGTAAGGTCTTGGGGGCGCCGGTTTCTCATATTGTGTTGCTCCTATCAAAGGAATTTTCCCGCTGGATTCTCCTTGCTAATCTCATCGCCTGGCCCATAGGCTGGTATGCCATGAGCAAATGGCTGCAGGGTTTTGCCTACCGGACCGAATTGAATCTGCTGATGTTTATCTATGCAGGATTACTCTCATTAATGATCGCCGCAATTCCGGTAGGTTACCAGGCTGTAAAAGCAGCCATCGCTGATCCCGTCGATTCCCTCCGCTATGAGTAATTAAATTGGGGACGGTTTATCTATGAGCCTCACCCAAAAACTGGACCAGTCAGAATTGATTGTCATAATTGACCGGTTCTTTGTTGTGTGCTATGTTTATCCCAGAATATAAGAAAGAGGAAATACCTTTTGTCTTTGTGTGTGAGATTCAGTCAAACTTTAAAAAATGGGGCTAATGTGATCAGCCTGATCAACAACCTGGATCATTCAGGATAAATAATCTTAAATCAGAAGGGAGGTTAAACCGAATGCATAAAAAAAAGAGCTTGAGGGTTTTAGGGGCATTCCTTCTCTTTACCTATGTTTTTGTCCCTTTTGCCGTGCAGGCAGATATCTATATCAAACAGAAAAATCACACAGATGAAGTAAATATCATGGGACAGATACAACCTGCCAAAGATGAGATATTTGTGACCTGGATGGGCAAAGACAAGGCTCGACTTGATTACAGTGAGGACACATCCATCATCGTCAGGCCTGATAAGAAAATGATGTACACGATCGATCATGCCAAAATGACCTATTTTGAAATGCCGTTCAACGAGACCAGCGACATTCTAACAGCTTCCATTTCTGGAGCTGACCTCTCTGGAGAAGAAAAAGCCCAGGCACAAAAAATGATGAAAGGATTTGCTCAGATGATGACTCCTGAGGTCAGTGTGACAGAGACAGGGGAAACACAGAAGATCAAGAACTGGAAATGCAAAAAATACATCATGACCATGAAGATGATGGGAACAACATCCACTTCAGAAATATGGGCCACCACGGATATCAAAATCAATTATGAACTCTTCACCACACTCAGACTATCGATGATGCCCAAGACTCCCGGATTGGATATGATGCTTGAGGAGATGAAAAAAATAAAAGGACTTGCAGTGCTTTCTACAGAGACCACAGCTATGATGGGAACTCAAGTCCAATCGACTCAAGAACTTCTGGAAGCGTCGGAAAAATCAGCCCCTGCAAGAACCTATGAAGTCCCTGAAGGATATAAAAAGGCAAATAAATAGCAGATCACTTCTACTGCTTACAGATATCCCACTTGATTTTGTCTTGCATGAGCCGGTCCCATTCAGGATAGACTTCCCATAGATCGTTGATTTCCTAAGGCTCTTCTTATTTATTTCCAGACATGGAGAGAGCGCATCCTTTCGGGATCACTCATTTTCAGGTGAGCTGGCTTCACTTTGCCTTTAAGTTTTATTTTTCTCCCAACCACTTCTTTCTGAACATTATTTTTTCTCGAATCAAATGTAATGTCTTCTCAACACAGCTCTGAGACAGAGTCTGTGGATTATCTGGAGTTTATTGCTCGGGTGACCTCTTATATTCCTGATAAAGGTCGTGTTATGGTGCGCGATTACAGCCTCTATACCAATGCCCACAGAGAAAAGATGAGAAAAGCTCAGCTCTCTATGGCGGCTGAGGGACAATCAGAATATATGTGACACTCTAATCCTTTAGTCCAGGCGAAAGGGGGATCTCTGTTCTTTCTTTGCCTCACTAAGAATGATTTTCTGGTATTCTATTTTTTTTGTGGGTTACTTGTTGATCGGGCGTGTTTTTTGTGTGTATTATTATAGCTTTTATAATGAAATAGAATAAGAGGGAACTTCATTCTGTCAAATTTCGTTTCTATAGATGATGGTGAGTTCTATACAAGGAGAATAAGCCCGTGTGGAAAAATTATTTAAAAATCTCTTTCCGGAATCTATGGAAAAACAAAAGTTTCACTTTCATCAATATCATTGGACTGGCGGTTGGTTTAGCGGTCAGTTTTTCCATTCTTTTGTATGTGGTGAATGAGGTCACCTATGACCGGTTTCATGAAAAAAGCGACCGTATCTATCGATTTGCAGCCAGTATGGACTTGCAAGACCGACATTTTGAAATAGCAGAGATGCCCATTGCGTTTGGACCGGCTCTGAAGCATGAATTTCCTGAGGTGAAAAATACGACCAGGATTCAAGAGGCAGGGAGCACTCTCATTTCAAGAGAAAATGACGTTATTGAAGAAACAGGTATTTATTATGTGGATCCGGATTTTTTCAGGATGTTTTCAGTTTCTGCAGTGAGCGGAAATCCGCAGACATTCCTTGATGATCCCTTTGAAGTGGTGATAACAGAAGAAATGGCCCGAAAATACTTCGGACAGGAGAATCCCATCGGAAAGACCATGGAATGGGACCACACTCATCAATATACAGTGACTGGAGTGGTGAAAAAAATGCAAGAGAATTCCCATTTCAAATTCAATATGCTGAGCTCTTTATCCACACTAGAGAGCATGGGAAGAAACATGAATGATTGGATGGGTTTTTCCATCCATACTTATCTGGAGTTGGGCGACAATGTCCAGATAAATGGTTTGGAAGAAAAATATTATAATTTTTTGTGGGCTCATATCCCGGATCAGATAAAAAAAATGGGAATTAATATTAATCTGTCTCTTCAGCCCCTCACCAGGATTCATCTCTACTCTCATTTGGAACAGGAACTGGAACCGCCAGGGAATCTTGCTTATATTCGCATTTTTACGGCCATTGCCTTGTTTATTTTGCTGATTGCCGGGATTAATTTTGTTAATCTTTCCACAGCCCGCTCCGCAAAACGGGCCAAAGAGGTGGGGATGAGAAAAGTGTTGGGCGCTCACCGCAGCAGATTGGCAGTACAGTTCCTCGGAGAATCGGTTATCCTCAGCTTCATCAGCCTGGCTGGGGCTCTGGTCCTTATCCGCCTCTGGCTTCCCATATTCAACCGGTTCATCATGAAAGAACTGACATTTCATCTGTTTCAGGATTGGGGTCTTGCTCTGGGGATGCTTGGGATGACTTTATTGGCGGGGGCAGCGGCAGGAGCTTATCCGGCGCTGTATCTTTCTTCATTTGGACCGCTGAAGGCTGTTAAATCTCGATTCAGAGCTGGGCGCGGTCATAAATTTTTCCGCAGCGGTTTGGTCAGTCTGCAGTATGTGATATCCATTGTGTTGATATGCTGCACTTTGATTGTTTTTTCTCAGCTCAATCATGTCAAGAGCTATGACCTCGGATTTGACCATGAGCAGATGGCTGTAGTCTTTCTTCAGGGACAAATCCGGGAGAAAAACCAAGTGTTTAAAAATAAGCTCTTGAACATTCCTGGAGTGGGCAAAGCAGCGGGATCAACAACATTGATGGGCAGGGCATCAAATGAGACCTATTTCCGGTTTGAGGGCTATTCGGAGGGAAACAAACAGATTCTTCCCCATATAGATATTGATGAAGATTTTCTTGATACTTATGACATCAAAATGATTGCAGGACGAAACTTCTCTTCAGAGTATTCAACAGACAAAAACGCTGTTATTCTCAATGAGACGCTTGTCCGCGAATTGGGTTGGAAGAATCCAATTGGTAAAACAGTTCACATGACAGAAATGGAAAACCGGGAATTTATAGAGGTGCCTTATACTGTGATAGGTGTCATCAGTGATTTTCATTTTGAATCTCTTCATCAGAAAATCAGGGGACATATCTTGAGATACACCGATGATTTTTACAGGATTTCTGTTAAACT
>WJMT01000028.1 GCA_014727835.1 Candidatus Aminicenantota bacterium | reverse complement strand
GCCATGTTTTTTGGTGCGGAAATCCGCACTCTCCCATCAGGAGGTCTTAAAGACAGATACATATGTTTTATGTCTTTTCTCTCCACATGGATTGTGATGCCTTCAACTCTTATCTTGTGCATAGGTGTCCTGAATACTTTTGGTTTTGCGGCTCTGGAAAATTATAAAGAAATTCTTATCAAGATGCCAGGTGATCAAAAATATCAGGATAATATGAATTCAAGCCTTCTTTTGATAGATCAGTTAAATCGCTCCTCCTCTGCTGTTTCTTTTTCGATGGAGAGTTAATTATGTTGAATTTGTGTTAGCAGGAATACATAATGACATTAAGAAATATCTGAAAATAAAAAATTGGGTGAATAGATAAACCGTCGCCAATTTATATGAGGAGGGATCCATGAAATTAAACAGAAGAGACTTCATGATATTTTCGGGCCTATCCATTGCCTCGAAAAATCTTTATTTCAAAACAAACTCAAAACCTGAGAGACCTGTCCCTGAATCATGGATTGAATTGAACCCGACCAATATCGAATGGAATCTTAAGAAAATAAAACAGAAGGTCAAAAAGCCGGTCATGGGTGTGATCAAGGCAAATGCCTACGGCCACGGCTTGGTCGAATTTGGAAAACACCTTGACAGACTCGGGATCGATGCTCTTATGGTCTGCAAATTACAGGAAGCTGTGAGATTGAGAGAGTCAGGGATCAATTGTCCTATATACAATTTTGGCCCCCTTGTTCCGGAAAACACCCCTATTCTGCTCAGACACAACATAAGCCAGTTTCTGCACGCAGGAGATTTTAAAGCAATGAGCCGAAAAGCTGAAAAACGGGGCGCCCCAATAAATGTTCACATCCATTTAGACACGGGAATGCACAGAATGGGGCTTTCTCACAAAGAGGCTATCTCTGTTCTCAAACAAGCCTCTCTATTAAAGGGTCTCTCTATTTCAGGCCTTTCAACCACTCTTTCCGAGGATAAGCCATTTGATAAAGTCCAGCTCAAAAGGCTTCAGTCACTTTATGAGGAATCACAAAACCTGGGCATCCCAATTAAGACCCGGCATGCAGCTAGCAGCGCCGGCCTTTTTGAGTCAAAATCTTATTACCTGGATATGGTAAGGCCGGGAATCACTCTCTATGGCTGTTATCCCAATCAAGAGACTCGAAAACAGGATCCCCTTTCACTCCGGCCTGTGCTTGAGTTTAAATCCCGGGTGGTGGATGTCAAAACTATCAATCCCGGAGAATCGGTCTCTTACCACAGAGCCTACAAAGCCCAAAAGAGAGAGACAATCGCTGTCATACCGGTTGGGTATTCAGACGGGTATCCTCCTTCTGTTTCTCAAAATTCCAAGGTTTTGATTAAGGGCAAAAAATATCCCATAATCAACACTGTAACCGCCAACCATATGGAGGCTCTTGTCAGCAGCGACTCCCCTGTTTCACCCGGAGATGAAGTCACTCTTATCGGCTCTGAGGGAAGCCGGGGAAGCGAAAAAATCACAGCCGATGATGTGGCCCAATGGGCCGGAATCTCAAACTATAAAGTCCTCATAGGATTGAATCCGCTCGTTCCTAGATACTGACTTAAAACCCTGATTTGGCTTCCAGGAATGACTTCCTCACTAAACTTTTTCTTCTCTTCGACTTTATTCTGTCAATAATCTTATATGCTTTTTTTGTCGAAAATTTCTGAGGCAGTTCAAGTTCAGGAAGCGCTTTGAATAGACGAGACTTCGCAGGACTCAGATAAAAATAATCGATAAGTGCTTTCTCTGGAGTGGCCATCTTAGCTATGTCTTTCCCCATCGATTTATATCCGAAAAAAAACGAAGGATTCACATGATGAACTGAAACCTCCCCCAAAGGGGTCTTATATTTTTTAGTTCTCCCGATAGAAACCGCATAGGTCACTGCAGGGATCTGTGAAATCATACCATGATAATAGAGTGCGCTCTGAAGGGAAACATAACTGGGAAAAGGTTTTGTGAGGTACTGGGGAAGAGCCAGGGTTTCAACTTTATCTTCAAAAGCCCAAAGTCCCTGGGTCAGATGGACAATATGTCCTGAAGACGCCAACCGAGCAAGCAGTTTGCTGGCATGAGCGGGATCAATATTTAGACATGCGGCAGCATCAGAGGTTTGAAACACAGGCACATTCAATTCCCTTAGTTTCTTATGGACATCAACGAGTTTCATTATCAGTCCTCACTTAATGCTTTTATGACACGAAGCCTTATATCGTCCCAGATCTCTTCAGATTCGAACCGAGGCTGGTCTTCTAAGTCAAGGTATGATATGACCTGACTCTTAAAAACATCAAACTTTATGGATAAGATATTCTCTCTAGCTCTATCTAAATGAGAACGTAATTCCTCAGGAATTTCTATCTTATCGACCTGAGATGCCAGAAGAATATAGAGATCAAAAACATCTCTGGCTTGGACAACGCTTCGAAACACGATCGCTCTTATCTTCTGAAGGCATGTGACTTCTGCCGGATAATGATTGATCAAAATGGGAGAAAGCTCAAAAAAGCGCAGCAACTCAGAGGAAACAGATTCAAATTTAACAGTCTTCTCTAATCCCCTCCTTGAAAATTCAATTTTTGTGGGAAGGGGCGCTTCCAAACCTGAGACAGTGAGTCCCAGCTTCCACCTCTGAGTGGTTTCTATCTGCTTGTGTTCGGTTATGTGTTCTATAATTATATTCCTGACCTGAAGGATATCTCTAAACGGTTTTGATTTCAAAATTTGATTAACCTTTTCACGAACAAGAGCTACGGATATCGATTGAACATCTAGATCTATATCTTCAGAATATCTTGGGCTTTTAAAAAAAAACCTCATATTGCACCGTCCTTTCAAAGCATAGAATCTTTTATCCAGCTTACGCCCCAGTTGGCTCATAAAAAGGAGGTGAAAGAGCTCCACATGTTGTCGATGCGTGTATTTATTCATGTTTAATTTCCTGAATATATAATACCTATTATCGACATATTTGTCAATTATAAGCATTATTAAATAGGGAGCCTCATTTCAATGCATACACTTTTGGAGATGAGTATTCCAGAATAACCTGTCCCTCATTCTCCGGATCAGGTTTTTCGCCCAGATAAAATTTCACGGTGAGGGTCAGGTTTACAAGGTCATATTGAGCGTACCAAAGGGTGCGCCCGGGAGCAGCCTGAGGATTTCCCGGTGCATTCGGGGGCACAGCCACTCGGGAATTGATGGCAGCGATCTCTTCGAGCGTGAATTTTTCCTTGGCTCTTAGAGATTCATCCAGCATTTTGTATCTTCTCAGGCTCCAGTTGAGATCGGTTTCCGGAAATTCCTCTACGTTTTGATGAAGAAAAACCAAATGGTTTGTCACACACTGAGGCCCTTCTCCATCCATGATATAGCTCCTGTTGCGGTTGGGAGAAAATTCGAAGATAAAGGATTTTCCGCTCCTGTCCCCTATGATGTAGTGGCAGGGAATAAAAGAATAATAGTGCTTTAAAGACAGCAGCGCTTCCTTGGCTTCTTCCACATTTTTGCAGTTGTCCAGGAGATAACGCATCCCCATCAATTCGTGCATTCCCGCCTCATCGCTGGGTTCCCAACCTACTTTTGGCGGCGATTCCTCCTCAGCAAGAATGGACACAGCCAATCCTTCAGAGTTGATGCCGTCCAGCACTCCCCCCAGATAATCAAAGGCACACAAGGACAGAGAGGAATAACCTTGGTCAGGATGGATTTCAAACAGGATGGGCCTGGCCATTATCGCCAAATGACCCTCCGGCGGCTTTCTTCCTGTGAAATCACCTGTAGTGAAGTCATAATTGCGGCTCAAGATGCTGTGGCTGTTCTCAGTGGACCCTGCTGGAAAAAAAACAACCGAGCATCCGGGTGGCGCTGCATTGGGCTGCCAAAGTCCGGTAAAGTCATAAGAATCATCCGTGATGTCCAACCCAAAAGATTGGGCCACTCCTTTCATGCGTTCATACATCTCCGGATAGTTTTGAGCCATGTATTCTCTTTTGGCTCTGTTCAAGATGTGATCATCTGAGGGAGTGATTGCGGTGCCGTTCTTTTGAGCAAACTCTCCGATTTTCTTTCCAATATCAAAGTTCGATCCTTTAAGAACCAGGTGCCTTACAGTGACGAATTTGTCCGGACCGCCGGCAATGACCTTTTCCCTGTACTGCAGATCTTGTTCTGCTGCTGCTGGCAAAGCCAGTGTATTCAGCAATAAAGCCAATACAGCTAATACGGATAAAACAGTTTTCTTTGGCATTTTGATCATGATGTCTCCTTATTCCTAAACTGAAATTACTACAAATTTCCCTATTATTCCATACGAAATTGCAGTGAAATAAGTTCGCAAAGAGAATTTTCTATTTTATCCAGAAACTCTTTAAAACCCTGATTTGGGGCACCAAATGGCGGTTCTAAGGGCCAAAAAATGGGCATATGTAAGGTTAAGTTGTTGATAAGAAAGTAAGATCCCACAGCCAAGCTGGGAATATCTCAAACACAGCCAAGCTGGGAATATCTCAAAACTGCTCGCTGAAAGTAAAATGAGGTTTTTCCCCTTTTCCCCATTCAGATTTCAAAAAACTATTGATAAGTGTATTCTTAACCTTGGAATGATTTTCATGCAAAACAAAAATAAATTCCCGTACCGTATATCTATTGTATTTTCCATCATCATTATGTGCTTCATTTGGAACAAGATACCAATTGACTCCCAGAGTCATATCTTCCCTATCCAGTATGTATCTCAACAAGCCATATTTCCCAAAATCACCTATATCCCCAGTGTATCTATCTTGCATTGTTGGTTATTCTTTTATCTTTTCTTCCATTTTATCAAATTTCTGCCCTTATTTTTTATTATTCTCAGGCAATGTCCCATGCTTTGATCTGTATTCATAGGTGCTCTCCTTGGGGCATCTGTTGATGATGATGGTCTCCTTCACAGGATCCCCCATCGTCCAGTACACCATGCCGTCTTCTTCAAAATAGGTTATTTTCTTGTGATAAAATCGGCCTTCATAACCATGTTCCCTTATATGTTTGACTAATTTGATAAAAAGGTTTTTATCCACGTTTTCTCTCACAATATAATGATGGGGCCATGTGGAAGCATAGGTCTTAGCAAATATCCAGTCCACACTGTCTATAAATTCTTTTAAGTCTTTTGGAAATTTTTTCATATTATCAAGCTCATTAAAAAAACGGCACTCCAAAAAGAAGAAAGAGAAATCCCCAGAACAGAAACCACTTGACCCACCACCAGAATATTTTGACGCTGTCTTTCAATTTCCCTATGCCTATTAGAATGATACTATTTTAGGGCGCTTGTTACAAATTTGATTACGTTGTATTTTTCCCTCTATTAACTCCTTGGCTTAATTTAATTTATGTATTCCATTTTAGAACACATAATCTAAGAGCAACGTTTTTGTTTTTATACATTGACCTTATAATTTTTTTTATGATATGTTTAGGTTTTAATGTCAGTAGAAAAACAGCAAAATACAGACAATTGCCTATAAATCCTAAAAAGAGCAAGTCTTTTGCAATTAATAAATTATAATTTTAGATATTTCTAATTAGGAGAAAAAATGAGTTTTCAAATTCCTATTACAATAGCAAAAGTTATAGAGAATATTCAATCAAACCAATATATTCTTCCGGCAATACAACGCGAGTTCATATGGAGTGACAAACAAATAGAACGCCTTTTTGACTCGCTTATGCGCGGCTATCCAATCGGTTCATTCTTGTTCTGGAAAATTAAACCAGATAATCTTTCAGATTTTCAATTTTATAAATTCATGGACCGATATCATCAAAGAGATTACAAGCACAATGAACCAATTAATCTCACAGGAGAGAGAGAAAGGGTAGCTGTTCTGGACGGCCAGCAGCGTCTAACTTCTCTAAACATAGGACTCAAAGGACATTATGCCAGCAAACTTCCCTATTACCATTGGACAAGCGATCACGCATTCCCAAAAAGAAAACTATATTTAAATCTTCTCATTAAGCCTGATGTTGAAAGCGATATGGCTTATAAATTTAAAATGTTGAAAGATAAAGACGTAGAAGAAAAGAGTGATCATCACTACTGGTTTCCGGTTGGACAGATCACACAATTCAGGGATATAGGAGAAGTATTTGAATTTTGTCTGAATGAAGGACTGGCAAATAAGGGATTCGAACACCCTTGGAAAACACTACAGAAATTGTGGGAAGTTATCAATAAGAAACAGGTGATAAACTACTTCCTTGAAGAAGATGATAATCTGGATAAAGTATTGAACATATTCATAAGAGTTAATTCTGGGGGAACGCAGCTTGGATATTCTGACATTCTTCTCTCAGTGGCAACAGCGCATTGGGAGAAATATGATGCAAGAGATGAAATTTACAGCCTGGTCGATGAGCTAAATATGAAAGGAGAGTCGTTCAATTTCAATAAAGACTTCATACTAAAGGCAAGTCTTGTTCTATCAGACATAAAAAATGTAGCTTTTAAAATCAAAAACTTCACCAGAGAGAATATGCTTGAAATCCAAAGCAAATGGCTAGATATGAAGCAGGCATTGAATGAAACAGTAAAACTACTAACCACATGGGGCTACAGTCGAGATACATTGGCGTCCAACAACGCAGTCATTCCTATTGCTTACTACATATTAAAGAAAGAAAATTCTTATGGAATTGCCTCGTCTCCTTCATATGAAGAGGACAGAAAAAAAATGCGCAGATGGCTCATGCGTGCCTTACTGAAACAAACTCTAGGAGGACAAGCAGATACAGTCTTAGCTAGAATCAGAAAAGCCATAATGAAAAATACTGATTCTTTCCCTGAAGATGAAATTTATGAAGAACTTAGGGGCACTACAAAATCCATGGCATTTGATGAAGATCAAATCGACGGCTTATTGGATACTCGTTATGGAAACACCGGTACATTCACAGTCTTGGCTTATCTATATCCCTGGTTGAAGTATGATCAGCATTTTCATATCGACCATATTTTTCCTAGAAGCATGTTCACCCATCAAACATTAAGTAAAAATAATATACCAGAAGAAGACTGGGAACTTTGGCTTGATCATAAGGATGATTTAGGCAATCTCCAATTACTTCAAGGAAAAGTAAACATGAATAAATCTGATAAGGACTTTGAGGAGTGGCTGCTAGAACAGGAAACTGAGCCCATTGGCCTAGAAGAATATAAAAAAAGACATATGATACCGGAAATGGATTTGTCTTTTTTAAATTTCCCTGAATTTCTAGAAAAACGCACAAACATCATCAAGGAAAAATTAAAAGAAATCCTTTTATATAAGAAATAAAAAAATCTAAGATTAAAGTCAGCTATAACATGAAAACCATAAACCGCATCACCTGGCCGCTCGCCAAACTGCTCAGAGACTACAAAATCGCCCGCCTGGCTGTCATCATCCTATGCATATGGCTTATCGGCGCCTCCATTCTCTGGCTCACCGAAGGCGCTCAAAACACAGAGTTCAACTCCCTCCCCAAATCCCTCTGGAATATTGCCGTTTATCTGTTCAGCGGCCTGGACAGCGGTGTTCCCCAGACCACAATGGGCAGAATCATTGTGACCCTGATCCTGGTCATGAGCCTGGGTATTGTAGGGATATTCACAGCCACCATTGCCTCAATGCTGGTGGAACATCGTATAGGAGGTCAAAGAAAAATGCCAAAATACGAATTAAAAAATCACATAGTGATCTGCAATTGGAACACCAAAGGCCTTCCTTTGGTCAAAGAAGTCCATGCTAAAATCGTCAAACACAAAAGACCGATTGTGATCATAACCGATCAGGAAGATGAGGTGGATTTTCCCGAACATGAAGACGTCCCTGAATTCGAAGATGTCTACATCATAAAAGGCGACCCCACAAATGAGATCATCTTAAAAAGAGCCAATGTGCACCATGCCTATACTGTAGTGGTCCTGGCTGATCCCAAACAGGAAAAGCTTGCGGATGCCAAATCCATTCTGGTGTGCATGGGAATAAGAAGCCTGTGTGGTGAATTCAATCTCCTTAAAACCTACACAGCCGTAGAAGGAGTCTCCCCGCAAAATATCGAACACCTCAGACGTGCCGGGGCTGATGAGATCATCTCTGCAGGCGATTTCAGCTCTCTTCTTCTTGCCCAGACCTCTCTTGTCCACGGCTTGAGCAAAGTCTACAGAAACCTCCTGACCATCTCCCAAGAGACCAATGAGATCTACCTCATCCCCATCCCCAAAGATTACATTGGAAAAAGCTTTTCCCAGATCGGAGCTGACATCTATTCCCACAGAGACAAAAAAAATCCCTTGATCCCCATCGGAGTGAAAACTCAGGATAAAGTGCTTCTCAATCCCAAACCATCTGTATTTGATGTATTCAACAAAGGAGACAAACTCATTGTGATTGCTTTTGAAAGGCCTCACAAACTGATATAAAAAAACAGCAAGAGGGGAAAATGCAAACTGAAAACACTCCCCAAAATAAAAAGCAGCTAACCTCTGCCCAAAAACAAGCCGTCTCTTATCATGAAGGCCCTCTCCTTATCATAGCCGGCCCTGGTTCCGGTAAAACAGAAG
>WJMT01000027.1 GCA_014727835.1 Candidatus Aminicenantota bacterium | reverse complement strand
TCAGAACACTGTGTTTTTTTGGAGCCTCATCGCAGCTGATGAAAAAGGAAAGGAATCTGATTTCCCAAAACCTGTATCCGTCATCCCTGAGCTGGTACCCAATCCGCCGTCCGGTTTGAATGCAGACGCAGCCAAGCACAGCGTGAAGCTTACCTGGGAGGCACCTGAAACAAACACTGACGGTTCCATGCCAGCCCGGGTCAAAGGTTATAACATCTATAGGTCTTTTCAAAAGGGATTGTTTGTTCAAATCAATGAAGACCTGGTCATGGAGACCGGATTTGAGGATTCTCAAATCGCTCTGGAAGAGGAATATCATTATTTGGTCAGAAGTGCAGCTGTGGCCGAACCCCCGTTTTTGGAAAGTGAGGACTCCCAAGTGGTGGCGGTCGTGGTACACGATACGGTCCCTCCAGAGAAACCAATAGGACTGGTTTTGATTGCGGATAAGGACCGGATCACCATTTCTTGGGATAAGGTGAATGCTGAAGATGTCCGGGGATATCATGTGTGGCGGAGAAGAAAAGGAGCGGAGGCCTTTGTTCTCTTGAACTCAGAGCTCATTGAAGAAAATACATTTCATGACTTTTCTGCCCAAAGCTCAGTCGAGTATGAATATTGTGTTTCAGCTTCTGACCAAAATGAAAATGAGAGTGAAAAGTCAGAAATCATATCAGGAACACTGAAGGGATGCGGTCCATGAAGATCTATCGATTCAAGCATCTCCATACGATTCAATACGGAGTGCTCAGGGAGGATAAGCTCCATCCGATTCAGGGTTCCCTTTTTGGAAAAACAAACACAAAGAAAGCCGGGATTCCCATTGGAGATGTCCGGATTCTGCCCCCTGTTCTCCCCTCAAAGATTGTGGCTGTGGGCCGAAATTACAAAGAGCATGCCCATGAAAGGGGCAAACCCATACCTGAAAGACCTTTGATTTTTCTAAAACCCCCTTCTTCTGTCATCGGAATCAATGACGTGATCATTTATCCGGAGGCCACTCAGAGGCTGGATTATGAAGGCGAGCTTGCCTTTGTGGTAAAAAAGAAAACCCAAAAGCTGGAAAGAACAGCTTTGGCTCAAGACCATATACTGGGTTACACTTGTTTGAATGATGTGACCGCCCGGGACCTTCAGGATAAGGATGGTCAATGGACCAGAGCAAAGGGCTTTGATACCTTTGCTCCCATGGGGCCGTGCATTTCCACAGATGTGGATCCCGGGAATTTGCGGCTCAAGACTTTCTTAAACGGGAAGCTCAAACAGTCTGCCAGCACATCAAACATGATATTTCCTGTTTTTGAACTGCTGAGATACATTTCCCATATCATGACCCTTGTTCCAGGGGATGTGGTCACAACCGGGACTCCTTCAGGAGTGGGTCCCATGTCTCACGGTGACAGAGTGGATGTCCAAATTATGGGAATCGGGACTCTGTCTAACACAGTGAAATGAACCCGGGAGGGGCACATACAAGCTGGACATAGAGATAAAAATAATATAAAAAATGACAGTGTGTCGAAAAACCAGAATTGGAGGGAATTATGAAAATATTTTTAGACACCGCAAATCTTGAACAGATCAAAGAAGCGGTATCCTGGGGGATCATTGACGGAGTCACTACAAATCCCACTTTATGCTCAAGAGAAAAGCAGGATTTCAATGACCTCATCCAAAGCATTTGTGAGAAAGTTCCCGGACCAGTGAGTGTGGAGTGTGTGGAGACACAGGCACCGGAAATCGTGAATGAAGCAAAAAAACACTGCCAGATCGCAGAAAATGTAGTGGTGAAGATCCCCATCTGTGTGGAAGGACTCAAAGCCACTAAAGAGCTCTTTTCTGAAGGAATCCATGTCAATACCACTCTTGTGTTTTCCCCCCCTCAGGCTTTGCTTGCAGCCAAAGCCGGTTCCCGTTATGTGAGTCCTTTTGTGGGCCGCCTGGATGATATCTCAAGCGATGGGCTGGCACTGGTGGAACAGATAATTCCTATTTTCAATAACTTTGCTTTTGAAACAGAAGTCATTGTGGCCAGCATCCGGCATCCCATGCATGTGGTGGAGGCTGCTATGATGGGAGCAGATATCGCCACTCTTCCGTTTGGTTCTCTGGAAAAACTGGTCAAGCACCCTCTTACTGACAAAGGAATCGAGCGTTTCTTGGATGATTGGGAAAAAGTCAAACAATCAATGGGGAAGAAGCCGTCATGACCATAAAAGAAAAGCTGGAAGACAAAAGGAAAAAAGAGAAACAGGCCGAATTGGGAGGAGGGCCTGAGAGAATCAAGAAACGCCACCAAGAAGGACGTCTGACAGCAAGAGAACGGATTAAAATGCTTGTGGATGAGGGCTCTTTTCAAGAAATGGACAAATTTGTGGTCCATCACTGCACGGATTTTGGGATGGAGAAAAAGCGCATTTATGGGGACGGAGTGGTCACTGGTTATGGAACCATTGAGGGCCGCAGTGTGTTTGTTTTTGCCCAGGATTTCACTGTGTTCGGGGGATCGCTCTCCAGGGCTAATGCAGCCAAGATCTGCAAAATCATGGATTTGGCACTCAAGGCCGGAGTGCCCATTATCGGACTGAATGACTCAGGGGGTGCCAGAATCCAGGAAGGAGTCTCAAGCCTGGCTGGATACGCGGATATTTTCTTGAGAAACGTGCTGGCTTCCGGGGTGATTCCTCAAATATCAGCGGTGATGGGGCCATGTGCCGGAGGAGCTGTTTATTCTCCTGCCATCACAGATTTCATCATCATGACCCAAGACATAAGCCGGATGTTCATCACAGGGCCGGAGGTTATTCGAGAAGTGACTCATGAGGACGTGACCATGGAGGAGCTGGGAGGCGCAGAGACTCATAACAGACTCTCCGGAGTGGCTCATTTTTCAGCTGAAAATGAGGAGCAGACCTTGGGACTGATCCGGGAGCTTCTGTCGTTCATCCCTGACAACAATATGGAGGATCCTCCGGAAAAAGAGAGTTCAGATCCTGATGATAGAGTGGATGATGGGCTGAACATGGTGGTGCCGGATGACCCAAATCTGCCTTATGATATCCGGAAGATTATAAAAAGTGTTTTAGATGACCATTATTTTTTTGAAGTCCAGGAAGATTATGCCAAGAACATTGTGATCGGATTTGGCCGATTGGGAGGGAAATCAGTGGCTGCGGTGGCCAACCAGCCCGACCACCTGGCGGGTGTGCTGGATATCAATTCCTCGGATAAGGGGGCTCGATTTATCAGATTCTGTGATGCATTCAACATTCCTCTGATTACTTTTGAAGATGTTCCGGGATTCCTGCCTGGGGTAGCGCAAGAGCATGGAGGGATCATCAGGCATGGAGCCAAGATCTTGTATGCGTATGCTGAGGCCACCGTACCTAAAATAACCATCATCACCCGAAAAGCTTATGGAGGAGCCTATTGTGTGATGGCCTCAAAGCATATCCGGGCTGATATCAATTATGCTTATCCCACTGCAGAAATCGCAGTGATGGGGCCCAAGGGTGCTGTAAAAATCGTTCACAGGAGAGAAGTGAACAAAGCAGATGACCCGGAAGCATTGGTTGATTTGAAAGTCAAGGAATTCAGAGATAAGTTTGCCAATCCTTCTGTAGCAGCGGAAAAAGGATATATTGATGAGGTCATTGAACCCAAATTCACCCGGCCGAAACTGATTGCTGCTCTTCGGATGCTGGAAAACAAACGAGACGAGAATCCTCCTAAAAAACACGGAAATATCCCTCTTTGAGCCAAAGACAGAGTTGAAGTGAAATCCGTCAAGATATAGAATAGGAAAATGTTTAAGAAAATTTTGATTGCCAACCGCGGAGAGATCGCGGTTAGAATCATCAGGGCCTGCCGCGAGCTGGGGATCACTCCGGTGGCTGTGTATTCGGATGTGGACAGCAAAGCCCTTCATGTGAAACTTTCCATAGAAGCGTATCCGCTGGGCGGATCCAAACCTTCAGAAAGTTATCTCAATATTGACAAGATCATTGATGCGGCCAAAAAATCAAATGCGGAAGCCATCCATCCGGGATACGGATTTCTTGCTGAAAATCCGATATTTGTCAGAAGATGCGAAGATGAAGGCTTGACCTTCATTGGCCCTTCCTCAGAACCCATCCGTATTATGGGGAATAAAACAGAAGCGCGGCAAAAGATGGTGAAGGCAGGAGTGCCGGTGATTCCCGGTACGCTGGAACCCCTTTCCGGAGAAAAAGACCTCATTGAAAATTCAGAAAAGATCGGATTTCCCCTTTTATTGAAAGCTTCTGCCGGAGGCGGGGGAAAAGGCCTGAGATTGGTGAAAGATCAAAAAGAGCTGCTGTCTTCATTCAGGATGGCTCGATCTGAGGCTGAATCAAGTTTTGGAGATTCCTCTGTTTATATGGAAAAATATATCCAAGAGCCCCATCATATCGAAGTGCAGATCCTTGCCGACTCACAAGGCCAAGTGATATCCCTGGGGGAGAGAGAGTGTTCCATCCAAAGGCGCTATCAGAAGATCATTGAGGAAACACCTTCCCCTTTTCTCAAACCTGAAACCCGTGAAAAAATGGAACAGGTGGCTGTGGAGGCAGCCAGAGCTGTGGGTTATCAAAACGCGGGAACCGTTGAATTTGTTGTGGATGGAGACCAGAATTTCTATTTTTTAGAGATGAACACCAGGCTTCAAGTCGAACATCCGGTCACGGAGATGGTTACCGGAATTGATATCGTCAAATCTCAGATTGAGATTGCTTCTGGAAAAAGATGTGAGTTTTCTCAACAGGATGTTGTTTCCAGAGGGGCTTCCCTGGAATGCCGGATTTATGCAGAGGATCCTTACCATGGCTTTATGCCCTCTCCTGGAAAAATAAGAAAATTGAGACCTCCCTCTGGAGGATTGGGGATCCGTTATGACAACGGCACTTATGAAGGATATGAAGTCCCCGTGGACTATGATCCTCTGCTGTCAAAACTGATCACCTGGGGGACCAATAGGGAGGAAGCGATTCGCCGCATGCAGAGGGCTTTGTCTGAGTATCAAGTGTATGGGATTGTGACCATTATTCCGTTTTTCAAACGCATTCTCACTCATCCGGACTTTTTCAAAGGCAATTACAACACCCATTTCTTGGAAGGATTGGAGAAGCAGATGAAAGAGCTGGAACCTGAGGAACAAAATGTGGCTTTGATTGCAGCTGGTATAACAAGTTATAGGGAGAGCCGGGCTTTCTCTCTGCGGTCACGCGGGAAAAAGCCGGTGAGCAACTGGAAAATTCAAGGACGACTGAAAACCATATCAAAGAATCTATAAAATGAATATCTCACTTTTGTGCAACAACAAAGAATTCAAATTGAATGTCAAAGAAGCCCAAGACGGATATCTTCAGATTTCTGTGAATAAAAAGTCCTACCTTGTTTCAGCTGAGTTTGTGTCCGGAGAGGAGATTTTGTTGAAGATCAACGGAAAAGTCTATGACGTGATTGTGAGCAAAAATTCCAATTCCTATGATATCTGTATGACAGGAAAAAGCATTCGGGTGGACAAAAAATCGCCTTTTCAATTGATTAAAAACAGAGCAGACACAACCAAAAAAGCAGAAGTCAAAACCTCTATGCCCGGGAGAGTAGTCGAACTGCTGGTCCAGGAAGGCAGAGCTGTGAAGCACGGGGAGCCTGTCCTGGTTCTGGAAGCCATGAAGATGCAGAATGAGATCAAATCTCCCAGAAGCGGCCAAGTGAAAAAGATCTGCCCCAAAGAAGGGGAGTCTGTGGAAGCTGGGGCGGTTTTATTCACCATCGAATGATATAGCCATTCCATAAAAAACACAGAAACCTTATTCCATAAACTCGTCTCATACGTTGCTGCTTGATTTTGAATGAAAATGAGAAATCAATTTGTCATTTCTTGCAATTAATCCTTTTATTATCGGTGTTTTTTTCCTTGCAGGCGGCCTCATCTCACTGCATCTGCTTCGTGACAAGGCATTCGCGGTGAAGGACCACAGCTTCATGCCTGGTGCCTCGCATCTGCAGTCATCTCGGCTCGTGAATAAGTCAGGATCGGCTGGATGTCTCATTTAAAAAAACAAGGGAGGACCTGGGTCTGGCGGATTTGTATTTTTCAGAAAAAATGATATATTTGTTTAAAGACAGAGACAAACAAAGACATGGCAAAGAAAAAAAAACTTAAAGGATTGATATTCTTAGGGATAAACCTGATATTGATCTTTGCTGTTTTGATCTTAGTCCGGAATGTTGTTCTGATTCAAATCAAACAGAGAATTCATTCCAGCTTTAGCTACTCTCAACTTTTTTTTTCCAGTCTTCCCCCGTCTCTGGTTATTCAGGAGGCGGAATCTTATTCCACAGCTCCTTATTTTGCGGCAAAAAAAATATCTGTAAGTCTTTCGCTGAGGTCCATCATTTCCAGAGGGAGACCTCTGAAGGTGGTCATTGAGGAACCAGAGTTGAGGATCTCAAGTTCCCAGAAGTCAGAATCCTCTTTGGGCAGAAAAGGAGCGGATTTCACCATTCCTGCTTTTTTGCAATCGCTGTATTTGAGAAATGGCCGGTTTGTCTTTGAATCTGAAGGCCTCAAGCTGAGTTCAGAGGGAGTCAATGCGGTTTTTTCTCAGAATCAAAACAATTTTTCTCTGTTTTCTAAAATCGAAAAGAACCATCTGTATCTGAACGAGTTTGATCAAGAGATCACAGGAGATTTGTATTTGGCCCTCAATGGACGAGGAAAAAGAATCCATGTCAATCGCTTTCATATCAAAGGTCCGGAAGGGATTATAAAAGCGGATGGGACCATTGATGACATTTTTCAGCCGGAAATGGAGTTGAACACCTCTGGTTCTCTCAGCTCTCCATTGATCGCTGTTCTTCTGAATATTCCCTTCCAATGGGAGGGTGATGTACAGGAAAACGGGGAACTGGTCAGAAGGGAGCAGCAGGTTTTTTACAAAAGTCAGATCTCAAGCCCTTCTCTTGTGCTGAACAATGTGCCTGTAGGACGATTGGAGGGCCAAGTCCGGTACAACAGCACCCGGGGAGGGAATATTCAGCTTTGGCTCAGAGATCCTAAAGCAGGCCCCGGCCAAATCAATATTGATTTTGAAAAAGGCAGTGTCAGAGGCCAAGTCCGTCAGGTTTCCTTACAGCCTATTGCTAATGAAATATCAGTGCCTTGGCCTGTTTATTCCAAAGCATGGGGAGAATTTAATTTAAAGAACCGAAGACTTGTTGTGGATGCGAATTTCAGGGATAACACAGAAAGAATCGATTCTCGCAAATTTCCCTTAAATGGCACGGCCAGGGTGGAATGGGATACAGATAAAAATGTCTTGTTTTCCTCTCCGAGTATCCAGTCCAGCTTTGGAAATCTAGAAGTCAGGGGCGAGCTGAATATTCATCAAGATTTGGACATCACAATCAATGGAGATATCCAAGACCTTAGGCAGGCGAGGGAGTTCACTGGTTTGATACTGGAGAAAGAATTTCAATTCCCGGATATCAGAGGAAACGGGGAGGCAGAAATACAAATTTTCGGAAAATATGAGACTCCTCAAGTGAAGTCGAATTTCACCATGATGCAGGGAGGATTTGATCAGTTTGATGCCAAATATGTCAAAGGGACCATTGAATTGATCAAAGATGATTTCTTCGGAAGGTTTGATGTCGAAGATCCCTCTTTCAAAGGATTGCTGGGACTGTTCACCAATCCCAATGAAACAAGAGTGGAGATTCGCTGTGATCGGGGAGAGACGGGTGTGATTCTCTCTGCTTTGGATATTTCTCTTCCCCTTCAGGGTCAGGGCTCAGGCCGTTTTGAGTACATGGAAAAAAACGGGGAGACCGAGTTCAATGGAGTGTTTTCAGGGGAGCAGATCAATTTTGCCGGCCAGGATCTCTCAAATGTCAAAGGAAGAATCAATGGAGATGAAGAGGCAGTCAAATTTCCTGAGTTGACCTTTAATTTTTTTAAAGGAATGGTGAAGGGGAATCTGATGCTGAACCCAGAAAAGGGAAGCTTTGATGTTGACTTGACAGGGGAGGACATTGATTTGTCTTCCATAGATGAGAATCTAAATGGATTGGTAGCTTTTCAACTTAAAGGGAACGGGGAATTTGGAGAGGACCTCATTTCCGGCTCTTATGACATCGAGAATTTGGAGTTCTCGTCTTTTGAAGAAATTGCTTCCCAGGGAGATATCAAAATCAGTTATGCTGAGAACAAAATCAGTCTCAATATCAATGGAAATTTCAATCCCGGAGACAATGAATTTCAGTGGAATATAGACATTCCCCTTGAAAAGCAAGACGTTTCAGGGACCTTAGAAGGATCTTTCAACAACCTGGATCTTCTTCTTCCCTGGAAAGGGGCAGAGGGAAAAGTCAATTATTTATTGGATTTGAAACTTCCTGCTGGAAAACCTGAAATCAAGGGAGCAGTGGATTTTAAAGGTTCTCTGCTTCCCTTTCCAAATTTTCCTCATGCTTTGGAAGATTTTTCCGGGCTTGTTTTTGTGGACAGCAGCAGATTGTCCATTCGTTCTGTGAAAGGGACTTTAGCATTGGGTTCACTGGAAGCATCCGGGACCATTGAATTAGGGGGCTCCGGGGTCCGATCCATGAATATTGATGCCAGCGGGAATCAAATGATGGTTTCGATTTTAGAGAGGACTCAAGCTCTCACAAACGGAGAAATGAATTTAGTCAAAAATGAGGCTGGTTTTGTATTGAATGGAGATTTTTTTGTTGAGAAGATGCTGTGGAGAAGAGAATTGGATGAAGAGATCTCTTTCTCATCTGAAGCCTATCCGTCTTATTCGGAAGAGCCTGGTTTTTTTGATGGCCTGAACCTGAATATCCGGCTCCGAGCAGATAAAGATGCATGGGTAGAGAATTCATTAGGAACGATTCAGGCCGGTTTTGATCTAAACATCAAAGGCAGTGTTTTTTCGCCAGTACTTCAAGGTGAAATTGAGACCATCGAAGGCGTGGTCAATTTTCAGGATAGAGAGTTCACTCTTCTTCAGGGACGAGTCAGTTTTTTCAATCCGGCAAGTATTGATCCCTATATCAACTTCAAAGGCGAGACCTATGTTAAAAATTACCATGTGACCTTTTCTCTGGATGGACCCTTGAGCAACTTAAGGCCGGAATTCAGTTCCTCGCCTCCTCTGCCCCCCGAAGATGTGCTGGCGCTTCTGGCGTTAGGGCAGGCTTTCAGAAGGACTTATCATTATGACCGGAGCATTGGCCAGACGACAGCCTCTCTTCTTTCATTTCAGCTTTCAGAAGAAGCTAAAAAAAGAGCAGAGCAGCTTTTCAGTATAGATCGATTCCGGATCGATCCTTTTATCATGGGGTCTTCTGCGGAAATGACGGCCAGATTAACGCTTGGAAAAAAGTTGTCTCGAAATTTTTTCATTCTTTATTCCACCAATCTTGCTGTTCAAAGGGAGGATATCACGCGTATCGAATGGGAATTATCCAATGATTTCTCTATAGTCGGAACCCGAGATGAATTGGGAAGGATTAGTTTTGATGTCAAGATCCACAGGCGTTTCTGAATTGAGTCAGCACTCTCATTTCTCAGTGCTTGTTTTTCTGGCAGTTCTTCTGTTTCTGGTCAATCCCTTTTTGTTTTCGAATGGGCTCTCTTATAGTCAGTGGAGCATCAGCCACATTGATGTTCAACTGGATGGAAAAACAGCTCCCTCTGAGATTACAGAGTTGATTCCCATCACCACAGGGGAAGTGTTGTCCTATCACAAAATCAGCAGGATTATCAAAGAGCTCTATGACACAGGGCTTTTTTCTGACATCCAGGTGGAAAAAGATGGAGATGAACAAGCGAGTCTGACCTTTATTTTAAAAAGCCAGCCTTATGTCAGAAACATCATGTTTCGCGGAAGCGACAACCTGCCCACCAATAAAATCAAAAAGGAAATCACTGTTCTTAAGGAAAGGGAACCTTTTTATGAAGGGAAATTGATCCAAGCCAACAAAGAGCTGGAAGAAATTTTAAAACAAAAAGGAAAGTTCGATCCCATCATCAATTCTTATGTGAGGCCTTCTGATGATCCATCCCTTCTGGATGTCGTCTTCAATATTCAAACCACAAATGAGTACATTATTCGAAACATCCGGATCAAAGGGGATGTCATTGTTCCGGATTCCAGGCTCAGAAAAAAGATGACTCTTCAAGAAGGAAACTCATACATCAGGTCTACTCTGGAAAAGGATATTGAAAAATTGAAAGAGTTGTTCAGCGAAGAGGGATATCAGCGAGTGGAAATCCAAGTGAATGAAGATTTCAGTCATCCGGAGAATGTTGTCTCCCTAGTTTTAAATATCAAAGCCCACGAGAAGATAGAGATTGAAGTTTCTGGAGCGGATGTCCCTTTGAGTCTCCTGAAACCCATATGGGAGGCCAATGTTTTCTTGGAGTGGGGTGTTGATCAGGGGAAGGCCAAAATCATCAGATACCTTCAAAAAAAAGGATATCTGTTTGCCAATGTCCGCGGCTCAGTGGTCAGAGAAGAAAACACCATAAAAATATTATACCGGGTGTTTCCGGGAGAGAAATACAAGATCAATGATATTGTTTTTAAAAAGATAGACTATTTCACTCCGGAACAACTCAAGTCAGAACTTGCCATAAGAGAAAACGCTCCGCTTTTGAGCAATATCACTGGAGATGAGTTGTTTGAACTTCCCTCTGAAATCGAGTCCCTCTATGAAACACGCGGTTTTCCCCAGGTCAGAATCACCACGAATTTTAGGAAAATGGGAAACAGAGTTGATGCGGTTTTCTTTATAGAAGAAGGAGTTCAGAATAAAGTGGAAAAGATCTCTTTTCAAGGAGTGAAGGAGCTCAAACCAAAAGACCTGCTGCAATCCATTGAAACATCTGAAGGAGGGCCTTTTTATCAGCCCATGGTGCAGCGCGATGTAGAGAATTTGGAAAATCACTATTTGAATCGGGGATATAGGGGAACAGAGATCTATTCCAGCAGTGAAGAGACCGGTGAACATTCCTATTATGTGGCCTTTGAAGTCACAGAAGGGGAGAGAGTCCTAATCAAAAACATTGTCATCGCAGGAAACAAGATCACACGAAGAAACACCATTCTTCGTGAAGTCCTGCTTCAGCCAGGTGATTATGCCCGGTATGATGAAATCAGAGCCACTAAAAGAAGGCTTGAGAACCTGGGCATTTTTTCCAAAGTGGAGATCGAAGAGGTCTCTCTGGAGCCGGGCTCTCGGAATCTGCTGATCAATGTCAGAGAGGGCAAGAGGAACTATGTCAGTTTGGGTGTGGGATTGGAAACTAAAAACGAACCCCGATCTTTTCAGGCATGGGACAGCATCATAAGGCCAAGAGGAACGGTCGAGCTTATCAGGGGAAATATATTTGGAACCGGAGCTCATCTGAGCGCTGTGGGACAGCTGAGTCTGAAGGAAAAGAGAGGGGTGGTCTCATGGGAACAGCCTTATTTATTCGGTATCCCCGTTGATACGTATCTGAATGCTTGGCTGGAGAGAGAGAGCCGAAAAAGCTATGGTTTTGACCGAAGAGGCATCAGTCTCTCGGCTATCAAACCTTTAGTCAGGGACGAGAACAAATTGTTTATGATGACCCTGAGATTTGCCAGAACCTCTTTATTTGAATTGAAAATATCCGAATCAGAAGTGGACCGGCAGTTTTTTCCTTTTTCAGCAACATCCATATCCGGAAGTCTCATTTGGGACCAAAGAGATGATTCTTTCAATCCAGAGACTGGATATTTTGCTTCAGCTGTTTTGGAATGGGCTTATCCGCTGTTTCATGCAGAATCAGACTATCTGAAGCTATTCACCAAATACCAACAGTTCTTACGGATTATGCCAAAGGTCACATTCAGCTTTACATCCCGGCTGGGATTGGGCAAAGGGAGAATGCCCATTCATGAGAGATTCTTTGCCGGGGGAAGCAATTCATACCGGGGAACCCCATTTGATGAATTAGGTCCTAAGGATCCTGTATCCCTGCAGCCCGTGGGCGGGAAAGCTTTGTTTTTGATGAATTTTGAATTGTGGTTTCCTGTCATTTCCTATCTGAAAGACCTTTACGGAGCGGTCTTTTATGATAAAGGAAATCTGTTCTATAAAAGAAGCCTGTTCGATCTTATGGACCTGCAGGATACTTTGGGTTTTGGCCTGAGATACACCACTCCTTTAGGGCCGCTGCGTCTTGAGCTGGCTTGGAATTTCGATGCTCCTTCTGATAAAAAGCAACCCTTGGTCATTGTTGCCATTGGTCATGTGTTTTAAAATGAACAAAAAAGCCAAAAGAGCATTTCAGTGTGGCACAGTCTATTCATGGGTGGTCTTTTTTATCTTGGGTTCTTTTGTATCCAGCTTTGCTCAAAGAATAGACGGGATCGCTGCCCTTGTGAATCAAGAAGTCATCACAGTTACGGATTTAAGGATTGTGAAATCTTTTGGCCTGTATGACTCTCAACGCAGGTCTCAATCCGCATCCTTGATCCGCTCTGTGCTGGAGGAACTGATCAACCAAAAGCTGGTTCAGCAGTTTACAGGGGAAAATGTTGAAATGAGCAAAGAGCAAATCGACAGGTTTATGGCGGATTTGGAGGTCCGGTTTGGAAAACAGGAGCTGAAAGAAAAGCTCGATGAATTTGGGATAAACCGGGTTGTGCTGAGAGAGTACTGTACTGATTTTCTTGTGTATAAAAAAATCATATCTGAACGCTTCAGCCGTTCCGTAGTGATCAGCCTGAGGGACCTGGAAGAGCATTACCAGATGGTCTACATTCCTGAACAGAAAGCCAAACAAGAACCGGTCAAGCAGATGATGGATATATTACCTGAGATCGAAGCTGCGGTCCAAGAGAAAAACACCAGAGAACAGGCGGACGAATGGATGAATAATCTAAGAAACAAAGCGGACATTCAGATCCGTCTCCATGAATATATGGATTTTCTCGATCATGATGAACAGTGAGAAACAGGAGGAATGGACATGAAAAAAACAGCTTTTTTGTTTCCTGGACAGGCTTCCCAGAAAGTCGGAATGGGAAAGGAATTTTATGAATCATCACCTGCGGCCCAAGAGATTTTCTCTAAAGCTGATGATATCCTTGGTTTCAAACTCTCTGAGCTGTGTTTCCATGGCCCTGATAACGAATTGACTCTCACAGAGAACACACAGCCCGCTCTTTTGGTGGTGAGTGTGATTGCCTTCAAGCTGTTAGGGATCGAACCCCTGATTGCAGCAGGCCACAGTTTGGGAGAATATTCTGCTTTGGTGGCAGCAGGGTCCCTCGGTTTTGAGGATGCGGTGCAGTTGGTTCACAAAAGGGGGAGATACATGCAGGAAGCTGTTCCTGTGGGAACAGGGGCTATGGCTGCTTTGCTCGGCACTTCTTATGAGAATGTCCAGAAAGCTCTTGAGAACATAAAAAACGGTATTGTGGAGATAGCCAATTGGAACAGCAAAGGACAGATCGTTATATCCGGAGAAAAGGAAGCTGTCAAGCAGGCTGTGGATTCCATAGAGGCTGTGAAATCAGTCCTGCTTCCTGTCTCCGCTCCCTTTCACTGCAAGCTCATGATGAGTGCTCAAGAAAAATTGTCCAAAGACCTGGATCAAGTCGAATTTCAAAACCTCCGGTTTCCCATTATTTCCAATGCGGATGCTGAGGTCATCACTGATGGGAAGTCAGCGCGGGATGCTTTGAAAAGACAGGTCAGCAGCACTGTTCTGTGGTATCAGTCCATGAACATTCTGGAAATGAAGAATGTGGATAGTGTGTTGGAACTGGGTTGTGGAAAGGTGTTGAGCGGCCTGATGAAACGAATCTCACGCCGTTGGAAACCCCGGCCCTTGATCTTGAATGCAGAGGATCCCCAGGGTTTGGAAAAAGC
>WJMT01000026.1 GCA_014727835.1 Candidatus Aminicenantota bacterium | reverse complement strand
GAGCCGGGACCGGAAAAACCAAGGTCATCACCCACAGGATTGCTCATTTGATATCCTCCAAAAATGCCCGGCCAGAACAAATACTGGCGGTCACTTTTACTGAAAAGGCCGCAAATGAAATGGAGGAACGGGTCGATATCCTCATCCCTTACAGCTATTCTTTTGTGGATGTATCCACTTTCAATTCCTTTGGAGAGAGTCTCCTCCGAAATTATGGTCATGAAATCGGACTTCCTCTTGATTTCACGTTGCTGGACGAAGTGGACCAGTCTATATTCTTTAGAGAAAATCTGTTTCAGTTTCCTCTGAATCACTACAGGCCCTTAAGTACTCCCACAAAACATATTCAGGAGCTGTTAGCTGCTATCAAAAGACTCAAACAGGAAGACATTGGAACTCAGGATTATATTGAGTTTGCAGACCGGATGAGACAGGAAGCGCAGGAGGATGCAGACAAAGAGACTGCCGCCAAACACATGGAAATGGCCCGTGTTTATCAAGCCTATCAGAAGATCCTCAGGGAACAGGGGAAAATAGATTTCGAAGACCAGGTCGTGCTGGCTGTAAAGCTGTTTCGAGACAGGCCATCTGTGCTGAGAAAAATTCAGGATAGATACAAATATATCCTGGTGGATGAGTTTCAGGACACCAATTACATCCAGTTTCAGATGCTGAAACTTCTCGCCCAAAAGCATCGAAATATCACTGTTGTTGGAGATGACGACCAGAGCATTTTCCGGTTTCGAGGAGCTTCTCTGAGCAATATTTTAGATTTCAGCAAAATGTATCCGGACACCCAGAGGGTGGTGATCAATCAAAACTACCGTTCCACACAGGCCGTGCTGGATTCAGCCTACCGGTTGATACAGCACAACAATCCTTACCGGCTGGAAGTAAGGGAGAATATAAACAAATCTTTGAAAGCAGCCAAGAAACAGGAAGGACAGAGCATCTTTAATCTTCAATTCGACACCCTTTCACATGAGGCAGACCAAGTGGCTGAAACCATTGAAGAGCGGGTCCAGGAGGGTTTTGCTTACAAAGACATGGCTATATTGGTCCGGAGAAATGCGGATGCAGACCCGTTTCTCAGATCTTTGAACATGAAGGAAATCCCTTTTCGGTTCTCCGGAAGCCGGGGGCTTTATTCCCGCCCTGAAATCAGGCTTCTGGTCTCGTTCATCAGGGCTCTGACAGACTTTGAAGACAGCCGAAGCCTGTTCCGCCTGTCTATATCCGAAGTCTATCAGGTCAGCACCTATGACCTGACTCAAATCACCAATTATGCTCAAAAGAAAAACTGGCCTCTTCATAAAGCATTCCAGAAAATCAGCCAAAATCAATTGGCACTGGATGTTTCCAGTGAATCCCTGAAAAAAGTCAAAAGGATTTTCAGTGACCTTCTGACCTTTGTGGAATTCTCCAGCTCTCAAAATGCAGGCCGGGTTTTGTATTCCTTTCTTGAGAGGAGCGGTTATTTGAAGCTGCTGGTGGAGCAGAAAGACCTGGAAGCTGAGATCAAGATCAAGAATATCCGGTTGTTTTTTGACAAGGTGAGGGGATTTTCAGACTTGACCGGAGAGGACTCCATCCAGTCCTTTGCTGAGCACCTGGAGCTTCTCCAGCAAGTGGGAGACAATCCAGCCACTGCTGAGGCTGAGCTGGAAGAGGATGCGGTCAATGTCCTGACTGTGCACAAAGCCAAAGGGCTTGAGTTCCCCATTGTGTTCATGGTGAGCCTGATCACAGATCGGTATCCGGGGAGAATGAGAAAAGAAAAAATCCCATTTCCCGATGGGATCATCAAACAGCGTCTGTCAGGCGAAGAAGCCCTTCCCAGTACAGAGCTGCGAAAGGTCCATATGCAGGAGGAGAGGCGTCTGTTTTACGTGGGAATGACCAGAGTAAAGGAGTGCCTCTATTTGACCTGGGGAAAGGACTATGGATTGAAAAGGCTGAAGAAGGTCAGCCCTTTTGTGATGGAGGCCCTGGATCTGACCGAAGCTCCGGACAAAACACTCCGTGCTTCTGCTGAAGAAGAGATTCGAAGATATGCTCCCACAACCGCTCAGCCCTATCCTGTGGAAGAAGGGGACAGAGAAGGGGTGATCTCTTTGAGTTTTTTTCAAATTGATGATTATCTGAAATGTCCCCTGAAATACCGCTACAGGCATGTGATGCGCGTTCCGGTTCTTCCTCATTACAATCTCATTTACGGCCGGGTGCTTCATGACACCATCCATTTTTATTTGAAACAAAAGATGTCCGGAGACCGCCTCAATCTTGAAGAGGTGATCCGGCATTACCAAGACATTTGGATCAACGAGGGATTCCTGAGCCGGGAGCATGAAGAGATGAAGAAAAAAGCCGGTGAGCAGGCCCTGCGGCAATTTTATCAAAGAGAGGAAGCTTCAGGCAAGCTTCCGGATTATTTAGAGAAAAAATTCAAATGGAAGCAGGGAGGCATCCGATTTGTGGGAAGATGGGACCGAGTGGACAGACAGGAAAACAAAGCTGTGATCACAGATTTCAAAGCCACTCAGGTCAAAAGCCAGGAAGATGCAGATAAAAAGGCCCGGGATGCTCTGCAGATGGACCTCTATGCTCTTTCTTTCAAAAAAACAGAAATGGATTCACACATCGAAACCCGGCTTCACTTTTTAGAATCAGATATCATCGGCAGATCTTCGAAGGGAGATGAAGAGATGGACAAAGCTATGGAAAAGATCGAACAAGCAGAGCAGGGCATCCGAAGCCGTGATTTTCACGCAGAACCGGACTGGCATAACTGCAGCTACTGCGAATTTAGGAATATTTGTCCATCCTCATACGCCTACTGACTTGGTCATTCATCAAATCAGCCTGCATGTTGTTCATACATTGTCTTATGACCCATTCTCTTTTGAATTTTGATGTCGTATCAACCAATGAAGCTGGACGCTGAGCATGTTTGACCCACGGACGGAAGGAGTTGCG
>WJMT01000025.1 GCA_014727835.1 Candidatus Aminicenantota bacterium | reverse complement strand
CCTTATTAGATGATCCCCCGGGTATAGATAAAATTAGCGAAGCCGACAAAATATGCGCTGCATGTAAAAATAAAAAATTTAATTTTGTTTTGGATGACTAGGGCACAGGACCCGGTAAAACCAGGCCCCCGTTAACATAAGACGCTGTGCTAAGCAGTGAGCGGAAATTAGTCGCACTATATAAGACGATGGGAAAATGAATTATTCTCAGGAAGGGGGGAAAATGGGATATAAATATGAATGGTTTAATTATATTGTTGCATCAGTAGATATCCTAGGCCAGAAATCTGCTTTTAAGGAGATCAAAGATAAGCTAATTTTAGAAGTGTCTCCAGCAAAGCTTCAAGAAATAAGTGAAAAAACTATAGATATTGTAGAACGTTTCAGAAAAAGCTTTTTTAATTATTATAAAAGATATTTAAGAAAGACAGAAGTTTCGGAAGAATATAAAGCTGAATATGAAAAAATGATAAAGGAACAAGAAATAAAGTTAAAGTTTTTTTCTGATACAATAATAATATCCTTGGCCATAAAACCAAATAAATTCCAAGCAATTAATATTATACATATACCTGCAATATTAACCTCAATTGGAGGAATGTTATTAAGTATGCTTTACGACAGACATTCTTTCCGTGCTGGGATCGAACTGGGGATAGCAACTGAATTGGAAAATAAGGAATTGGAAAATAAGGACATCTATGGACCAGCATTAATAAAAGCTTATTGCTTAGAAAATAGGATAGCTAAATATCCCCGGATAGTTATAGGCAGTAATCTTATAGAATACTTAAAGTTTCTTTCTGAAGGAAACCCAATAATTAATAATCAGATAAAAATGGATATAGAAAGGTGTAAAAAAATAGCTAAATCTTGTTTAAGTATGATTGACACAGATTTTGATGGATATCCAATATTTGATTATTTAGGTGAAAATTTTAGAAATAAAATTCTCAGTAAAATTGAAATTTCCCAAGAAATAATCAGTGGAGCCTATGACTTTGTCAAGAGAGAACATGAGTATAGAAAAAATTCAGTACAAAATGAAGAGAACAAAAAATTAGCTTTAAAATATTTGCGATTGCTCAATTATTTTGAAAAGAGGCTATAAAAATTGGATTTAATTTATCATTGCACGAGGTGACAAGATAACATAAACTTTAAAAAAAAGGGGGATAAAATGAAAAAAATATCTTTAATTTTATTCATCATCTTAATCTGCAATATTAGTTGCGAATTATTTGACTTTATGAACAAATCAGCAAATTGTGTCCTTGTGGGTGATATCACAGTTCAAGAAGATTTTGAGGGCGACATAAAATTCCTCGGAGAAATTAAAAATGATGGAGATGCCAAAGCTTTATTTGTGAAAATTACCTTCACTATGAAAGATTCTGGAGGAAGCGTAATTGATACTGATTTTACTTATGTAAATTCTACTGATTTAGACCCGGGTCAAACCAGTAGCTTCGAATGCTGGACAAATGCGTCTTATTCACAAGTCGATTCCTATGACTATGAAATAACATGGGATGAAGAGAGTATGACTTCATTAGAATAAAAGAGGGATAAAATGAAAAAATCTATAGTATTAAAATTCTTTCTCCAAAAGAAAAACGATATCCATTATGCTAGAGAAATTTTAATAACTTCCTGGCCAAGAGAGATAGAAACATTAAGATGTAGACTTCCTGGTGACTCAGAGATTTATACATTTGATGATCTAAACAATAAGTTTAAAAATAAGATATTTAATGTGAAAAATCCTTTTTGTATTATTTTATTCAATTCTGAAAGCAAAGCAGAAGAAAAATTTTGTGTAAAACTCAATAAAGATCTTCCAATGTATGAAGATATAATTAGGGAGAAGAAGCTCGGATTTGATGTTTCTAACCAATTAGAAAAGCTAGGCTATTAAAAAATATAAAATTCTCAGAGAAGGGAAAGATGAATTGGCCTTTATTAATAGCTATAATAGGAGCAATAGGAGCTGCATTTGCAAATGGATGGAATATTATAAGAGACAGAAAAAAATTACTAGTTGAAGCTTTTTTTGGAGAAGCGTTTTTTCCTTCAGGAGAGAAAAAAGACGTCTTTTATATGGTTATAACTAATATAGGTAGAAGACCAATTTACATATCCAAGATAGGAGGAAGCCATAAAAAGAATTCCAAATTTTTTGCTATTATTCCTCGTTTTCCTCAGAAATTGCTAAAAGAGGGTGAATCCTATACAGAATATACTGAAGATGTTGATAAACTAATAAACAAAATAGATAATATAAAAAATGTTCTTGCTATAGATTCCTTAAAGAAGAAATGGAAGATATCCCGTAAATATATGCATCAATTAAAAGAAGATGCAATAAAAATAAAAGATAAAATAGAACAAAATGCCCCGTCGTCGTGAAGGCCCTGTAAAAAACAAAGAGACCGGCTATTACTTTTTTGATGAGTATATAGGATTCCCTCCAGACAAGAAAAGAATCCGGATCTGTCTCCGGACCAAGGATCCATCAAAGGCCCAATGGCTCTGGATGAAAAATATTCAATTTTAGGGACCAAAAGACTATTCGTTCTAGTCAAAAAGACACAATCCAAAGCCTGTTTATATCCTTTAAGATCTTCAATAACCTGAAATGCACAAAAAAATTGACAGAATAACAACACAGTGATATATTTACATTTCACCTAAAATAGCTTAAAGAATCATAAAAATAATACCAAAAAGAAAAGGAGGTCTTTAAATGGCATTAAAAGACACACTCAAATCCAAAGTCGGCCCTATGCAGGACAGGGTCAGAAAGCTGATCAAAGAACACGGTGATAAAAAAATCTCTGACGTGACCATCCAGCAAGCCTATGGAGGCATGCGCGGCGTCAAATGCATTGTCACAGAAACTTCAGCTCTGGACCCATATGAAGGAATCCGATTCCGGGGATACAACATCCCTGAGCTCAGGGAAAAGCTGCCCAAGGCTCCCGGCGGAGAAGAACCGCTGCCCGAAGGCATTTTTTACCTTCTTTTAACCGGGGATATTCCCACTGAAGATGATGTCAAAGAAGTGACTGAAGAATGGAAAAAACGCGGGGAACTCCCTGATTATCTCGTCAAGATCATGGATTCGGTTCCCACTGACACTCATCCCATGACCCAATTTGCTCAGGCCATATTGGCCCTTCAAAAAGACTCTGTATTCGCGAAGAAATACAGAGAGGGAATCAGCAAAATGGAATACTGGGATCCCATGTTTGAAGATGTTATGAACCTTCTGGCAAAGCTCCCCAGGATCGCTGCCTATATCTACAGAAGATCCTACAAGAACAACGAACATGTCCCTGCTGATCCTAAATTGGACTGGGGCGGAAATCTGGCCCATATGGTCGGCTCAGATGATGATAAATTCAAAGAACTGATGCGTCTCTATTTGGTCATTCACAGTGACCATGAAGGAGGCAATGTCTCGGCACACACTACACATTTGGTGGGTTCAGCTCTGTCCGATGCTTATTATTCTCTTTCTGCTGGAATGGACGGACTCGCAGGTCCTTTGCACGGCCTGGCTAACCAAGAAGTTCTGCGCTGGATCATGGAAGTGATGGAAGACCTGGGTGGAGTCCCCAACAAAGATCAGCTTAAAAAATATTTGTGGGATACTCTCAATGCCGGAAAAGTCATTCCAGGATACGGCCATGCAGTCCTTCGTCAAACAGATCCCAGATACATGGCCCAGAGAGAGTTCGCTCTCAAGCACCTGCCGGAGGATGAGATCTTCCAGGTCGTGAGCGCCATCTATGAAGTGACTCCGGATATTCTCAAAGAACACGGAAAAGCAAAAAATCCATGGCCCAATGTGGATGCCCATTCCGGATGCCTGCTTCTTCATTACGGCATCAAAGAATACGACTTCTACACAGTCTTCTTTGGCGTTTCACGTGCCATCGGTGTGCTGTCTTCTCTGGTTTGGGATCGAGCTCTCGGCCTTCCCATCGAGAGACCAAAAACAGTGACCACAGACTGGATCGAAGAACAAGTCTAGCGCACAGAAGTCTGATTTCAATCAAAAGGAGCGGGTTTGTTCCCGCTCCTTTTTTTTTCGCTCTACGCGGACTGATTTTTCTTTGTAATTTGCTTTTCATTATTTTAGAATAATGGCAAATGGAAAAGATCAAAATCCATGGTGACCAGAGCCTTTGTCTGAAAGGAACAGTCAAGGTCAGCGGAGCCAAAAATGCTGTGCTTCCAGCCATCGCAGCTTCTCTTCTCACCAAAGAAAAAGTCCATTTGAAAAATGTACCTCAGGTCAAAGATGTGTTTACAATTTTGACCTTGATGAAAGATCTAGGCGCTGCGTATGATATTGAAAACAATTCTCTTTGTGTCCAGGTTGAAAAGATCAATTCATATGAAGCCTCATACCAGCTGGTCCGCGCTATGCGGGCTTCCATTCTGGTTTTAGGCCCCCTTCTGGCACGATACGGCAAAGCCGTTGTGGCCCTTCCCGGAGGCTGCGCCATCGGGTCCCGGCCCACTGACCTCCATATCCACGGATTTGAAAAACTCGGCGCTTCCATTGACCTGGAACACGGATATATCAAGGCCGAAAGCAACCGTTTGCAAGGAACAAAAATCGAATTTGAAAGAAAAACCGTGGGAGGCACTGAAAATCTACTCATGGCCTCTTGTCTGGCCCGGGGAGAAACCATACTGAAAAACTGCGCCCGAGAACCGGAAATCGCTGATCTTTGTGAACTTTTGATCAAGATGGGAGCAAAAATAGATGGGGTGGGCGAAGAAACTATGAGGATCAAAGGAACCGATGAAATGGGGGGAGCCTCCCATCACATCATTCCGGACCGCATAGAAGCAGGAACTTTCCTCATCGCCGGAGCTCTGGCAGGAGACTCCCTAGTCATATCACATGTCCGGCCCGACCACCTGCGCACCGTCATTGAAAAAATGCGATATTCCGGGGTTTCCATCAAAGAGATCAACTCCCATTCTCTAGAAGTATCCAAGCAGGAATATCTCAAAGCCCAAGATATCACCACCTCCCCTTATCCGGGATTTCCCACTGATATGCAAGCTCAGTTTACGGTCCTAATGACACAAGCTGAAGGAACATCCATCATTACAGAAACCATATTCGACCGGCGCTTCTCCCACATCAATGAGCTTCTCCGGCTGGGAGCCAATATCGAAGTATCCGGAGATAAAGCCGTGGTCAAAGGAAAAACTCCTCTTTCCGGTGCTGAAACCACAGCCACAGACCTCAGAGCTTCTGCCTCTTTGATCCTGGCAGGATTGATCGCAAGTGGAGAAACGACCATCACTGAAGCACACCACCTGGACAGAGGATATGAAAACCTGGAAAGAAAACTCAATTCTCTCGGAGCTGATATCAAAAGAATAAAAAAAGAATGATGCAAAAAAGGAGGAGACATGAAAGACTGTATTTTTTGTAAGATTGTCAACAATGAGATCCCTGCAGAAAAGGTCTATGAAGACGATGACATCCTTGCTTTTGAGGACATAAACCCCAAAGCTCCGGTCCATATCCTTCTGATCCCGAAACAGCATTTTGCATCTTTGAATGAAATCCCCAAGGACCAAAAAGAGATTCTGAGCCACCTTATGCTGACAGCAAGAAAAATCGCCTCAGAAAAGAAAATCGGCAAAAAAGGGTACCGGATCGTTCTTAATACCGGAAAAGATTCCGGTCAAGAAGTCTTTCACATCCATTTGCACCTTTTCGGCGGCCGCAGAATGACATGGCCCCCCGGATAAAAAAATTTCACCATATCTCATAATTCAGGTTTTGGTCTTTGCATTCCTTCATTCAGAACCTTTATAATAATAATCATTAACAACATCTATTTAGGAGGAATCAAATGCAAATCACATGGTTAGGACATTCTGCAGTTAAAATAAAAGGAACAAAAACCATTTACATCGATCCTTTTTTATCTGAAAATCCAGCGGCTGTGACCTCTCCGGAGCAAGTCACAGAAGCTGATATCGTTATTGTCACCCATGACCACTCAGACCATCTGGGCGATGCCTTTCCCATCTGTAAAAAAACCGGAGCTACTCTTGTGGGAATCCACGAAATCGCTGTTATGGCCGAAGCAGAAGGCATCACTGCCGAAGGAATGAACATCGGTGGAACTGTTGAGGTAAAAGGAGTCAAGGTCCACATGGTCCAAGCCCTTCATTCTTGCGAGCAAGGAGATCCTGCGGGTGTGGTTGTTGAAATGGACAACAAGACTCTCTATCATGCCGGAGACACTGCTCTGACCTATGACATGAAACTGATCGCTGAATTCTTCCTCCCGGATTTGAGCTTCCTTCCTATTGGAGATAGATACACCATGGGTATCCATTCAGCAGCCAAAGCTGTTGAGTTCACTCAGACAAAAAAAGTCATCCCCATTCATTATGACACTTTCCCCCTTGTGGATGCGGATCCTGAAGAATTCAAAAAACAGGTGGGAGACAAAGCAGAGGTCATCATTTTGAAACCAGGGGAAACTCACTCTCTCCCCTAAATTAGGAAGACATCTCAGCAGGCCATTTATGCCCTATCTCATAGACGGGAACAACCTGATCGGTTATCTTCCCCATCTTGACATCAGATCTCCTGCCAGCAGAAGGGAGCTGATATCAGAACTTTTCATCTTTCACAAAGTCAAAAAAACAAGAGTGGAGGTGGTTTTTGACGGCCCCCCGGATTCAGCCATCTCTCAGCAGGATTTCAATGGGACAGCTTTTTATCTGCATTATCCCGACATTGGACAGGATGCTGATCTGATCGCAAAAAAGATCATTTCAAAAGAAACTGACCTCAGGCAGTTTTTTGTGGTGAGTTCAGACAGAGAGATCATAGAGTACGCAAAATCAAAGAAGGCCAAAAGCCTAAAGTGTGACGAATTTCATAAACAATTGAAAAGGGCCTTGAAACAGTATAGAAAAATAAGGGAACTGGAAAAAAATGTGGAGCCTCCTTCCCCCCTTGAGGTTCAATTCTGGTCAAAAATATTTGAGAAAAAAAAATGAACAAAGTGGCTATCATCGGAGCCGGAAGACTGGGGACACACCTAGGATATGCTTTATCGACAAAAGATTATCATATCATTTCAGCCTCCTGTCAATCCCTTTCTTCTGCGAAAAAGAGCATAAAGATTATCGGTGAGGGCGTTCCCTTTACTGACAACAAGCGAGCGGCAAAAAACGCTGAAATCATCATCCTTTGTGTTCCTGATGACCAGATCAAAGATGTGGTCACTGAATTGTCCTCACTGAGCTTTCAAAATAAGTTCGTTTTCCACTGCTCCGGTCTTTTGTCCAGCCAAATTCTTGATCCACTCCAAAAAACAGGAGCCCTTACAGCTTCTATCCATCCTGTACAGAGCTTCCCGAAAAAAGGGCGCCGAACAGATCTTTTTCATCACATTTACTTTGGTGTGGAGGGCATGGAAACTGCACAAAAAACAGCCCGAAAGATGGTGAAACAACTTGGGGGTCACAGCTTTATGCTCCAGCCAGACAAAAAACCCCTTTATCACACCGCATGCACCCTGGCCTCCAATCATTTTGTGGTGCTTTTGGAGATGGCTGGACACCTTTTGAGAAAAACAGAGATCGACAAAAACCTCCAGAATAAAATTCTTCTCCCTTTAGTAGAGGGGACTCTTCGCAATATCGAAAAAAATACCCTCTCCGGATCTTTGACCGGCCCTGTATCCAGGGGAGATCTTGAGACTCTGAAATCAAACCTGAAAAGTCTTCAGAAGCATCCGTCCATTCTCAAGATTTACAAAGCTCTTTCTCTCCAGGCATTGAATCTCGCAGATAAGGAAGAAAGATTGCCCAAAAAAAAGATCAACCGGATGCGGGATCTGCTGGAATAAACACCACTTCCTCTTCCAAAGCTATGCCAAATCTTTTTTTCACCCGTTGTTTGAGCTCTGAAGCCAAAGCCCTGACATCTTTTGAACTGGCCCTTCCTGTGTTGATCAAAAAATTCGAGTGGCCTTTGTAAACCGCAGCATCTCCTCTTTTCAAGCTTCTGGCTCCCACCTTATCCAAAAGAAATCCCGCTGCGATTTTATCTCCTTTTTCTGAAGGTGGATTCTTGAAATAGCTTCCAGCACAGGCTGCACTCCACGGAGGATGTTTGTTTTCTCTCTTCTTAATATTGGATTCGACCTTGTTTTTTATAGACTCAGGATTTTCCTTTTCCAGAGCCAACACAGCCTTCAACAAAACAAAAGGTGCCTCTTTCAAAAGACTCCATCTGTATCGAAAACCCATGTCGTGGACTCCAATCTCAACCTTTTGGCCGTTTGTTTTTAATATTTCCGCACTTTTAAAAATGTCTCCCACACTCTTCCCAAAAGCACCCGCATTTCCGCAGACAGCTCCCCCAACTGTCCCGGGTATTCCCGCTAAAAACTCGATACGGCCCAATCCTTCCTCTATACAAAAACAGACCAGATGTTTCAAATCGGTTCCAGATAAAACTCTGATTTCATTGGAACTTAATTTCTCAATCCCTTTGGCATCATTCTTTATGATCAAACCTCTATATCCATCATCGTCAAACAATACATTGAAGCCACCTCCGATGATCCGGTAAGGAACAGCTAGCTTTTCAGCCAGAATTACGGCATCTGCCAGTTGTTTTGAGGAAGTCGCCAAAAAAAAGTAATCTGCCTTCCCCCCAATTCGAAAGTTTGAATATTGATGCAGAGGAACATTTTTTCTCAACCGGGCTCCGACTCTATTTTGAAAAAGCACTTGGAAATCAGATGCTTTTTTTTGCATAAAATCATTTTATAGGATTGCCCTTAAAAAGTCTAAACCAGCCCATCTGTAAACATAGAAACATGAACATGCGTAATACTGATTGAAACGAATTACAAGGACCGGAAGTTCTTATGAATAGATATGCGGTTCACTTTTATTATAGAGGCTTATCTGCTATGATATTTTATTGGACTGAAGTTTATTTTTTAATCTGAATATGATTTGACTTTTTTTTTGTGAAGGACTATGATGCAAAAAATTTCAAGGAGAAAAAGACAATGAAAAAGACCGTTCTCACTTCTATTATACTGGGTTTGTTTTTATGCAGTTTACTGCCTGCTCAAAACTCGACCGCCAAGGAAGAATACATAAAGGCTATGACCGCATCAGATGTGAATCAGAGAGCCTCGCTTCTCAAGGAATGGGTTTCCCAATACGGAGGAACAGGCCAAGAAAATGAAAATTTTGCCTATGCAACTCTGTGCATTCTTCCCTATGAGGGGAAATCTCCCTCGGAAACCATCAAGTACGGAGAAAAAGCTCTGGAGCTCGGGGGTTTGGACGACCAATCCAAATGCCAGGTTTTGATCCATCTGGCTTCAATCATGACGAGTCAGGGGCAAAACCTGAACAAAGCCGCCTCCTATGGTGCACAGGTGGTCCAAGTGGCAGAATCTGCCAAAAACAATGCCCCGGATTCAAACAGCGCCAATGCCTGGGATCAAATGATCGGAGCCGGTTATTACACTCAAGCCCAAGCCATGGAAAAAGCCGGCAATTTCAAGGGAGCCATTGACAATTACATTTCTTCCTTCAATATACTGAAAAACAAACAAATCATATCCAAACTGGCTGCTCTCGGAAAAAAACTGTATGATAAAAAACAGTACAGTGATGCAGCCAAAGCTTTCAAAACCGCCAATGAAGTGATGAACACTTTTGCCACCACTTCTTTTTATGCCAAATCTCTACACCGAAGCGGAAATAAAGACCAAGCGCTGAAGTATTACAAACAGGCTTTCTCCAAACAAAAAAGCGGTGAAGTCGCTTACAACATCGGTCTAATCCAGGCTGCAAACGCAAAACAAGACCCCAGTGTGACCGATGAAGCCGTGGAATATCTGCTTTATGCCAGCTTCCTTTCCAAAGCCAACTCTGAAAAAGCCATGAAGCTCGCAGAAGGTCTTTATTTCAGCACAAAGTCCTCATACAATGAAAAAGTCAAAGAACTAGCTGCTAAAGCCGAAGAACTGGAGACATTGACCGACAATTTTAATGAAAAATTCGGAGAGAAAAATGAAGAGGACCTGACCGATGAAGAAAAAGAGGAAGTCAAAGAGATGAGAAAGCAGATCAAATCTCTCCAGGAAACCGTTAACCAGCTCCAGGAAGAACAAAAACAGGAACTTGAAAAATTCAAAGCCCTGATTGAAGAAATCAAGAATAAATTAGGTATTGGATAAGATATCGTTCCGTAAATCTCAGCTTATATTTTCTTTTTTAAAAAACCGAGAATGTTTTGCAGAGCTGACTTGTCTTTTTTTCCCTCAATGCCCATCAAAGCTTTTCTCGCCACTTTATGGTCAGAATCCAATTCTAAGGCCTTCTTTAACTGATTGGTTGCCTTCACTTTTAAAGAGGCCTTTTTATACAAAAGCCCCAATCCCACATATCCCTCGGTATTCCATGGCTCCAGACTGATAGCTTTCTTAAAATTGGATTCTGCTTCTTTCTGGTAAGCGCTGGTTTTGGACTGAGCCAGAGCAAGCAGAAGATAATAAGCCGCCTTATCCTTTCTCAGCCTTATGGCCGCCTGGAGATAAGCAATCGCTTTTCCGTATTGTCCTTGGTCATAGAGTTTCTTCCCCTGACGATATCGGACTTCTGCTTCTTGACCCGGCTTTTGCTCCTCTTTGATTTCTTCTGGCTGCTGGGCATCTTCATCGTATTTCTTTCGTTTTTCAGAATCAATCAGAGTATGATAGCACTTGGTGATTTTATCAAAAACATCATTGATTTTCTCTCTGATCTCCTTGGGCAAATCTCTGCTGAACAAATCTGGATGATACTGTCTGGCTGATTGAAAATAAGCTTTTTTTATTTCCTTAGTGGACGCACTCTCAGAAACACCTAAGATTTCATAATAGCTCATTGACCCGATTTTGGTATAGAAGTTGAGAACATCCCTGATCTTTGGTTCCTCGGTATCAGAGTTATCAGAATCCTCTTTTTTTTCAGCTTCTCGATCATACTCGTGTTTTTCATCATCTGTATCGATCGCTCCCAAACAATAGAGGAGATAAATGCTTTTCCAAAAAGAAGGAGGATTCAAATCTGAAGATTTCAGGATCTCATTGCTGGTTTTTTGTCCATCCACAGCCTCCAAAACTTCTTTTTCTTCCTCAGTCAGCCGAAGGAAAAAGTCTTTGTATTTCTGCCTGAAAACTTTCTTCTCCATCAAATCACTCAGGTTTTTTTGGTACTTCATGCGCCTGATTCCATCTTCAATCAAATCCGGTATTTCGATTTCAATATCAAATTCGTCCGCATGGTATTCTTTTTTTTCCTTGAACTCAAATTTTCCATCAAACACAGGAAACAAATTGAGAGTGATCTCTCTCATCTGATACTTCAATCCATAAATAAGATCCTTTTTAGATATGAGTTTATGGGAGATCAAGATTTCACCAATAGATTTTTTGGGTTCGATAAACTTGTCTATTTTGGAATAATTCTCCTTGGAAAGTTTTCCTAGACGGAATAACACTTCGCCGATTAATTCTTTGGTCTGGTTGGTCTTTGCATAGATGAGCTTCTTATCTTTAAAAAAAAGATATTTTTGGATGTTTCCTCGGCGAAAACTCAAGACTCCATCTTTGTTATCAAAATAGATTTGTTTCAAATAATATCCGATGTGATTCATGACACAGCTCGGATCCCGATTATGAACCGATTCATTGCGTTATCCATTTTTCTTATTTTTCTTGTTCATTACTTTATATAATAAAATCCTGAAGCAAAGCAAACTCCCCCACAATTTTACAATATAAGAATGACAAAAAAAACTCAAAAATTGAAAACACTCTTGATATATGATAGATTTTTCATATGAAAATCGCTTTAGTTCAGACCTCACCTGTACTTCAGGACATCGAGAAAAATTTCAGCATCCACCTCCGATTCATCGATAAAGCAATACAAAACAATATTGATCTCATTATATTTCCTGAATTAAGCCTCACCGGATACACATTGAGAGATCTCGTTCCTGAAACAGCCATAATTCCTGAAAAAAACAAATGGTTTGATCAGTTCAAGATGATAAGCAGGGATATTTCCATTGTTCTAGGTTTTGTAGAAGAAAGAGAAAAAGGCAACTATTTCAACTCTGCAGCCTATTTTTCAAAAGGAAATCTTCTTCACATCCACAGGAAAGTCTTTCTCCCTACTTATGGCATGTTTGAAGAAGCCAAATTTTTTTCTCAAGGTAAAAAGTTTTCTGTCTTTCAAACTCCATTTGGAAAGACAGGACTTTTGATCTGTTATGATTTTCTCAATTACGGGGCTGATTATGCTCTGTTTTCTCAAGGAGCCGATATAATCATTGTCTTGAGCGCAGCGCCTGGAAGAGGGATGGGAGAAAAATCCGGTTATTCGTCTTCTCATATGTGGGAATTGATGGGAGAGACTGTCTCGCGCTTCTCTACAGTTTTTCTTATCTACTGCAATCGAGTGGGATATGAAGATGGCAAGTCTTTTGCCGGAGGATCGTTCATTTTCAACCCGGAAGGAGAACTCCTAGCCAAAGCCAGCTCTGTAGATGAAGATTTTCTAGTCAGCACCCTTGATATGAATGAACTCAGGAATGCTCGACAAAAGCTCTTTTACAAAAGAGATAACAAACCCGAGGTGATTCTTCGAAGTCTCAACAAGGTCATTTTTGAAAATGAAGATTAATCCTTCTTTTGTCAAAAAACTGCTCGTAAAATTCATCAAAGAAGAACTGGAAAAATTCAATTTCCAAAAAGCAGTGGTGGGACTTTCAGGCGGATTGGATTCCTCTGTGACCTCTTGTTTATGTCAAAAGGCGCTGGGAGCTCAAAATGTTTTGGCCCTGGTCCTGCCTTATGGAGACAGATTTGCGAAAGACGTTCAAGATGCTGAAAATGTCATAAAGGCACTGGGAATCAGATCAAAAAAAATCAACATCCAGCCTATGGTTGATGTGTACTATTCTCAGCATCCCACCAATAATAAAATCCTTAAAGGAAATAAAATGGCCAGAGAACGGATGTCGATTTTATATGACTTCTCCTCCAGAGAAAAGGCCATGGTTATTGGAACAAGCAATAAGACGGAACTGCTTCTTGGATATGGAACCATTCATGGAGATATGGCCAGCGGCATCAACCCAATAGGAGATCTGTACAAAACTCAAGTCCGGGAACTCGGAAAACACTTGAATGTCCCCCCGGAAATCATCCGGAAATCCCCTTCTGCCGGATTCTGGCCAGGTCAAACTGATGAGAAAGAAATCGGAATCGACTATGAAAAAATAGATCAGATTTTGTATCAAATAGTGGATCTCCGAAAACCAAAAAAAGAAGTCCTCTCCCTGGGATTTTCCGAAAAAACAGTGAATAAGGTTGTCGCGATGATCAAAAAGTCTGAGTTCAAAAGAAAACTTCCCCCTATTCCCAAGATTTCAACTCGGACTGTGGGACATGATTTTCTTTTCCCTTATGACTGGGGAAAATAACTCAAACCTATGATGAATCCAACACAAAAAGGAACTCTCTATCTGGTGGCTACTCCTATTGGGAATTTAAAAGACCTGACCTTCAGGGCATTAGAAATTTTGAAAAAAGCAGACGCGGTGGCTTGCGAAGACACCAGAGAAACCATCAAGCTTATGAACCATTATCATATTAAAAAAAGACTGATCAGCTACTATCACCCCAGAGAAAAACAAAAAATTCCTCTGATCATCAATCTTTTGAAACAGGGAAAAATCATTGCTCTGGTATCTGATGCAGGGACTCCGGGACTGTCAGATCCAGGGTATCCCTTAATCAGAGAAGCGCTCAAACACCAAATCAAGATCGTTCCTATTCCCGGTCCATCAGCCCTGACTGCAGCTCTTCCTGTTTCTGGCCTTCCCTCTCATCGGTTTCTTTTTTTAGGTTTCCCTCCCGTTAAAAAGACAGCATCAAAAAAACTGTTGTCCTCACTCAAGAATGAACCGTCTACCTTGATTTTCTATCTGCCGACCAGAAAAATCCCCTCTTTTGTGGAGCTGATCAATGAAGTCCTGGGGCCAAGAAACATGGTGATCGCCAGAGAGATGACAAAAGTATACGAACAGTTCGTCAGAGGAACGAGCCAAGACATACTGAAAAACATCTCATCTTTGACCTTGAAAGGAGAGACCACTCTCCTCATTGAAGGATCCCGGTGACATCTGTTTGTCTGGTAAAACCGAATTTTTAAAATTTTTTATGGTTATACTTGACAAACTCACACTCATATATTATATTATAGATGAACTCAAATATTGACAAGGAGGTACAAAATGGCCTTAATCAGATGGGATCCTTTTAGAGACATGATGACTCTAAGAGAAAAGATGAACAGGCTTTTTGACGACACCTTCAAAGGCGAGGAAAGAGACCTTTTTGGCGGCACATGGGCTCCTTCGGTAGATATTTATGAAACAGAAAGCGAATTGGTCCTGAACGCGGAAATTCCTGGAATCAAGGAAGAAGATATCGAAGTTAAAATTGAAGACAATTCTCTCACCCTTCATGGCGAAAGAAAATTAGAGGAAGAGACCAATGAAGAAAACTATCACCGGATCGAACGTTCATATGGTTCACTTTACAGGTCTTTTTCACTTCCTCACTATATAGACCAGGAAAAAATCAAAGCGGAACATGACAACGGTGTACTGAGAATCCACATGCCCAAAAAGCCGGAACTGAAGCCAAGAAGTGTAAAGATCCTCAAGCCGGAAAAGACAAAAGTTGCAGTCAAAAAGTCTAAATCCAAGAAATAAGATCCTAGTTACAAACAAAGACAGACTTGATGCCCGGCCTTTCAAAGGCCGGGCTTTTTTTTTGATGAATAACCAGGTTAGGGGGCTTGAGCCAAAGTCACAGCCCTGACCTCTCGGGCTCCAGCCTTCATTAAAACAGAAGCGCATTCCTTGAGGGTTGCACCGGTGGTGTAAACATCATCCACCAGAAGCAGGACTTGATCCTTGATTTTTTCTGGGCAGCTGACTTCATAGGCTCCTTGATTGTTTGTTTTCCTCTTTTCTGCAGTCAGAGAGGTTTGAGGAGGAACATTGGTTTTCTTCACCAGTACTCCTTGAAGAATCGGAAGCCCCTTTGATTCCCCTAGAAACAGAGCCAGTTCAAAGGACTGATTGAATCCCCTTTGTCTTTCTCTTTTTTTATGTAAAGGAATCGGCAGCACTGCATCCAAATTCCACCAGAGAGCTTCATCATGAGCAAGACTTTTGTTCATGTAAGCGGCCAGCTCTTTTCTGAGTACTTTATATTTCTGATACTTAAATAGCAAAATGAGATCTTTTAATTTGCCTCTGTACAAATGACATGAACGGTGAATGGAAATATCAGGTTTTTTTTCAAGGCATTTGTAACAGAGATGAGGTTGGCCATAAGTGTCAAAAAATTTCCCGCAGCAAAGACAATAAGACGCTCTGTGAAATTTCAATTCTTCGAGACAAGTGCGGCAAACCACTGTCTCCCCAGGGGAATCCAACAGTTTGTGGCAGAGCTTACAGTAAGAAGGAAAAAATATAAGCTCCAGGGTTTTTAAAATCGAAGAGGAGGCATGACTTTTGGGGTTCAATATGATTTTCTTTCCTCTTTCTCTTGACAGTTGATGCAGTAAAGGGCCCAAGGAACCGCATTCAATCGTTTGCTGGAGATATCCTTTTGGCACATTTCACACACTCCAAAGTCATCTTTATCAATCTTTTTTAAGGCATTATCGATCTGTATCAACAGTTCCCTCTCTGTATCCGAAAGTTCAAACAAAAACTCCTTTGCATAAGAGCTCTCTGCTTTGTCCCCGGCGTCCTGGGCAATACCTGGTTCAATTTCCTTTCCTTCACTCCTGATTTCCGACATTTTCTTCAAAATTTCTTCTTTTTCTTTCAGAAGTTTTTTTTTGAGCCGATCTTTTTGTTTTTGATTCAAGCCTTCCCCCTTTATTTTGCGTAATTTTTTCCTTTCATGATGGTCAATGACCTGTATATTTGTTCTAAAAGCAGGATTCTGATCAATTCATGAGAAAAAGTCATCCGTGATAGAGAAAGAACAAAATGGGCTTGGTCTAATACTTGCCTGCTCAACCCTAAAAATCCTCCCGCTACAAAAGTCACCGAATAAGGAAAATGCATCTCTTTTTCCCTCAGCATTTGAGCCATTTCTCGTGAATCGATTTCCTTTCCATTATTTGACAGACAGATAATATAGTCTCTGTTAAAATATTTTTCAAGACCTTCTGATTCGATTTTAAGTATCTTATGACGATTTTTTTCATCGATTCCTTTGGAAGCCCTGGTTTCTATCAATCTGAATTTGGATAGATGGCTGATTTTTTGGATATATAAATCCTGCAAATCCTTGATTTGCTTGCTTTTGGTTTTTCCCGGCCACAAAATCTTAAGTCTCATATCTAAATTCTTACAGTTCCCAACAAGAATTTTATAAAAAAATAATGGGTAATGGGTGAAATGTCAACCTCTTTAGTAAATGAGTTTTGGACCATCTCCCCAAAGATTTTCAAGTGAATAATACTCTCTGGTTTTTTTGGAGAATATATGAAGAATGAAACTTCCGTAATCCATCAGTATCCATTTGGCATTGTCTTTTCCTTCAACATGGAGAGGGAACACGTCCTGCTCCTTTAACTGTGTCTCTATGTTCTCATAAATAGCCAGATTTTGTCGTTCTGAATTTCCGTGCATGATAATAAAATAATCAGTAAATGAAGAGATCTCTTTCAAACGGATGACAACGATGTCTTCCCCTTTCTTTTCTTTGCCGGCCTTTATAGACAATTTGATCTCCCTGGGCAGAGTTTTTTTGCTCATCTTGTTGTTGTTTTTCTTTCCTTGCTTCATGAATAAAGTCTGTTCTCCTTTATATAATTTTCAACCTCTTTTGGAACCATCCCATGAATGGATTTTCCCTTGTGAGACCTTTCCCTGATATCCGAAGAAGCCAAATCTAAAGATTTCATATGCAGAAGAAAAAATTCTGCCTGTTCAAGACTCTGTTCTCCAACGTCCGAACTGACTTCAAGCATTTTCGTTTGGAATTTTCCTCCTATGATCTCTTTTGCATCCTTAAGGTCATAACCGGGCCTGCTGATCACAATAAAAGAACAGCTCTCCAGCAAATCTTTATAGTCTTTCCAGGTTTCGATTTCTAAAAAAGCATCCACCCCGAGGATGAAAAATATTCGGCTCTCAGGATTTGATTTTTTTATTTTTTGCAAAGTGACAATGGAGTAAGATTTTTCCTTGGCATCGATTTCAATACGGGAGGGTTCAAAAGAGGGATAATCAGAAACGGCTAACTTCACCATGTGGTATCTGTGAGCCGGGGATATGATGTGTTTTTTTGTTTTGTGAGGGGGGTCATAAGAAGGGACAAAGAGGATTTTATGGAGATGAAATCTTTCAATAACCTGCTGGGCAGCTTTGAGGTGACCATAATGAACGGGATTGAACGTACCCCCTAACAGGCCTATCTTTTTATTATGCATAAGACTGTTTATGATGTTTTTTCAAATCCTTAAGCCTGGAATCCACTTCAGAAATTAACTTTTTTAGTCCCTTGCTTTTGATTGCAGAAATTGCAATAAAAGGAATTTGCTCACGAGTGGCAAAATCCTTTAACACCTCCAATCGCTGTTTGTTTTCCCCCAAAAGATCAATTTTGTTTGCCACCAGTATCTGAGGACGCCCCAGTAAGCTCTCCTTAAATTCCTTCAGTTCATTCCTTACTGTGAAATAATCATTCACAGGATGTCTCTGACTGTAAGGAGAAACATCCACCAGATGAATGATCAACCTGGTTCGTTCAATGTGTTTCAGAAATTGGATACCCAACCCGTGTCCCTGGTGTGCTCCTTCTATCAAGCCGGGAATGTCTGCCACCACAAAACTATGGAACTCATCTGTGTCAACCACGCCCAAATTGGGGGCAATGGTGGTGAAGGGATAATCAGCGATGACCGGCTTGGCAGCTGAGATCTTAGAAATCAATGTTGACTTCCCCACATTGGGAAATCCCACTAAACCCACATCTGCGATCAGCTTGAGTTCCAAAATGATTTCTGTTTCCTCTCCCTCTGTTCCCTCTTCATATTTTTGAGGCGCCTGGTTTGTTGAGGAGACAAAAGATGAGTTTCCTCTTCCGCCTTTTCCTCCTTTAGCAACTAGAAACTTTTGTCCCGGCTTCACGAAATCAAACAGCATTTGACCTTTATTCCTGATGATGGTCCCAACTGGTATTTTCAGGAAGAGATCCTCTCCTTTTTTGCCATTGCAGTTTGAACCTTGACCATGGCGTCCTCTCTCAGCTTTGATCACGGAATGGGAGCGGAAATAGCTCAAGGAACGAACCCGTTCATCAGAAACAAAATAGATGCTTCCTCCATCTCCTCCCTTTCCTCCGTCCGGACCGCCTTTAGGGACATGGCTCTCCCTGCGAAAACTCACACAGCCGTTTCCCCCTTTTCCTGCAAAAAGAATGACTTTCGCCTGGTCCGCAAACATATTATAGAGGACAAAACCTCCTAAGAAGGGTGTACGGAAACGATTTTTCGTTTGGCTTTGGTTTCAAAATTGACATTTCCTGAAATCTTTGCAAAAAGGGTGTCGTCTTTTCCCCTGCCCACGTTCATGCCTGGTTTGAATGGAGTTCCGCGCTGCCGGACTATAATAGAGCCGGCTTTGACAAATTGGCCTGCGGACCTTTTCACTCCAAGTCTTTTGGATATGCTGTCGCGTCCGTTTTTTGCTGATCCGCCTGATTTCTTATGAGCCATGGTTTACTCCTTCTTTGCTGATGAGGACTTCTTTTTAGAAGCAGCCGTTGATTTCGCCTTTTTTTTGGGCTTTGAAGAGGTCTTCTGAGATCTCTTGGGCTTGCTTTTTTTCTGGGAAGCCGTTCCCGTTTTTGTTTGCTTGGCTTTTTGAGCTGTTGTTTTCTTTTTAGGGGCTGACTTTTTGGGACTGCTCTTTTTTTTAGTCTTTGCCGCTGCGGGCTTTTTGTCAGGTTTTGCTTTGGATTTGGTCTTTGTGGGTTCCTTTTTTGAACTCTTTTTTCCGTACACGATCTCTTCGATCTTCACTTTAGTTAAAGGCTGTCTGTGGCCCCTTTTCTTTTTATATCGTTTTCTTCTTTTTTTCTTAAAGACAACGATCTTTTTGTCTTTAATGTTATCCAGGACCACACCTTTGACCACAGCGTCTTTGACCAGAGGGGTCCCAATCAATGCTTTCCCATTGTCTTCAATAAGCAGGACTTCATCAAATGATATTTCTTGTCCTTTTTTCTTATTCAGTTTCTCTATATGGAGCACATCACCTTCTTGAGTTCTGTACTGTTTTCCTCCAGTTTTAATCACAGCAAACATCTTTCTTACCTTACCTTAATATATTTTTTTTATCTCAATGGAGAGTTCAATAAAGTTAACATATGACTGTTCTTATGTCAATAGCACTGCCATAGAAACACGCACTCTTCTCAGACCCCTGTCTTGACAAAATGATTGCTATTTTCTAACTTAAGAGCGGCCAGCTTCAAAAAACAGGGCGGTTAGCTCAGCGGAAGAGTGCCGGCCTTACAAGCCGAGGGTCACTGGTTCGAATCCAGTACCGCCCACCATTCGGTTCAACTTATCAGGAAATTTTTATTGACTAAACATATTATAGCCTTATAATCATAAAACCATGACCAGTGCATAGGGAACTCCATATCCAACACTCATCATGTCAAAAAAGACTCAATTCAGCAAAGACAAAATCCAGCAAAATCTAGATAAACTCAAAAAAGAAAATCTGGAGCTGAAAAGACAACTTCAAAAACAAGGACAGATAACCAAATCCCTCAAAGAAAAAGAAATCCTTCTCAAAGAAATCCATCACCGAGTGAAAAACAACATGCAAATCATTTCCAGCCTCTTAAACCTTCAGGCCAAAACCATTAAAGACCAAAGCATTCAACAGAAATTTTACCAGTGCAGAAGCCGGATAAAAGCCATGGCTCTGGTGCATGACCGCTTGTACAGGTCCAGCTCATTGGAAAAAATCAATTTTTCAGACTACATTGAAACACTGGCCGTGCATCTGATGTCCATCCATGAGTCCTCCAAACGGGACATCAAGCTGGACTTGGACTTGGATGAGCTCTATCTGGATATCAAACAGAGCATCCCTCTGGGGCTGATCACAAATGAATTGATATCCAATTCTTTCAAGCATGCATTTCCTGAACAAAGCCTGTTCAATGATATCAGTTCTCAGCAAAAGAAAGTCCATGTGGCGCTAAAGAAAAAAAATAAGACGGCAGAGTTATTGGTCAGAGATAATGGGATAGGTCTGCCAGAAAATTACACAAAGAAACTCAAAGACTCCCTAGGAATGAATTTGGTCCATGACCTTGTGTCCCAACTCAGAGGGGAAATGAAAATGGACATTGAGGAGGGGACTGCTGTAAAAATTCACTTTTCTTTTTGAGTGGGTCCTGATTGTGATTGAAGTTTTTCTTGATATCCCTTTTTTTTTGCTGTATTTTTAAAAACTCCCCAAATCAAATGCAGTCCGATAAAAAAGAGCTTGGTCAACTCCCGGATTTCTTAGTAGTGGGAGCAGCCCGATCAGGAACCACAGCCCTTTACTCTTTGCTGAAAAACAATCCCCAAATCTTTATGCCCCGAGAAAAAGAACCCATGTTTTTCTGCTGTTGGAATCAATCGGATTATTTCCAATTCACAAGTGAAAACAGTCAAGTCAAAACAGATTTCATCATCAAAAATCTTGAGGAGTACAAACAGCTATTTAAAAAAGCGAGAAAAAACCAAATCCTCGGAGAAGGTTCTACCTGGTATCTTTATGCCCATCAGACTGTGATCCAGAATATCAAAAGATGTTATGGAGATGATTTTGATTCCTTAAAAATCATCATTTTACTCAGGAATCCGATTCAGAGAGCCTGGTCTCATTATTGGACCAAACACGCACAGGGTTATGAATTCCTTCCCTTTCTTGATTCTATTGAACAAAAAAATATCCTTGACCGGTTGAAACAAAGATACACTCCCAGTTATGACTATATCGGTTTTGGTAAGTACTATCGCCAAGTCAAATCTTTTCTTCATCATTTTTCAAATGTGAAGGTTATTCTGTTTGAAGAATTCATCAACTCATCAGAAGAAAAAACCAATGAAATCTTTCGATTTTTAGGGGCGCGGGAAATAAAAAATGTGCACACAAAACTTTTCAATACCGGAGGTCTTCCCAAGAACAAAGCAGCATCCCTGATAAATAAAATGATTCTAAAGCCCAACAAATGGAGGTCTTATTTCAAGCACCTGCTGCCATTTGCAGTGAGAAGGGATATCAGGTATTATCTGGGGGAAAAAATTTTCAGCAAACCGGAACTTCCCATTGAATATAAAAAAATCTTGACAGCTGAGTATGAGGAAGATATTCAAAAATTAGCTGGACTCATCAAAAAAGATTTGAGTCATTGGATGAATTGAAATGAAAATCGGCTTGATCGCTTCATCCGGTGGACATTTTTCCGAGCTCCTGAGTCTCAATTCCCTGTGGAGCCAATTCAAACATTTTTGGGTCTCTTTTCCCTCTTGTGACACCAAAGTGCTTTTGAAAAAGCAAATTTTCTATCACGGGTATTTCCCCACAAATCGGAATGTTGTGAATTTTTTCCGTAATTTCATTCTGGCGATCAGAGTCTTATCCAAAGAGAAACCAGCTGTTCTCATATCAACGGGGGCAGGGATTTGTGTTCCGTTTTTCATTCTTGGTAAGCTCTTTTTTGTGAAAACAATCTATATCGAATCTATGGCACGGATCCACCGTCTTTCCCTGACTGGAAAATTAGTATATTTATTCTCAGATGTTTTCATTGTGCAGTGGCCTCAACTGGCAGCTTCTTATAAAAAAGCGGTCTACAAGGGACAAGTCATTTGAAACTGTTTGTGACTGTGGGAGCAGAAAAACGCCCCTTCAACCGGCTCATCAAAATTGTGGACCAATATGTTGCCGCCGGAATTTTCCCTAAGAAGACGTTTATTCAGACTGGACATTCGTTTTATCGCCCCAAACACTGTTCCTCCTGCTCTTTTCTCAACTACAATGACATGGAAAATAAGGTCGCAGATGCTGACACGGTCATTTCTCATGCAGGAATGGGAACCGTTATTCTCTGTTTGAGACACCATAAAATTCCCATTCTTTTCCCTAGAATGTTCAGTTACAGAGAACATGTGGATGACCATCAGCTCATATTTGCTCACACCATGGCTGAAAAAGGGCTGGCCTTAACAGCCCAAACCCCTGAAGAGCTGCAAAAAATATTTTTAAACTATACAAAACTCTCGAAATGCATGAATCCAAAACAAAGAAGATACCATAAGAATGAGCTTCTTGCATATTTAAAAAAAACACTGGACCTGTTCTCCAAAAAAGGGATCAAGACTCATGGATATTGAATTTATTATAAACAATTCATTTCATTTGCTGACAAAAAGACAGATCAAATTCCAATTCGACCGCATACCCATGACATCACATCCGTTTTCATGGAAAAAATTTAGAAATCTTTTTTTAATCGGTGCCAATAGATTGTTTCCTATCTCTCTCCAGCTCGGATACCCCTATATGGCTCACGTTTCACCCTCAGGTTTATGCAATTTGAGATGTGAGGTGTGCCCGACTCACGATCCAGAAACAAAAGGCAAGGGGCTTCTTCCCTTCCACACTTATAAAAAATTCATTGATGAGGCCGGAGATTATTTGATCTACATCATTCTCTGGAGCTGGGGAGAGCCACTTTTGAATCCAGATATATATAAAATGTTTCATTACGCTGAACAAAAAGGCATTCGCACTGTAACCAGCACAAACTTCAACAAATTTTCAAGAAAAGATGCCCAAGAAATGGTTGGATCAGGACTCGATGCCCTCATCATCGCAGCGGACGGGACCACTCAAGAGAGCTATTCCAAATACAGAAGAGGAGGAAAT
>WJMT01000024.1 GCA_014727835.1 Candidatus Aminicenantota bacterium | reverse complement strand
AGGATCGGAATCTTACAACCTGGAATTATCAAAGAAGAGGGCTGAATCGGTCAAGCAGTGGCTGATAGACCAAGCAGGTATTGACTCGAAGAGAATAGAGACCTCGGGCAAGGGAGAAAGCGAACCTGTTGCTCCCAATACCAATCCTGACGGCTCTGATAATCCAGAAGGACGGCAGAAAAACCGCCGCGTTGAGATAAGGATACGAAAAAACTAACTCCCAACCAGAAAGCATTCAGAGTTCTCAAAAACCGTTTTTTTATTAGCAGAATATTTTCATTCCATGTATTATTAATTTTGGTATTTAAAAAAACTTTATCAACCTTTTTTCAATGGATTACGTATAAATTATTTAACCTGAGTTATTCACAAGGTATAATGAAAGCATCGCCGTTTTTTTATGAATAGATAAGGATTGTTCAAATCAACTAAAAAAGGAGAAAAAATGAACAAGAAAAATATAATTTGGTTTGGTTTGGTTTTATTCTTACTTGTCTCTTACACCCACCTGTACCCTCAAGTCAACGCAAAAATGCTGAGATATCCGGATGTGTCTGGCACACACATCTGTTTTGTTTATGCCGGAGACATTTGGGTGGCAGAAAAACAAGGTGGGCTGGCTCACAAGCTCAGCTCCCCTAAAGGAGAAGAATCCTTTCCGAGGTTTTCACCGGATGGACTCTATATTGCTTTCACAGGAAATTATGACGGCAATCAGGATATCTATGTGCTTCCTTTTATGGGGGGAGAGCCTCAAAGAGTCACTTATCACGGTCTTTCAGACAGAATGATGGATTGGACCTCTGATGGCCAGAAAATCCTGTATGCCTCATCTCGAGAAAGCGGACGGATGAGATACAATCAGTTCTACAGTGTCTCTTCAAAAGGTGGATTTTCTGAGAAATTGCCTGTACCCTACGGTGAATTCGGCATGCTGGCTAAAGACAACAAAACACTGGCATACACTCCCATATCCAGAGATTTCAGGACCTGGAAAAGATACCGGGGAGGCATGGCTCCGGATATCTGGCTTTTTGACCTGGAAAGCTTAGAGTCAAAAAATATCACCCAAAGCGATGTCAATGAGACCCAGCCCATGTGGCATGGAAACAAACTCTACTTTCTGTCGGATAGAGGGGAGAACAAAAGATATAATATATGGGTGTATGACCGGGTCAGTGAAGAGTCCCAGCAGGTCACTCATTTTAAAGAATATGACATCCATTTTCCGGCCATAGGTCCCGAGGATATTGTTTTTGAAGCAGGCGGAAAGCTTTATCTTCTAAACTTGAATACAGAACAACACAAAGAAATCAATGTTGAAATCGTAACAGACAGCTCGACCTTAAAAACGCGGATTGAAAATGTGTCCAATCGGATGAACAGCGCTTATATCTCTCCGGACGGACAAAGAGTTCTCATCGAAGCCAGAGGAGAAATCTTTTCAGTTCCCAAGGAAAACGGAGTGATTAAAAATCTGACCCAAAGCTCTGGATCCGCCCAACGATATCCCGCCTGGTCGCCAGACGGAAAAAAGGTCGCCTATTGGAGCGACCAAACCGGCGAGTACCAGCTTATCGTCAAAGACCTCACCAGTGAAAATAAAGATAAAGTCATGACCTCCTATGAAAAAGGGTTTTATTATCATCTGTTCTGGTCCCCGGACAGCCAAAAGCTGGCCTTTGTGACCTGTCATCAGGAGATCAAAGTATTTGATTTGGAGCAGAAAAAGACTGTGCATGTGGATAAAGGCCTTTGGTTAACCCACGGAGGACTGCAAAACTTCAAAGTGGACTGGTCTTCAGACAGCCAATGGATGATCTATTCACGGGGAATGGAGAACAGACACAACATTGTGTTTGTTTACAATACAGAGACCAACCAAATGCATCAGCTCACCACAGATTATTACAGCAGTTTCAATCCGGTTTTTGATCCTGAAGGCAAGTATCTGTACTTCTTCTCTAACCGGACGTTCTCTCCAGTTTACAGTGATATGGACAATTCTTTTGTCTATCCCAACACCACCAATCTGGTAGCCGTACCCCTCACAGAAGACGTCGAAACACCTCTCCCCCCTCAAAATGATGAAGTCAAAATCAAGGAAGAAAAAGAAGAAGAGAAAAACAACAAAAAGGAAGAAAAAGAAGAAGAGAACAAAGTTAAAATCACTGTGGGCGGTTTTGAACAGAGAATGACCCAGCTTCCCATACAAGCCGGAAATTACAGTTCCCTGAGTGCGGTGCCTGGAAAAATCATTTATCTCCAGCATCCCCGAAGCGGTTCTGGAGAAAGGACCAATGAACTCAAATATTTTGATTTCAAAGACAGAGAAGAAAAAACCATCACTCAAGGAGTGAACGGTTATATGCTCTCATCAGACAGAAAAAATCTGCTGGTTTCTGCCAGAGGAAAACTTTCCGTCATACCTGTCGCCCCCAACCAAAAACTGGAAAAATTTGTTCCCACTGATCAATTGGAAATGATGGTGGATCCTCCTAAAGAATGGGCACAAATCTTCACAGATGCCTGGCGCATTGTCAGAGATTATTTTTATGATCCCCACATGCACGGCGTGGACTGGAATCATGTGAAGGAACAGTATGGACAATTACTGGAAAATGCGGTGACTCGAAGAGACCTCAACTTCATTATCGGAGAGATGATCGCTGAACTCAACGCCTCTCACACTTACCGGGGTGGAGGAGACTTGGAAAGCGCTTCCAGAAAAGCTATCGGGTATCTGGGTGTCAACTGGGAAGTGAGTGACGGCTTTTATCGAATCAAAAGCATCATGAAAGGAGCGGAATGGGATTTTGCTGAAGTCTGCTCCCCTCTTCTCAGAACCAAAAATAATGTGAAAGTCGAGCCCGGGCATTATATCCTTGAAATCAACGGCGTTAAGCTTTCCACAAAAAAAAGCCCCTGGTATGCGCTGCAGGGACTGGCCGGAAAAACCATCGAGCTCACCATCAATGACAATCCCGGCTATGAAGGAGCTAAAAAAGCCGTGGTGAAAACGCTCAATCAAGGACAGGTCATAAGGCTAAGGCATCTGGGATGGATCGAAGCCAACAGAAAGTATGTGGACAAAATGTCTGACGGAAAAGTGGGATACATTTATGTGAGAAGCACGGGTGTGGACGCCCAAAATGAGCTGGTCAGACAGTTCAACGCGCAGTTTCACAAAAAAGGATTGATCATTGATGAACGCTTTAACAGCGGAGGGCAGATACCGGACCGGTTCATCGAGCTTCTGGACAGAAAACCCCTGGCTTACTGGGCCGTGCGGGATGGAAAAGACTGGCAGTGGCCTCCGGTGGCTCATTTCGGACCTAAAGTCATGCTGATCAACGGCTGGAGCGGATCCGGGGGAGACTGTTTTCCCGATTATTTCAAAAAAGCAGGTTTAGGCCCCTTGATCGGAATGAGAACCTGGGGCGGACTGATCGGAATGTCAGGAGTTCCTTCTCTTATTGACGGAGGAATGGTCACAGCTCCCTCCTTTAGGATGTACAACCCGGATGGAACCTGGTTCAGAGAAGGATATGGGGTGCCCCCTGACATCCAAGTGGTGGATGATCCCACCACACTGGCTAAAGGCACGGACCCTCAGCTTCAAAGAGCGGTGCAGGAGACTCTGAAACTGATTAAAAAAGCGGAACCCATTCATCCCAAAAGACCGGATTACGAAGACCGCTCCAAATGATTTGACAAAATCACAAGGACTTTAGCTTTTTTGGACACCAATAGGTATAGAAAGACACGGACTTCCGGTTTGTGAAAACCAGGTCACACCCTCACACACCAGATCCACAGCCAGGATGTAACGGCCCGGTTTGTCCGGAGCCCTGACAAAAAGAGTTACAGAAGTTTTCTCCCCAGGAGAGACACCTTTTGAAAAAGAGGTCCTTTCTCCGTCAGAGATCACTGTGTTTCCGGAACGGTCCTTCCAGTGATAGCTGATAAACACCGGTCGTTTGGGATCATCTGAAGACCAAATCAAAAAACCAGTGTTCCGGACTGTGACCTGAAGCTGAAAATCGCCTGAAGCAGAGACTGTTTTGTGTGCCTTATCATAGGCGAGATATTCCACTTGATAAGGTCCCTGGATTTTTGAAGCGCTGATATCTATATCTTTGGGCTTCATAGATGGCTTGCGGATCCTGTGCGGGACACCCTTCTGAGCTGTGATCACCCAGTGTTTGGCCCAGAAGTCCTGGTCGTGTTGATACAGATAGTCATCCATGGCTTTATAGAGCTGGTAAGCCCATTCTCCGAACAATTCCCTAATTGATCCGGTATCACTGGATTCCGGTGGGTACACATCCAATCCTGAGATCGTCCCCCGCAGATCCAGACCATATCCTTTGAAAATGTTTTTAAAGTCCTTCAGAGAGTAACGGTTTTCCACCGGATCTCCACTGGAATCCTGGTTTGGGCTGCTCACAGGAGGCTGTTCTGTGTCTTGTAACAAATAGGAAATCCGGCTCCGGATCTTATCCAGCTCCAGTATCATCCAGTCCAGATCCAGGGTCTTGTCCCAGCTTCCTTTCCAGTCCCCCCTTGGTTCGATCAATAAGAAATGAGAGGAGTGCTCTCCCATGCGTTTGACAAAGCGTCGGGGATATTCCAGATGATGAAAGGCATCCAGCATCATCACCAGGTCCACTTCCCGGGAAGGAGTGAAGGTCTCAGCACTTCCCTCCTGAAAAATGATGTTGTCCAGCTTCAGAGAACGGGCGTGGCTGCGGGCTTTCTCAATGCCTGAGGAGGAGTGGTCCACTCCAGTGAAAGAAACATCGGGAAATCGAGAGGCCAGCTCACAGGTGATCTCCCCTGTCCCGCATCCTATATCCAGAACATTCCGGCTTTTTTGGACAGTGGGGGAAGCCAGGTCTGCGAACCGGCGGATGGTGATGTACCCTGTGTAGCTGAATCGAAAAGGCTGTGAGACTGAGGAATGGAATACTTGATCGTGGAATTCCCGGTCTTTTTCCGCAGACCACCTCTTGAATAAAAACCGGAGTCTGTGCAGCCACTGTCGCCACCAAAACATGATGCCAGAGAATTTCCTTTATGGTTTTTTCTTATCCTAATGCCTTGGGGTTTAAAAATCAAAAGATTTTGTCAATGTGTCAAAAAGAGGCTCCGGCATGAAGGACCCAATTGGATGTACCGGAGCTGTATCCCACTCCAAGCAGAATTTTTTGAAACCGGAAATAAAACCCGCCCATGACATCTAAGGAAACCTCTGAAATTTTACCGTCTTCAATGTAATACTGCTGGCTCCACTCAAAAGCATGATCTCTGTAATACTCGATCAAGTACTGCCTGTATTTTATGGACTGAATGCCCCCTATCCCAATATAGGCCACAGTGAGCTGTCGGAACAAAGAAAGGGTGACACCTCCGCCCAGACCGTAGAAATATTCCCGACTGAAGCCCAGAAATTCATTATTCATGAATTCGTCAGCGTATTGTTGTGTGAAATCCTTTTTGTTTCCTTCATGCCTGGACAGGGGAACCTTCACTCCCCCCCACAGTCCAAACTGCTTACTAAAAAAATATTTCACTGTCAGGGTTTGGGAAAAGTCATATCCGAGAGCTAAATCCCGGTGAATTTTATCCCCTGAAATGCGTGCGAATGCATTTAAGGGATTTAATCCCATAAATAATCCGAAAAGCAGGATGAAGACTCTGGATCGTCTGATCACTGTATGTTTCATTATAGCGCTTTGGGTGTCTTTTTCCTAATTCGCGATATAGCTGCTGCGGTGAGTGACTCTGCTTTATTGATAATCTGTGTTTTATATAACATATAGGCAAAAAACATGCCAATCGGATCCAGGCATCAACTGGATTCGGATGATCTCACTGTGTCAGAAAATGGGGACAAGTGAACAAGACAGGTGACACAGGCTTTACAGTTTGATTGGATGCGATTATAATAATGGGACTGACAAAGCTGAATGACATGCGGAAGTGGCGGAATTTGGTAGACGCGTAAGCCTCAGGAGTTTATGGCCCAAAAGGCCGTGTGGGTTCGAGTCCCACCTTCCGCACCAGCGTCACATCCGATCACCAAGGAAAGCAGCCTGTTGAAATCTCCCGCATTGAAATCATCTTCCCCCTATAAAATCCTGCTCATCAATCCCTGGGTCTATGACTTCACCGCTTATGACTTCTGGATGAAACCTTTAGGCCTGCTCTACATGGCTTCGGTTATTGAAAAACACTCCTCAGCCCAAATCGAATTTATAGACTGTCTGGACCGAAATCATCCCGGATTGAACAAATCAGCTAAGACCAAACAGGACGGCAGAGGGCCTTTTCCCAAAGAAGAAGTCAAAAAACCGGACGTGCTGCAAAAAGTCCCCCGTAAATACTCCAGGTATGGAATTCCTCTTAAGCTTTTCTCTTATGAACTGGATCAAATCCAAAAAGCAGACCTGGTGCTTGTCACATGCACCATGACCTACTGGTATCCCGGCGTGCAGAAAGTGGTGGAAATGGTGAAGAGCAGACTGGGGGATGTGCCGGTGGTCCTGGGCGGGATTTATCCCTCTCTCCTTCCCGAACATGCCGCAAGCGAATCCGGAGCTGATGTCATCATCCAGGGACCCGGCGAGACAAAAATCCTTCCCCTGCTGAATGACATTCTGGGAGACCGGTTTGACACCTCATCCAGGTTAGAATCCTTAGACGACCTTCCCTTTCCTTGCTTTCATCTGCTGCGAAATACAGACTCTCTTCCGGTCATCACTTCCCGCGGATGCCCGTTCAGCTGCTCCTTTTGCGCAGGTCCTGTTCTTTATCCCCGGTTCATTCAGCGCGATCCCCAAGCTGTGATCCAAGAAATCATCCACACAACCCGCACCCACCGTACACACAACATCGCTTTTTACGATGATGCGCTTTTAAGCAATAAAACAAAGCACATTCATCCCATACTGGAACACATCATTCAAGAAGACATTCCCGCTGCTTTTCACACTCCTAACGGGCTTCATATCCGGGATATCGACTCAAAAACCGCAGATTTGTTCTACAGAGCCCGGTTCACCTCCCTTTTTCTCAGTCAGGAGACCTTTGACCCGGACATCATCAACAGCTCCTGCCCCAAAATCAGCCCAGGAGACTTGGAGAGAGCAGCGGATAATCTGGAGAGGGCCGGTTATTCTAGAAAAGATCTCAATGTGTATCTGATGACCGGGATTCCCGGCCAGACCTTCTCAAGTGTCAAACACAGCATCCAACAGGTCCTTAACCTGGGATTGAGGCCCCGGCTGGCTTACTTTTCTCCTGTTCCGCATACTGAAGATTGGAAAAAACTGATTTCAGAGCAAAAACTGACCCAAGACCATGACCCTCTGCTTCACAACAAACTGGCAGCTCCCTATCACTGGGGAGACATTTCAGCCCAAGAATTTGACACTTTGAAAGATATGATTGACCGCAATTTGTGAATGAGTCAGGTTGATTCAAGCAAAGCTAAATCCAATTTAACCAAAGTTTACTCTTTTTATTATTAAGATATAATATCCAATGTAACGATTTCACAATAATGAAGTTAAATATGATAGTCAATTGCAAAGGAGATTTTTGTTGATCAAACGATACGGATTGCTTTCCATTCTGTTTTCCCTGCTTTTAGGCTTGATCTCACAGGGGACATCTGGGATCAAAGACCTTGCCGAACCTTACAAGACCTGGCTGGAGAAGGATGTGATTTACATCATATCCCCGGTGGAAAAAGAGGTTTTTCTCAAACTGGGAACTGACCGCGAACGCGATCTGTTTATGGAAGCATTCTGGAAACAGCGGGACCCCAATCCCCATACAAAAGAAAACGAATACAAACAGGAACACTTTCGCCGCATGGAGTATGTTGATCAAAATTTTGGAAGAGAGGCACCCCAACCCGGATGGAGGACAGACCGGGGCCGAGTGCACATCCTATTAGGGAAACCTGACGACATCCAAATATTTGAGACCAAAACAGAAATCTATCCCACTGAAGTCTGGTTCTACCAAGGAATGGAAGACAAAGGTCTTCCTCCCGCGTTTCAGCTTCTCTTCTTTCAGGATAAGGGACAGGGCGAATACAAGCTTTACAGCCCTTTGAGCAACGGCCCACAGGGCTTGCTGTCCTCATTTGAAGAAGACCCCGCAGATCATCTCGCTGCTTATGAGAAACTGAAGCGGATTGAACCTTCTCTTGCTGATGCCAGCCTGTCCTTGATTCCCGGTGAAAGACCGAGTTCATATACCAGGCCCAGTCTGTCCTCAGAATATATTTTAAATAAAATCGAGACTGTTCCCTTGAACAGGGTCCAAGACATCTATGCGCGAAAATTTCTGGAGTACAAAGATACAGTGGAAGTGGAGTACTCCACTAATTATATTTTGAATGTCTCCCTGGTGAAAACAAAAAAGGATGCCAATGGAGTCAACTTTATCCAGTATGCCCTGGAGCCGGAAAGGCTTTCCATTGAAAATTACCGGGACAAATACTACACCAGCCTGGAACTCTACGGCAGAGTCTTAGATATGCAGGACAGACCCATCTATCAGTTTGAAGAAACCATTCCCCTGGAATTCACAGAAGACCAAATCAACCAGATCAAAAACAGGCCGTTCAATATCATTCACATGTTTCCCATCATTCCCGGTAAGTTCAAACTGTCCATTCTGATAAAGAATCAAACCTCCAAAGAGTTCACATCTTTGGAAAGGACTGTATGGATCCCGGGCCCTGAAAATCCCGTACACATGACCTCTCCTCTGCTGTCTTATGGAGTGAAAAAAACAGAAGACACAAACCAATTGCTCAGGCCCTTTCAGATCCGGGACTATCAGCTTTACTTTCCTCTAAACCGGGTCTTCACCCAACAGGACACGCTGATACTGGCCTATCAACTGCATGGATTGGATAATAGGGATGACAGCTTTTATAAAATGAGATACACTTTCTTAAAAAATGGGGAACTGTACCGCGAATTCACCAAAAACTTATCTGAATATCCGGAGAAACCCAGTGTGATGGAACGCATTTCTCTCATTGAATTCCCTCCGGCTCACTACAGTGTTCGAGTGCGCCTTTTTAAAAACAGCACTGAAGTGGTCTCTTCAAACGAAATATTTGACATCAGATCTTCTGAGACGATTTCCAGAGCCTGGCTTTACACACTCCGCCTTTCAGAAGCAGATGATCCCGGATTTTTAAAGGTTCTCGGTTCCCAGCACGTCAACTCAGGACATGTGCAAAAAGCTTTGAATTTTTGGGAAAAAGCATTAAAGATCAACCCTGACCAGCCTGAACTCAGGAAAAAAGTCAGGTCTCTGAAAGATAAAAAGACTTGATGCCCAAGATGAAAGAAAAACGTGCTCCGGCATTTGAAATGATGCAAGCTGTTCTTTTCTGGTTTTTTGTTTTTTCCTGCTTCTCCTGTCATTACTATCAGCTGGAAAAAGAACTGAATCCGGAGGATGCTGAATTCATCAACAAAGTCCGATACATCATCACTCCTAGAGAGCGAAAAGTGTTCCTGAATCTTCCTGATTCTGAAAGAAAAGCTTTTCAACAGGACTTCTGGAAAAAACGCGATCCCAATCCTAAAACAGATGAAAACGAATTCAAACAAACCTATTTCAGCCGGATTTACAGGGCCAATGAACTGTTTGTCGGGGAGGGACGACCCGGCTGGGCCACAGACCGGGGACGCATTTATATTCTTTACGGCGCTCCGTCTCAAAGGCTCACTCGCTCCCACTCCACTATGAGCCAAAGATGCAGGGAGATCTGGTATTACAGAAATTTTCCGGTTGTGTTTGAAGATGATTTTTGTATCGGCCAGTTCAAATTGATCACTTTTGACCTCACTTCTATCCGGCATCTCAATATCAAACACAAAAAGGAATTGTCTCTTTCTTCATCCCAAATATCCCGAGTGCGGAAAGATGAAAATGTTTTTTTGGATTTCAACTGGAAGATCAAAGACCTCATATTTCAGCCAAGTGAGATCAAGGGAATCATTGAAGTCCACATTCCTTATGCCCATTTATGGTTTCAAGAAGACCAAAACACGCTGCGGACCATTATCCATGTGAAGGTGGAAATCATAGCATCCAATGACCAGTGTCTGTGGAAATACGAGCATCCTTTCCGGATCAAGACTGATGAAGAATCTCTGCTCAAAAACAAAAACAGAAACCATAGGATAGAAATCCCTTTTTCAATCCTGCAAAAGGATAACATCCGCCTTTTCAGAGAGGGAGAAAACCGGGTTTTTGCCACCCTTACAAACCAAACCTCAGGGAATAAGACCACAAAAATCCTCAAAATCAAACTGTAAGAATCAATTCTGAAGAGGAGGCGTTAAAAATGAATTCGCAGCCCGACCTTAAACAGTCGGTTATCAAAACCTCCAAAGTCCACATAATCGCCGTATCTCTCAAATGTGGGATTGTCCGGATCCCTGTAGTCAATAAACCCTCCTGGATGAGTGGAGATGAAATAAGAGGTCCCGCCCAAAACATTAAGGACATCGAGGTAGGCATCTACAGAAAGCGCATCGCTTAACCAGAAATTTTTCTGAAGTCTCAGGTCAAGGGTGGACAGAGCCGGAGTTCGTCTGGTGCCTCTTTTTTCTGTGGCAACTGTGTAGCAGGCTCCGGGATCCAGATACCTGTCATCCTCTGGAACACAGACTGTCACCATTCGGTTCCACGGGATTCCGGATCGGTAATTGTAATAACATCCCAAGTCAAATCCATAGGGAAGTTGCACTGAGCCCTGGATTTTAACATTTAGGGGACGGTCAAAATCCAGCCGGCCGTCTGCATAGACCAGGGAATTGGGAGTGTTGAAATAAACAGAACTGGCACTGGTTGTCATATCCCAACTTCCGATGTTTCCCCAAGCTTTGCTCCAGACCAGAGAAGCCAAAAGCTGCCATTTGTTAGACATCCTTTTATTCAAGACCAATTCAAGAGCTGTGTATTTTCGAAACGCAGATTCGATATTTGTGTAATACCAGTTCCGTCCGCCCGGAGATTCTATCAGCTCCACATAACAGTAAGAACTCTGGTCATCCCCGGTGCCAAAAACTCCATCTTCTCCGGGGTCAGTGAACTCAAAGGTCTCCCAATAAGGACTGTCCGTGCTGTAGCCTTTCCACGCCTCTTCAGCACCCAGGCCATAATCATTGACATTTCCAAAAATATTTTTTTTGTGCTTATAGACAAAAGTGGCTCCCACTGTGAGGTTTGTATTGATTTCCTGCTCCAAACCCACAGTAAATTCATCGGTGATCGGGGATTTGGCGTCCGGATCAAGCCGGGTACTGATATCCACTTCATCCGGGTTCTCTGCCAAATCTATCTGTGTGTACGTATCATCTGCATCCGGTTCCTGATCCAGGTCTTCGTCGATCCAATACCAGGAACTCAACTGAGGATAAATGGGACTGACTCTGTTGAAGTAACGAAAAGCTATGGATTCATGATACTGGGAATAGGTTCCGGAAAGAATGGTCTCTCCATCGCCAAAAACATCCAACACCAATCCCAGCCGGGGGGAGATGTCAAACCATTTCATGACATCTCTGGAACCCGGATTGTAGGCGCCGTACTGAAGGTCCACTCCAGGAAGCACATCAAAGAGTCCATAGGGGTCTGCACTCTGCACCCGATAGTGCACAGGAAAGCGGGAATTGCTGTAATCGATCCGGGCTCCCAGATTCAAGGTCAGACGATCCGCTATGGTCAGGCTTTCCTTCACAAAACCGCCGATACGGTGGGTCTCATTCTCTAAAATAGAAGAACCCTCAAACGATCCAATGCTGTAGGCATAGATCCGTCCCCGATTGGGTTGCATTTCAGTGGGATAAGAATACAGGTCCCCTCTATAGTAATCAAAATAATAAGGATTTTCTCTCCAGAAATCCCACCTCCAAAGATTCCATTCATACTCCAATCCAAATTTGAACATGTTTTTGACGCCGAGAAAATTGTCATTGAAATAGGTGGCTTTGACAGCCGGATTTAACTTTTGGGTTACGGATTTCTGTTGAAATTCCGGATTGTTTCTGTACATATTGAAATATCGATCATAATTTCGGGGCTCCTCTGCTAGGGACAGATCACTGTAAGGGAGAGAAAATTTGCGGAAAAGGTAGGTGACCCTTCCGTTCAAAAACAGATCTGGTGTGAGAGCATAGCTTGCCTGAATACTCAAAAGATGTGCCAACTCTCCTTCTCTCTTATTGGTGGCTGTCTGGTCCAAATTTTTCTGGATTCGATCGATATTGAATTCTTCTTTAATTGCGGTCAGATTATAGGTTATGCTGGCCCGAATATCCAAAGGAAGAAAGGAGGTGATTTTCCCGAAAACATTGTATTCCCTGTGAGGTGCCAGGTCCAAAACAAAGACCTGTTTTCCCGCATCCAAGGTGCTGGACCAATCAGCATGATAGAAGTTCTGTACCCGATTTGTATAGCGGGCATTGACAAACAAACTCAACACATCCTTGGCCACAGGTCCTCCGACAGAGAAAGACAAGTCATTCCATGAATTGAATTCAGTGGGTTTTTTCAATCCTAAAAGATTCAGATCTTCAGGACTTAACAAAGTGGACTGCATGGCTTTATCATAATATTCTGTCAGCAAACTCCCCTTGAATTGATTCCCTCCTGACTTGGACACGATATTTATATACCCTCCATCAGCTCCGGTGGTTTCCGCATTGTGGCCGGCAACTCCGAATTCGATTTCTCCGTATGTGTCCACATTCACATTGGTGGCAGGATATGAATCAAGTGGATCGTTCAGGACCACTCCATCCAGAACAAACCGGTTTTGCCTGACAGAACCTCCTGAAACACTGGCTGCACGCCGAATCCTGGGATTCTCCGGGACAGAACCCGGTATGGAATTGAGAACTTCAAAAAGATCTCTATGAAGAGGAAGACTCTGTATCAGTTCTTGGGAGTATCGAACAGTGGTCTCTGTTTGTTTGGCATCCAGGGCAGGGGATTGATCTTGGATGACCTCAAAGCTCATTTGGGGGTCCCTGCTGAGAACCACCGGTATGTTGATGTCCTGGCCAATGGCGATGTGGATTCCGGTGAATTTTTTTGTCTGAAACTCAGGCTTTTCCGCATGCAGGGAGTAGCCTTGACCCGGGGGAAGATTGGCAAAATGGAAGCTTCCGTTTTCCTTTGTGACATAGACCACCAGGCCTAACATGGGAGCGCCTTCTAAAATAACCGTGGCTTTTGAGAGAGGATTGTTATCCGTATCTTTGACCACACCACTTATGGAACAGGTTGTGCTGTGCTGTGACATCAAAAACAGAGTCATATTTGCAAAAATCACTAGAATCACAAAAAGTCTTGTTATCTGTTTCCTCAATTTCATCTCCTTGTTATCCGGTTACAGAAAGTTAGTGATAAAGTTTATTTCATAATCCAGTTCAGGTCAAATCAATCCTGCTCTTGTGAAAGGTCCGATTTACCTATTAAAACAAAACTGGCACTCTAATGGTTGCAAAAGGGATCAATGAAAAAACAGCCAAACAGGAGTGTCAGGACTTGAATCTCAGAAAAGCTCCGATTCCCCCGTATCTGTCAAGCCTGGATGGAGGATTGATATGCTTCACCTGACAGTTCAGATTCATAGCTGCTTCCACGGCCTCATCTATAACATCTATGACCGGAATGGTCTTTCCTTTACAGGCTTTGCACTCCTCTTCATCAAAATAGATATAACGGCACTTAAGGCACAATCGTCCCGGCTTGGAAAAACCTCTGGTCACCAGAAGGGTTTTGACTTCTCCTTTATTCAGACTCCGAATGGTATTTCTGATTCCTGAAACTGCTAATCCGCCCCTTTTGATTTCAGACTCAAAATCTTTGACCAGCTGTTTTTGTTCCTTTTTTTTCAAATCCTCTTTGATCTCAAGGGCTTCTCTCAGTATTTGATCCGGGCTGTCACTGGGCTTGGCCTTTATCACACCTTTCATTCTCTCTTTCAAATAAGGATGAAATTGCGATTTGAGCTCTTTAAGGTATTCTTCTGAAGCCCCCACAAACAGCCAGTCAAAACTGTCTTTTTTAAAGAGTTCAAAGGTGTGGTTGGAGGCTTTTTTGATATGGGTTTGAAAAAGAGAAGACAGATGCTTTTCCAGGCTTTGAGAGCCGAATCCTTCTCTCCCTGTTTCTCCTTTGTGTTTGGAAAGGTCTGTTTCCATCTGATCCATCAGATCGATCTCCCCCATGTATATGTCATACCATTTGGCTTCTTTTTTATCTATGACCAAAGCGCAGATCCTGTGATACTGTTCTAATATTGCTGAGAGGGGCCGGACATAAGGATTCCGGTCAAAGATCACCATATTCCTTGGAGATTTGACCAGATTGAAAACCTCCCAGAAATCCTCTTTGTGGCAGGAGACTATGGCCAACCCATAATCATCATAAAAAGGAATCTTTTGCGTGCAGTAATCTTGGATTTTTTTGAGGTCCTCAAACAAAGACTCCTTTTTTTTGTCATCCAGATTTCTTTTTTCCAGCCGGGAATGACTTCTATTTATGAGATTTTTCAGGGACAGTTGGATCTCCTTTTTCGTCATCCTGTCCCGGCTGGTATCCAGAAAAAAAGAAGTGGTGAAATAATCCTTGCTTCTAAATTCGGCCAGTTTTTCAATCTGATCCTGGTTAATTAGTTTCATCCGTCCTCCTTAAATAGAGTGATAGAAATGAGATGCATGGATATGCATTGAAAAATGAGGGATTTGCCACTTATATCTAAAATAAGTCACGATTTGTTTTTGTCAAGTCTTTTAAAGGAGACTTTCCCAAAAATGCTGTACATGATGGGAATCACAAAAAGGGTCAACAAGGTGGTGGCAAACAATCCTCCGATCACAGCGATGGCCATAGGTGCCCTCATTTCAGAACCCGCAGAGGTGCTGATAGCCATGGGAAGCATTCCGATCATAGTGGTCAGTGCTGTGATCAACACAGGACGCAGTCTGACCGAACAGCCTTTGAGAATGGCTTCTTCATCCTTTGTGCCTTTTCGCCTCAACTGGTTGATATAGTCCACCATAACAATTCCATTGTTCACAGCAATCCCTCCAAGGATGATAAATCCAATAAGGGAAATGAGACTGATGGTGTTTCCAGTTACCAAAAGACCGAATATCACGCCAATCACTCCAAGCGGAATGGTGAACATGATGACAAGAGGATGGAGGAATGACTCAAATTGGGAAGCCATGATCATATACACAAGAAGACTGGCCAGAACAAACACTCCAATGATAATGAGAAAAGCCTCCTGCATATCCTCATACTGACCTCCGTATTCCAAGAAATACCCGGCGGGAAGTGAATTCTCTAGGCCGGTCAGGGTATCCTTGATATCTTCCATGATGCTTCCCAGATCTCTGCCTGCAATATTGGCTGAGATTGTGACCAGCCGGCCTTGATTTTCTCTGGATATCTCCGTGGGCCCCACTCCTTCTTCAATGGTCGCCACCTGACTCAGCTTAATGACTGTATTGGCAGGCGTCATAAGAGGGATGTTCTTGATATCATCCAGGTCATCCCTGTATTTTTCTTCAAACCGGACTTTCACATCAAACTCATCATCCCCTTCTCTGTATTTTGTGGCCACGGTTCCCAATGAAACGGTCTGGACTGTGTTTGCTATCTGAGCAACCATCAATCCCATGCGGGCTGCTTCTTCTCTGTCGATTTGAATTTGATATTCAGGTTTTCCCTTTTCCATGGAATGTCCCACATCTCTAAGACCCTCCACTCCTTTGATCCGGCTGACAATCAGGTCTGCTGTTTCTTTGAGACGGTCCAAGTCTTTTCCAAAGACTTTGATTTCAATCGGGGCTTGGGCTCCTCCCATCATCATCTGGCTCATATCAATGGATTCAAATTCCACTCCCTTGTAATCGGGCAGTTTGTCCCTAATTTTTTCCAGAACTTCAATGTCTGAGAGATCCCTTTGCTCCTGTTTCCTCAATCCGATCCATAACAAGGCCTCATGCACTCCGGATGCACCAAAACCCGAAGCTGCATCTGAGGGGTCTTCTTCTGCCATGGAGCCCACCTGAGCAGAAACAATATCCACTTCCGGTTCATTGAGGATGACCTCCTCTGCCAAAGAGGTCACCCGGTCTGTTTCCTCCAGGGATGTGCCAATAGGCATTTTGACTTTGATAAGAAGCATATCTCGGTCTGAAGTGGGCATGAATTCCGTGCCGATAAAAGGAACCATTGCCATGGAAATGAACAGCAACAGAACAGCTCCGGCAAGGACCTTTCCCCGGTTCTGGAGTGCCTTGAGCAGGGTGTTTTCGTACCTGTCCCTTATCCTGGAAAACACTCTCTTCTTAGGTGTCCCGTTTTTTCGCATCCTCTTCTTTCTCAGCTTGAAAATATAGGAAGCCAGCATGGGAACCACGGTCAGAGCCACAAACAGAGATGCCACCAGCGAGAACGCAATGGCCAGAGCCAGGCCGCGGGTTAATTTCCCGGTGATACCCTGGGCAAAGACCATGGGGAAAAACACAGCAATAGTGGTCAAGGTGGAAGCAGTGATGGCCATCCCGACTTCAGAGGCCCCGATTTTTGCTGCTTTGGTCCGTGCTTCTCCTTCTTCCAGATGACGGAATATGTTTTCAATGACCACAATGGCATTGTCCACCAGCATTCCGATCCCTAAGGCAAGGCCGCCCAGAGTGAGGAGATTCAAAGTGTAACCAGCTGTATAAAAAGCAATGAACGTGGCAATCACAGATAAAGGAATCGCCGCAGCAATGGTGATAGTGGGTCGCCAATTGCCAAGAAAAATAAAAATAAACAATATGGCCAGGACACCGCCAGCCAAAGCATTCCCGCCGGTCTGGCGGATCACATCCTGGATCATGTCCGACTGATCCATAGCTGTATGGAATTCAATCCCTTCAGGAAGAGTCTGTTTGATCTCTTCCAGTTCTTTTTTAACTGCTTCTGCAGCTGTGACTGTATTGGCTCCGGACCGTTTGCTTATAAACAGATACACTCCCTTTTCCTTCTGAACTCGGGCTAAGTACCGCGGTTCCTTCACCGTATCCTTAATTTCAGCCACATCTTCCATGTAAATGGGGTCTCCGGTTTGAGTGCTGCCCACAACTGTGTTTCTGATATCATCAAGATTTTCAAATTCTCCCAGAGTCCGTACCAGTAATTCCGAATGTCTTTCTACAATATATCCGGCAGGAAGATTGATGTTCTCCATTCTCAACGCCTGGATGACCCGGTCTGAAGAAAGCATACGGCTTTCCAGTGCGGCTCTGTCCAATTCCACACGAATTTCCCTGGTGTCTGTGGAAAAAACCTGGGCAGAAGCCACTCCTTCGATCCGTTCCAAACGCGGAGTCACTTCTTCCTCAAAAAGCTCTTTCAGCTCATAATTGGGCATATTGGAAGTGATGCCCCAAAATATGATGGGCATTTGAGATATATCAAACTTCACCACCAGAGGATCCGAGGCATCCTCTGGAAGATAACTCTTGTAAAGCCCGATCTGATCTCTGATGTCCTGGGCCGCAAAATCCAGATTGGTCCCCCATTCAAAGTCCACCATGACCACAGATATTCCCTCTGAAGTCACAGAATTGACATTCTTGACTCCGCTCACTGAATTGATGACCTGTTCAAGAGGCCGGGTGATGGTGTTTTCGATATCTTCCGGCGAAACCCCACTGTAATTGGTGATGACAGAAACGGTAGGATACTCAAGGTCAGGAAAAAAATCCAATCCCAGCCGGGAAAAGGAAATCATTCCCAGGACAACCAGGATCAAAGCCAGCATAATGGTGGTGACTCTTCGATTGACAGAAAATTCAGGTATTTTCATTTGATGACCTCACTGATTTCGATAAGCGCTCCATCTTGAAGTCCGTAATTTCCCTTCACAATGACCTGTTCTCCTTCATCCAGTCCTGTAAGGACTTCCAAGAGTGTGGTGTTTTCAAGTCCAATGGTGATCTCCTTCTTAACAGCTCGACCCTGGTCAGCTGTGAACACATAACTGCCTTCCACCACAGCCTCCTGAGGAATGACCAGGGCATTTTCATGAGTGCTGACTTCCAGCATCACATCTCCAAACACATTGGGCCTCAAAAAGAGATCCTTGTTTGAGACCTGCACTTCCACGTTGAATTTTTTGCTCACCGGATCAGCAGCCATGTTGACCACTGTCACTTGGCCAGAAAAAACTCTCTCCGGAAATGTCTTGAGCGTCAGACTGGCTTTCTGACCTTTTTTGATCCGGACCACATCCTCATAGGAAACATTGATATGGATCTTCACTATGGAAAAATCCGCCAAGGTCAAGACTCCGCTGGCCGTGGAATATCCTCCTCCCATCATGGGATTGATGATATCCCCGACTTCTGCATTTTTGGATGCCACTACACCGCTGAAAGGGGCTTCCATGATGGAAACTTCCAGGTTGTGTTCCGCCAAATCCAGAGAGGCTTGAGCCTGTTTCAGCTGGGCTTCAGCTGCATCAAAAGCCAATTCGATTTTTTCATACTGTTGTTCAGATACCGCATTCTCTTTCCGCAGTCTTTCCATTCGTTGCATATTTCTTTTGGCGTCGTTGTGGTTGGCCTGAGCTACAGCCAGTCCGGCCTCAGCCTGCTGGAGCTGGAGACGAGCAGCCCTGGTATCCATTTCTGCAATGATCTGCCCCTTTTGGACTCTTTCTCCTTCTTCCACATTGATTTTTGCTATCCTGCCTCCCACTTCAGGTGATATGACGATCTGTTCCCGCGCTTCGATCAAACCTGTGTAATAAAGCTTTTCAGATATTTTCTGCCTTTTCACTTCAGTGACTTTCACTGGAGCCGCTCCCTCTTTGGATTCTCGGCTCTCTTCCTCCTGAACAGGAGGATTGCATGCAAAAATAAGGAATGATATGAATGCCAATAATAAGAGTTTAAACCCTAAGTTTGTTTTCACTTTGAATCTCCCGAATAAATTTAATCTTCTGTTTCTTTTCATGTCTTGCTTACTCATTTCTGTCCACTCCCATGGCCTTATCCAATTCAGCACTTGCCACAACATAATCAAAAAGAGCCTGGGAATAATTGGTTTTTGCCTGAGCCAATGCTGTTTGAGTCTGCTGCACATCCAGAATAGTAACCAGGCCTTCATTGTAATTGAGTTCAGCGATGCGCAGGCTTTCCTTTGCCTGCTTTACATTTTTTTCTTGGGAATGCAGAGACTGCTCTGCTTCATTGATTTTTAAAACCGCTTGTCTCACTTCAAACTTCAGCATTTCCACCAGGCCCTCTTGGGTCAGTTCCAGTTCTCTGATCATGGCTCTGGACTTGGCCATCTTTGCCGAAGAGGACAGCCCGTTGAAAATAGGGATGTTCAAAACCAGGTTGAGTGAATAATAGTTCTGCCAAGTATCATCTTTGAAATTGAACTGGTCTGCCCAGTAGTTATACTGACCGGAAATTGCCACAGTGGGAAGGCCTGCTGCCCTGGCCATGTTCAGACCCTGTCTGGCCATTCCTTCCTGGAAGTCAAGCTGTTTCAGTTCCGGCCGGTTCGCCAATGCTTTTGTTATGCATTCATCCAGGTCAATCTCCACAGGCCGGTATTCCATTCGGCCTTGGATCTCAATCTCTTTGGAAAGGTCTATTCCCAATATGGTCTTTAGATTGAGCTTTGCGATTTCCAGATTGTTTTTTGCCTTGATCAGTTGAGGTTTCAGATTGGCTAAACGGACTTCAGAGCGCAGCAAATCAAATTGAGACGCAACTCCCACCTCAAACTGGACCTTAACATTTTCATAAAAATCTTGAGCATCCCTGACTGCTTCCTGAGACACATTCACAAAATCTATGGCCAGTAAAATCCCGTAAAAGGCCTGTTTGGTGTTAAAAACAGTATTGTGGCTGGACTGCTTGAGCTCCTGCTTTGAGCTTCTCAGATTGTATTTGGCCTGTTTGTAGCCAGAAACCAACTGCCCTGCAGTGAAAATCGGTATGGACAGGGACATAATGAACTGATAATCGCGGGTGAAGTCGACTTCCACTCTTTGAGGTGGTTCTCCTGGAATAAAGGACGGAAATTCGAGTTCCATCACTTTTTCATTGAGAGTGGTCGTCCCTTGTCCGTTGAGCGAGGGGAAAAATGCGGCCACAGCTTCTCTGACTCCGGACTTGGCAGCATCTACTCTTTGAGCTGTAGCCCGATGCTGTGGATTCTTCTGCAGGGCCAGGTCAACACATTTCTCTAAAGTCAGCTGCACTTTATCTTGAGAAAATCCAAAAATAACTGTGTATAAAACCAAACCGAAAACGCAAATGATCTGGGCTGCTTTCTTCATTTTATTCTCCTTTATTTATCTCCTTTTAGGGCTTCTTGATTCCGTTCAGAAAAACATTGCTGATCAAATCCGTGGCTTCTTCAACAGAATATTTTTTGACTTGATTGAACCCTGTGAAATGGAATCCCCTCATAATCGCCCCCAGCAAAAAACAGGCATCCTTGGGATCTTGTTTCCTGAACTCACCAGAAGAGATTCCTTGTTTGATCACTTTGCATAGCTGATTGAATATATCATCAATCATGACATCAACATTCTTGGGAATTTTTTTCTTTCGAAAATGGTGCATGAAATGCCCCCCCCTTTCCACCTCCACAAACTTTTTGATCAGATCCCGCTCCATAAACAAAATTCGAGCCAAGTTCTTTTTTTTCTGGTAATAACCCAGGATATATTGAATGAACTCTCTCAGCCTCTCCTCAGATGAAGTGTTTTTTTTTGCAATTTTGGTCAAGTCTTTTTGAGATTGTTCAATGGTAGCCATGACAATCTGAGTAAAAATATCCAGCTTGTTTTCAAAGTACCGGTAAATGGTGGCTTTGGAAAACTGTGCGTTTTCCGCAATATCATCGACTGCGGTCCCCCGGTATCCTTTTTTTACAAACAGTTTTTCTGCCACCTCAAGAATAATCCGGCGGTTTTCCTTTCTTCTTTTTAACTTTCTTTTTGTTCTCAAATCGATATCATTCATTTTTTAGGCCTCTAAGTTTTTTAATTAAACTTATAAGTTCACTTTTTATACAGGGTGGTATAGTGTAGCAGGGTTCAGAAGGCACGTCAAGGCTGTTTGATAGGAATAATTCATACAAGCTCAACAAATGGATTAAAAATGTATATAATCATTTCAGTGCTGTTTGAGATAGGAGGAAATGACAATGAATGATCCGGTCCAGGAATTTCAGGCCTTTCGGGAAAAAATGAATCAGAAAATACTCAGCAAAGGAGATTTGGAAACAAAACGGTTTTTTGCCTTGGACAAAAATGCTTATAAAGAGGGCGCCCTTTGCAAAAAAACCAAAGAGTTGATAGGACTCACAGCCTCACTTGTTCTCCGCTGTGATGACTGCATCAAATATCATTTGATCACTTCTGTTGATTTGGGGATATCTGATAAAGAACTTTTTGAAGCTTTTCAGATCGCTCTGGTGGTGGGAGGGTCTATTGTGATCCCCTATGTGAGGCGAGCCGTGGATTTTTTAGAAAAACTCAGAGCCTAGTTCAAGACCTGGGGTGATATTTATCATAAACCCTTCTCAGTCTCTTCCGGCTCACATGAGTGTATATTTGAGTGGTGGTGATCTGAGAGTGCCCCAGCATGGATTGAACAGACCTTAAATCTGCTCCTCTTTCCAGCAAATGAGTGGCAAAGGAATGTCTCAGAGTGTGAGGACTCACCTTTGCTTCCAGACCGGCATTCCGGGCATATTTTTTCAGTTTTTTCCAAAATCCCTGCCTGGTGAATGGTTTTCCCTGCTGAGTTAAAAACAAAAACTCACTGTGCCCTTTCAACAGCTGCGGTCTTGAAAAATCCATGTATTTTTTCAAAGCTGTCACAGCTTGATCGCCGAAAGGCACAATCCGTTGTTTTCCTCCCTTTCCTCTGCAGACTAAAAAACCGTCCTTCAAGTTTGGAGCATCCAATTTCAAGAAGATCAGCTCTGAGACCCTTAAGCCTGTGGCATACAGCAGTTCCATCATCGCTTTATCCCTGGCTCCATGGACATTTGTCTCATCCGGCTGGCTCAGCAAATCATTGACTTCACTGAGCTTTAATACCTTGGGAAGAGACATCCATCCTTTGGGAGAACTGATATTTTCCATTGGACTTGTTTTCACAGCACGATCCAGAACAAGGAATCTGTAAAACGCTCGTACGGAGGAAATGATTCTGGCAGTGGACCGGGGAGAGAGGCCGGATCGGCTCAGTTGGTGGACAAACAAGATGATATCCTGTTCTTGTGCTATGAGATATTGTGTGTTCTTGTTTTCCAGAAAATCAAAGAACTTTTTTAGGTCTTGGGAATAAGAAACAACCGTGTTCTGAGATAAACCTTTCTCAACAGAAAGATATTCCACAAAAGCTTTTTTTGCTTTTTCATGGGATCCGGGGACTTGACTCATTTCAGGTAAGGATTGGAACCTTTTTCAACAGAGACCCTTGTGGATGGGCCATGACCTGGAAGAACCAAGGTGTTTGGGGGGAGAGATAATATCTTGCTGTTAATGGATTCCCTCAGCTTGTCCCAGGAACCTCCGGGAAGGTCTGTGCGTCCCACTCCCCCCCGGAACAGAGCATCTCCGGAAAGCACAAATCCATTTCCCAACAGACTGATGCTTCCAGGTGAATGCCCGGGAGTGTGAAGCACTTCCAGATGGGATGCTCCCAATTCAATGGTATCTCCCTCTTTGAGATATCTGTCAGGAAGAGGAGATTTTTTTGCCCCGATCATCAGTCCAAAAGCCGACTGGAGTGCGTTTTGTAACAACTTCAGATCCGACTTATGAATACAGAGAGGAACATCAAATTCTTCCTTGATCGGCTTGTTGGCACCCACATGATCCACATGACCATGCGTGTTGATGATAGCTGTGGGTTTGAGATGACGGGACTTAATCCCCTGGACAATTTTATCCGGTTCTGCTCCCGGGTCCACGATCACACACTCAGAGGTGTCTTCAGAATAGACCAGATAACAGTTTGTCTCCAGAGCACCGACCACAATCCATTCGACTTTCATGATATTCTTATCATATTAGAGAAACCCGAATGCGTCAAGATAATGCCGCTTGACCATTCTTGATCGATATCGATATAATCCCCATAATGCGACAAGATGAGTGGCAGCTCAAGCTGGTAAAAAAATCCCTGAAAAAAAAGGAAAAAATTTCCCTTATCAACAAACACCTTGAGGTCAAGTCCCATGATACTCTGCTCGATCTCGGGTGTGCTCAAGGTATCCTGAGTCATTTTCTCAGAAAAAAAGGGGGCTTCTGGGTGAGCGCTGACCAAGATTTCACAAATGTGCAATCCAGCAAAAGACTCTTACTGAATAACTTGATTCAGGTTCAGCCGGGACCGCTTCCGTTCCATGGCCGATCATTTGATAAGGTGGTGTGTCTGGACTATCTGGAACATCTTGATGACGATCAGAGATGTGTGGATGAGATCCACAGAATCCTGAAAAAAGGAGGAGAGTTCATCGCTGCCACCCCCCGGATAGGGAACATCTTTGTTCTCAATTATCTCCGCGATTTGCTGGGAATGAAACTCGAATTCTATGGACATAAAAGACCGGGATACTCATTAAAACAACTCAAAAAACTTCTTAATAAGGCTGATTTTCGATACATCAAACACAGATCTTTTTCCGGTTTTTTCACTGAGCTCATTGAGCTGGTCCTCAACTCCTTGTACATCAAGATTTTTGCTTCCAAACCGCCTCTTAAGCTCAGGGATGGAAACATCAGGCCCTCCACTTCCGGTGAATTTCGATCCACTCAAAAAGCTTTTCATCTTTACTCCATGGTTTACCCTGTGATCTGGTTGATCTCCAAAATCGACAAGATTTTCTTTTTCCAGCGCGGCTATGGAATCATGGTCTGGGCCAAAAAAGAGTAATAATCAAGTGGGATTTTTATAAATAAACCAGGATAATGGAGAAAAGGAAAAAACTCGGCCTCTTTCTGGGTCCATTTCTTTTCCTTCTGGCCTCGTTCAGTCCCCTTCTTTCCCAAAACCCCAGAGCTCACAAGCTGCTGGCTGTCTTTCTTCTGGTCATAACCTGGTGGGTCACAGAGTGCATCCCCATTCCCATCACCGCACTCCTAATCCCGGTGTTTCTTACTGTTTTTAAAATCACCACCGTCACTGAGGCGCTCTCCCCTTTTGCCAACCCCATCATCATGCTATTTTTGGGAAGCTTTATTCTTGCCAAGGCCATGTGCGTGCACACACTGGATCAAAAACTGGCTTTTTCTGTTCTTTCCCTCAAATCTGTCAGACACAGCAAAACACGGATTCTGTTGGCTTTTGGACTGATATCCTTGTTTCTTTCCATGTGGATCAGCAACACCGCCACCACAGCCATGATGTATCCCATTGCACTGGGGATCCTGGGCTCTTTTCATCAGGACAAAAATGAAAAGGGCCTGTCTTTCAAAGTCATCTTACTTCTGACTTTAGCCTATTCTGCATCCATCGGAGGAATCGGGACTCCTATCGGGAGCCCTCCCAATCTCATTGCCATCGGCATGCTGGAAAAGCTCGCTGATATCAAAATCGATTTTTTCCAATGGATGCTCATAGGAATGGTGGTCATGATTCCAATGTTCACTGTCCTCATCGTTTTCATGAAACATCGGCTCAAAAAGACCGGAGTGTTAAATGAGATCCCGGAGTCATCTTCTTTTCAATCAGATGAAGTTCGAACACCACTGAACCGCGCCCAAAAAAATGTATTATCTGCTTTTTCTATCACTGTTTTTTTGTGGACTTTTCCTGGAATCATCTCTCTGATTTTGGGGAGATCTCATTCTTGGTCCTTATGGCTTCACCAGCACATTCCTGAATCCACGGCCGCACTTATCGGAGCCGGACTCCTGTTTCTCCTTCCCACGGATTGGTCCCGAGGCCGATTCACCCTCACTTTGAAACAGGCCATGAACATAGACTGGGGCACATTGATCCTTTTTGGAGGGGGGCTTTCACTCGGATTTCAAATGTTTGAATCAGGTCTGGCAGACATCATCGGCAAATTTTTCATTTCATTAGGGGGACAATATGCCGGAGCTGTGGTCATCACGTTTGTCTCCATTGCCTTCAGTGTTTTTCTCACTGAGGTGACCTCTAACACCGCTTCAGCCAACATGATCATCCCCATTATCATCGCCATCTCTCATGCCGCTTCCATCAATCCTCTCGTCCCAGTGCTGGGAAGTGCCATCGGATGCAGTTTTGCCTTCATGCTTCCTGTGGCAACCCCTCCCAATGCAATCATTTACGGGTCTGGAATGATCAAGCTTCCTCAAATGATGAAGGTGGGCTTCTGGCTCAATATCATCGGCATTGTTCTTATATGGGGCTGCCTGTGCCTGCTTTCTTTTGTTTTTCCCGTCATTTGATCTTTGGCAAGTTGAAGTGCTGTTCTGAAAAAACCTGAGCTGTGAAGGTCTTGATTTCAGCTCCTTTGTTCAGAGCGTCCTCTTCCAGCCCGGCTTTCAGACATCCATGCTTCAAATAAGTTCCCAAGTCCCATTCCCATTCCAAAGGAACCTGGGGAAGAAGAAGGCCGGAATTCGCGCCTCTGGATACAATGATGCCGTGTTTTCCCACTTTGACCTCGGATGCATCCTCTACCTTTTGGGGTAAGGACAGCACTGAAATCTCAATATCAACAGCAGGGAGCTCTTTTTTTTGGATGGGGGGGAATCTCGGGTCTTTGAAGGCAGCCATGACTGAAGCTTCAATGATGGTCTTGTATAAGGGCAAATAAGGAATGGGGTAACCAATGCATCCCCTCAGCTGCCCGTCCTTTTTTATGGTCACAAACGCCCCCCTTTTCTCTTTCAAAACATTTTCATCTGTTTTGAAAGGGATGTGTTCTCCTGTTTCCAAATAATGCTTAATGGTTTCTCGGGCGAGTTTGAGCAAAAATTTTTGTTGATCTTTACTGAGTTCCTCATTCATTTTTTTGCATCCCTGTTCAGAGCATGAATTCCTATTTTTTTCAAACAAAATGTCTGGTCATAGTCTATAAAATAAGGATCCAGAAAAAGGCCCTTAGCTTTGTTTGTCTTGACTCTCAAAAAGATCTTTCCCACAGCAAACGGAACTGAAATCTTACTTTCCTCTTTTTGTTCTGTGGAATAGGTGTAAAATCCAATCACCCTCTGGTCAAAATGCTGATTGATTTGAGCGAACTTCTTATCGGTCATGGAAAGAGCATTAGGATAAGAAAACACCTGTTCAATGATGAAGTCATGGCCCCGCTTGTGTCCGACGAGCATCCCCTCAGACAGAGTTCCGCTCAAAGCCAAAGCTTTTAAGGATTCCCCAGCTTCGCTGCTTATATAAACATCCATTTTTATTATTATAACAAAATATCCTGTTCATTTTTATATTTAAGTGATATATAATCAGAACCAAATAAGGAAAAAGGAGACAGGAAGAAAATGAAGGTTCAATCATTGTTGGTTCTTTTGATATTCGTGCTTCCTCTCGCTCTATGGAGCCAAGATGCGGAACAGTACTTAAAGGAGGCTGATGCTCTGTTTGAGAACATGTCAGATATGCAGACTGCCGAAAAAGTACTGGATTTGTACCGAAAGGCCCTAAATCTGGCCGAAAACAAATATGAGCCGTTCTGGAAGATATCGAGAATCCATTATTATATCGGAGAGCACACAGAAAAAAAGAAAGAGAAAAAGAATATCTTTTCTCAGGCCATTTACTATGCTGATAAAGCCATAGCTCTGAGCCCGGAAGAACCGGATGGATACTACTGGAGAGGAGTCAACAACGGAAAATACGGCGAAAGCCGAGGAGTGCTCAAAAGTCTGTTCTTGGTCAAGCCCATCAAAAGTGATATGAACAAAGTCCTTGAACTGGACCCCGAATATGCGGGTGGAGGCGCTTACCGAGTCCTGGGACGGGTTTTTTACGAACTCCCAGGTTTTGCCGGCGGCGATAATGAAAAATCTCTGGAACTGCTGAATAAGTCTTTGGAAATCGATCCTAATGACGTATCCACACGGCTTTTTCTCGGGGAAACTCTGATGGCTTTGGATAAAATCGAACAAGCCAGAAAAGAATTTGAATTTATATTGTCCTTGGAAGATGATTCAAGCTGGGAAAGCGATGTGATGAGTTCCAAAAGAACCGCCCGCGAACTTCTTCAGGATAAAAAATTCAATAAAGACTAGAAAGATTCATCAGCTGTCTTTTCCAACTCAATCAATTTTTGCTGGATCTGAAAACGTTTTTCTTCCACTTCATCAGCATTGAGATCAGATTTGACTTTTAAGGGTTTTCCGTACACTGCAATCAGTTTGCTGAAAGGATAAAACAACAGAAAGCGGTCCCAGCTCTTGAGATGCTTTCTCTTTTTTGCTGAATAAGTAAACGGGACCACCCAGGCTCCCGTGGCTTGAGCCAGCTTCACAGCACCCGGCTTCAATATTTTTGCTGGTCCTTTAGGACCATCCCCCACAATGATCAATTCTCCCCCCACTTCCATCAATCTCTTCATCTTTCTCCATTCCTCCACCACAGAATGAGAGCTGGACCCTCTGAGCAATTGATATCCCCATCTCGAGAGGATTTGTGCGATGATTTCTCCGTCTGTACTGGGACTGACCAGAGCAGTGACATTCCTGTTTCTGAAAAAATAAGGAGCAAAAAGGATGCGGGAATGCCATAAGACAATGATCACAGGCCTGCCCGCTTTCCTCAACTTGACATACTCTTTCTCACCAAAAACGGTCTTTCTTGTTGAGACTCCCCAGAACCAGACTAGAAATTTTCCTAATAATCCAATAGAAAACCAATTGATTTTCTCAAATACAGACATTTGCCTGGCCTTCTCTTAATATCGTTACGGATCTCAATGGTCGTTTTCTGAATGATAAAGGTTACCTACATCATAATCAGTGGGCCTTAAGGAGTAAAGTCAAAATATAGACCCTTTCCGGTCCAGCATCCATCCCACCAGAAAGCTGAGTCCGCTCACTCCCAATCCCAAGGGAATAGAATAGGGCCATTCCGGCCATTTGAAACCAATGAAACCAGTGGCAGACAAAAACCCGATCAGAGAAAACAGCGCCCCTGAAGACAGACTCAGTCCTCCGGCCCAGGGCATCTTTCTCTTGAAATAAAGCATGGCCACCCCGGGAATGAAAAATCCCACACACATGATCTCAGAAGCAAGCCCCAGAGTCTTTAAAATGCTCTGGAGCCGGGTTGCAATGAGAAATGCAGCCCCTCCCACCAACACAGTTGCCCATCGACTGATCAAAACAACACGACCTGATTTATTGAAGAAATCGATCTGCTGGAAAACATCCCGGGTCAAAGACAGGGCTCCCGTATTCACCGCTGTATCCATAGTGGACATCAAAGCAGCGGTCACAGCCACAAATAAGATCCCTCCCAGAAAAGGCATGGAATTTTTGGCTATGATGGCGGAAAGGAGAGGACCTTTCTGGTCGGCAGAAGAAAACAGAGCGAGAGAAAACATGCCAATGAGGATGACCGCCCCATAAAACAACAAAAATGTAAGGGATGAAGCTAAAAGACCTCTTTTGGCACTTTTTGTGTTCCGAGCAGACTGGATCCTTTGCCAGGCGATCGGAGAGATAACCCAAGCTGTGGTGAAAGAAACAAAAATCAGAGCATTTCTCTCCCAATTATGGAATAGATCAAAATAACGGACCTTTCCAAAATGCGGCGCCATTGTTAAAACATCTGAAAAGGAATGGTTGCTCATCAAAAAAACAAGAAGTCCGCCTATGCCAGCCGCAATACAAAACAACTGAAATCCATCTGTAACCACAACAGACAAAAATCCACCCAATACAGAATAAATCAGGACTACCCCCACTCCCAACAACAGACCAATGATATAAGAAGCGCCCACAAACCGGCTTAAAAATTGTCCGGCAGCTACCATCTGGCTGGAGGCCAGCACCACCATATACCACACAATGAGACCAGAGGCCACGTGTCTGACCCATCTGCCATACCTCATCTCAACAAGATCCGGCAGACTGACGATAGGAAGCTTTCTAATACGGGAGGCCAAAACAATAGCAAAAATGAGCACTGTGGCCACTGCAGGGAATCCCATGATCCAAATAGAGCTCAATCCATGAATGTACGCTTCATCCACAGACACAAGAGTGGAAGTGGCACCGATCCAAGATGCAGTGATAGACAAATAAACTAAAAATCCGGGGAGACGGCGGGAAGCTAAGAAAAAATCCTCTATGTTCTTCATTTGCCGGGAAAACACAAAGCTCGCCATCAGAAGCAAAGCCATGTATGCCAAAAGAACAGCAAGATAAGTGGTGTGCATACCAAGTTTTATAACAAAATGAATCCTGATTGAAAAGGGAGAGGTGAAAAAACAAGACCTCCACAGAATTGTTTGATATAATGAGGTCTCATGAAATCAATCATTTTGGTTCTGATCCTGTTCTTACCCGGATTTTTCCCAAATGCTGAAGAGATTGCCAGAGAAACCGAACAAAAACTCCGTTCCCTCACTTCCTTTAAAGCAGAGTTCAAACAGGTCTATCATTCAACCTCTGTCTCCACACCTCTGACAGAATACGGAAATGTCTTTTACAAAAAACCCGGATTGATGAAGTGGTCCTATACCAAACCTGAAAAAAAAGTGATTTTGTTGATGGAAAATGAAATCCAATATTATTTTATTGAGGACAGCCAGCTTCTGATCCAAGACGTGACAGATGAGGAACAAGAACACAACATCATGTCTCTGTTTTCCGGACAAACAGATCTTTTCGGAGATTACGATGTGGAGATAGATGAAGAAAACACGGTTGACAAACAATCACATCACTTGAAACTGATCCCTAAAAATGACGAGATCCAAAATTTCATTCTTCTTGATATAGATAAAAAGACACTGTTCATCAACAAAGCCACTTTTTTTGACTGGGCCGGCAACAAGCAGGAGTTTGAATTCAGCCGCATTCAAACAAACATCCATTTAGCGGAAGACACATTTATTTTAGATACCCCCTCGGATGTGGATATCATAAAATAGAAGGTCACAAAACTTTAAAATATAAAATACGTATTTGGAATAGGGGATTCAAACTCCTCCATGAATGATGACAACGAACTGGTTCAACAAACCATTAAAGGCGATGACAGGTCCTTTGAGATGATTGTTAAAAAATATCAAAATTCCATCATTAATTATCTAGGCCAGTCTTTAAGAAACACCAATCTTGCTCTGGAGCTCAGTCAAGAAGTCTTCATCAAGGTCTACAGCTCCTTGCACACCTTTAATCCCAAATATAAGTTCAAGACCTGGCTTTTTAAAATCGCTTCCAACCACATGATCGATCACTGGAGAAAAAAAAGAATCAAAACCATATCCATGGACCATCCTTTCAAAAAAACAGAGTCCTCAGCACCCATTCAAATCTCATCAAACCAGATCCCTGCTTTACAAAAGCTTGAGTTGAAAGAACTGGGAGAAAAAATAGAAAAAGCATTGGATATTCTGCCCCCGAAACTGAGAGAACTGTTTGTTTGCCGGCATATCAATGACATGAGTTATGATGAAATCGCTGAACTCAAAGAGCTTCCTGTGGGCACAGTTAAGAACAGAGTTTTTCAAGCCAAGGAAATGCTCAAAGACCATTTGGAGAAGAGCATATGAAATGCATCCCTGCTTTGGAATTGTACCTTTTTCTAGAGCGAGAGCTTTCGGACCGCAGAAAAGCAGAGATCAAAACACACCTCTCTTCCTGTCCCAAATGCCAAGAATCCTTAGAGAAAAGGAAGAGTCTGGTTCACGCCATGGAACACATCCCTTCGCTCCAGACCCCTCGTGGATTCTCCAAACAAGTCCTCTCCAGAATCAATCCTTTAAAACCATCGCTCTCCGAATGTCTCAAAGCAGCGGCAGCGGCCTTTGTTTTTATTTCTCTTCTTGGTTTTGTATTCCTGGCCTTCTCAAGCCATAGTTTGGCTGATCTCATTGTTCAGCTCTTTCAATCCATCATACATTCTTCCCAGGAGGCTTTGATCCTCGGGATCAAATTCATTAAAACCATTTCTATTTTTGTCAATGCATTCCTTCAACTGACAAGACTTTTGATCCAGAACATTCTTGCTGTGTTTACAGTCCTGAGCACAGAAATCCAAATATTCGCTGTTCTTATCAGTGTCTTGATGGCGATTGGGATTATATTCTATTTCAAACAAAAATATATTTTAGGAGACAAGGGATGAAACACAAATTTCCGATCGTCTTTCTGCTAATTCTTATCATATCAGCTCCTCTCTCCCTTCTTGCACAGGAGAGTCTCTCCATTAAAAACAATATCACTGTTGCCGAAAATGAAGTTCAGGACAATGTGTTTTCATTTGGAGGTCATATCATCATCAAAGGCAAAATCAGAGAAAGTGTCGTCTCCGTCGGCGGTTCCATCACTATCGAGGGAGAGGTAGGGGAAACCGTGCTGGCTATCGGCTCGGACATTCATCTGAAATCCAGCTCTTTGATCAGAGGGGATCTGGTGAATATAGGAGGCCTTCTCAACAAACAATCCGGAACAACCATTTTGGGAGATACCATTTATTTCAAGACACCTCAAGATGTTTTCATCAAAGGTTTGTTCAGCACTTCCCGATTCTTTTCTTTTCTCTTTTTCTTTAAACTGGTCACATCCGTCATTTGGTTCATTCTTGCTGTGCTGCTGGCTCTCATTCTTCCAAGGCAAATATCCTATGCTTCTGATCAAATCAAAGAATCTTTTGGACCCATCATTGGAATAGGATTTTTGAGTCTGGTCATATTCGTGGCGCTTTGTTTGTGTTCTGCCCTTCTTTCATTGCTGATCATAGGCATTCCTATTCTTCTTTCATTGATTCTGATTGCCGTGGTCTTCAAGGTTTTTGGTAATGTGGTGCTGTTCCTTTTTGTGGGAAAGGGTCTCTCAAAAGCACTGGGAAGCCAACGCCCTTCTCTGCTGCTTTCAATTTTTCTCGGATTCATTCTCATCACTGTGCTGACCACCATCCCTGTTTTTGGAGTGGTCCTCTCCTTCTTTTTAACCGTGTTGGCATGGGGAGTTACGATCAGGACAAAATTCGGAACAACTGAAAACTGGTTTCAAAAAACATAAACTCAACAGAACACTGATAAAACAGAGTCTTAAGGATTACATACCGAGGATTTCTTTTTCCTTAGCTTTGGCCATGTCTTCGACTTTTTGATAGAACTTATCCAGAAGCTCCTGGAGCTTATCATAACCCCAGTATTTATCATCTTCTGTGATCTCTTTTTCCTTTTCCATCTCCTCGATCATTTCTTTGGAATCTCTTCTCATATTGCGGAGAGCGGTCTTTTCTTCTTCCATCATCCCTCCGATGCGTTTGGCGATCTCTTTCCGCCTTTCCTCATCTAAAGGAGGTATAGGAACCTTTAAAATCTCACCCTCGTTGATGGGATTTAATCCCAGGTCAGCAGCCCGGATGGATTTCTCAATATCTTCAATCATGGATGAGTCATAAGGTTTGACTGTGATCAAAGTGGGGTCAGGTATAGCCAGAGTGGCCACTTGATTGATTGGTGTCTTGGCTCCGTAATAGTCGACTTTGATGTCTTCGAATATATTGATATTGGCACGCCCTGTCCTCAACTTGGACAAAGATTTTCTGAAATGTTCAACGGAATGGGTCATTTTTTTCTCTAAATCTCTTAATTCTTGTTTGACCATTTTATGTTGTCCTTTTAATAAATTTTTGTGCCCACATCCTTTCCGAGAACAACTCTTTTTATGTTCCCCTTTTTTTTGATGTTGAACACAATGATGGGCAGTCCATTGTCTTTACACAGGGAAACAGCTGTGGCATCCATAACTTTCAAGTCCTGTTTGAGAACGTCTATATACCTGATTTCCTTATACTTCTTCGCATCTTTATGAGTAACGGGATCCGAAGAATAGACCCCATCCACTTTGGTGGCTTTGAGTATGACCTCTGCATTGACCTCCAGGGCCCTCATGGCAGCTGCAGTATCTGTGGTGAAATAGGGGCTGCCTATTCCAGAGGTGAAAATCACAATTCTTCCTTCATCCAAATAACGGATGACTTTTCTCCGGATAAACGGTTCGGCCACCGCCCTGACTTCAATGGCAGAAACCTGACAAACTGACAGTCCCTCTTTATTCATGATATCCTGAAGTGCGATTCCGTTTATCAGTGTTGCCAGCATACCCATGTAATCCGCTGAAACTCTCTCAATCCCCACTTCATCGCCTTTGACACCACGAAATATATTCCCCCCTCCTATCATGATCGCAACCTGAACACCTAAGGAGTGAAGTTCTTTGACTTCGTGTGCAATTGACTGTGCAGCTTTGGGATTGATCCCAAAGGATTGATTTCCCAAAAGAGCCTCCCCGGAAAGCTTTAAAAGCACTCTTTGATATTCCGGTTTCTCTTTGGGCATTTTTGTTTTCAGGACCTGCCGATCGAGAATCTGACGAATCGATTGACTTTAATATTTTCCCCAAATTTGGTGATGAAGGATGACACCAGTTTTTCAATGGTGATTTTATCATCCTTGATATAGGCTTGATTCCATAAACACACTTCAGAGAAAAACTTCTTCAATTTGCCTTGAACAATTTTCTCTATGATTTCTGGAGGCTTTTGAGAATCTTTAAACTGCTCCAGGATGATTTCTTTTTCTTTTTCAATAACGTTTTCAGGAATTTCCTCTGAAGTGATGTATTTTGGATCAGCTGCGGCAATGTGCATGGCAATATTCTTTACCAGTCCCTTGAACTCCTCATTTCGAGCCACAAAATCAGATTCACAGTTGACTTCAACCAAGACTCCCAGCTTATTGTCTGAATGAATGTAAGAACCGATTATGCCTTCAGTGGTCTCTCTGTCCATTTTTTCTTTTGCCCTGTCATATCCTTTTTTTCTTAAATAAGTGATCGCCTTGCCTATATCTCCATCTGTTTCTTTAAGGGCCTTTTTACAATCCATCATGCCAATTCCTGTGCGTTGACGGAGCTCATTCACTAATTTTGCTGTGATTTTCATTTTATGTATTCCTTTCCTTATTCAGACTTATCAGATGACTTGGGGTCCTTGTTTGGCTCAGGAGTGGAATCCTTTTCTTTATCTTTATCTTTGTCTTTATCTTTATCTTTATCTTTATCTTCTTCGGCATCTTTTACTTTAGCTTTTGGTTTTTCTTCCTCTCTGGCTTTGTCTTTTGGTTTGTCTTTCTCGGGATCCTTAGAGGCTAAGGCTTGTTTTTCAGGGGTTTCCTTTTTTGTTTGCTCAGCTGTTTTGTCTTCTTCTTGGGATTCTTTTTTTTCCGGTTCTTCTTCTGATTCCTCTTTTGACTTTTCCTCTGTTTCCTCTTCTGATTCCTCTTCTGATTCTTGAAGCTGTTTTTCAATCCGTTTCTTCTTTGCCTCGATAATGACCTCTGAGATTTTTGAAGTGAATAATTCTATGGCTCGGAGCGCATCATCATTTCCAGGAACCGGAAAATCAATCCCGTCCGGGTCTCCGTTGGTATCCACTATAGCAATTATGGGGATATTGACTTTTCTCGCTTCTGCCACTGCGAGTTCTTCTTTAATGGAATCAACCACAAAAAGGGCTCCGGGCAGCTCTTTCATGTTTTTAACACCGCCAATGTTTTTTTGGAGCTTTTTATAAACTTTATCCAGTTTTGACTGTTCTTTTTTCAAAAGAAGGTCCCAACGGCCGTCCTCTTTCATTTCTTCAAGCTCGATCAGTCTATCAGCACTTTGGCGAATCACATCAAAATTAGTCAGAAGTCCTCCCAGCCACCGCTGATTCACATAATGAGTTTCACACTTATCTGCATATTCTTTTATGATATCCTGGGCCTGTTTTTTGGTCCCAACCAAAAGCACTTCTTTGCCTTCTTCAACCATGTGGCTGATGAAATCCAGAGCCTCCTTGAATATCTTGATGGTTTTTTGCAGATCAACGATATAAATCCCGTTTCTCTGACAGAAAATATAGTCTTCCATCTTGGGATTCCACCGTCTTGTCTGATGTCCAAAATGAACTCCAGCCTCTAACAACTCTTTCATGTTTACTGAAACCAAATGAATTTCTCCGTTTATCTCTTGTGATACTGAGGTGCTTTGCGAGCTTTCCTCAATCCGTATTTCTTTCGTTCCTTAACTCTATCGTCTCGAGTTAATAATCCGGCTTCTTTCAGGGAGGGTTTCAGCTCTTTGTTGAATTCGACCAACGCTCTGGCAATTCCCAATCGAATGGCCTCTGCCTGAGCCGAGGTTCCTCCCCCATTTACTCTGACAAAAAGGTCAAATTTATCGCTTGTTTCGGTCAGCATCAAAGGCCTTTTTATGCTTTTTCTGTAAGTCTCCAGTGAAAAAAAGTCTTTGAACGGCCGAAGCCTTTTGTTGACATACAAAGTGACATCACCTTTGCCCGGCCTCAAATAGACTCTGGCAACAGATGACTTTCTCCTTCCTGTTCCGTAGTATTGAATTAAACTCAACTCTCCTCCTAAAACTGATATTCTTTTGGCTGCTGTGCTTCGTGCGGATGATCAGGACCACGATAGACCCTCAATTTTTTATAGATGGCTCGGCCGAGTTTGTTTTTCGGGATCATCCCGTAAACCGCTTTTTTTACCACCTCTTCCGGATTTGTTTCCATCAGCTCCTCCAAAGTTTTTTCTTTAGTTCCCCCGGGATAGCCGGAATGGGTATAATATTTTTTTTGAGCCAATTTGTTTCCAGAAACCTTTATTTTTTCTGCATTCACCACAATCACGTGATCCCCACAATCTAAAAAATCAACATAGATGGGCTTTCCTTTTCCTCGGAGCAGATTCGCGATTTCAGATGCAAGCCGTCCCAAAATCTTTCCTTCCGCATTGATGAGCCACCAATTTCTCTTGATTTCATTCTTTTTCGGTATGTAAGTCTTCATAACACTTATCCTTAGGTCTTTAACAATAATAGATGATAATAGTCTAAAAAGATACCTGTATTGGTGAGAAAATATACACAATCCTTACTTAATTGTCAACACTTCAAACAAGATTGTCCTGGGGATTATTCCAAAGTGACCTGGGGCTGTCTGGGACTGAACATCTTGATCAGCAGAATCCCTAAAAGAAACCCCCCTATGTGAGCAAACCAGGCAACTCCTCCCCCCAGCCCCACATTCAACAGCTGACCAAAAAACCATATGCCCAGTACAAATGCAGCAGGAATGGGTATAATCCGGATGATAAAGATCAAGAACACAAAGGTCAGAACTCTGGCATGCGGATACAGAATCAGATAGGCTCCCAGTATTCCAGCAATGGCTCCGCTGGCCCCGATGACCGGAACAGTGGAATTGAAGTTGAACAGGATGTGAACCATACTGGCACCCAATCCTGAAATAAAATAGAAAAACAAAAATCGGCCAGGTCCTAAATAATCTTCAATGTTGTTTCCGAATATCCATAAATACAGCATATTCCCAAGGAGGTGAAACAAACCTCCATGAAGAAACATAGAAGTCAACAGAGAGAGGAATGGGGAGATTCGGGGGACATCAGGGATACTGGCCAAATGAGTTATCTCATAAGGGATCACACCCATTTTAATGATGAAATACTGCAGGCCGCTGGGTGAAAATGCCTGGATGAGGAAAACCAGACAGTTCAAAGCGATCAAAGTGACCGTCACATAGGGAAAATGACGGGTCGGATTGTCATCTTTTAAAGGTATGAACATGCGTGTGTGCTACAAAAAAGCCCTTTTTCCAAAAAACAGGCCCCTTGCTTTGTGATAATTCAAAGAAGAACAACGATTTTCTGGGAGATTATTTTTTCAGTTCTTCCTCTAATCTCTGTCTTTCAGCTTCTGCTTCTCTTGCTTCCTTATATCTTTCAATGTACATCTGCCCATCTTCAATATAGCGTTGGGCCCGGTCAGGATCGATTTTCGCCAGCACACTCTGATAGATAACACTCAGCCAAGAGTAAGGTTCCGGATATTTGGGATCCAGTTCACTGGCTTTCAGCAGCGCCTGTTCCCCAGCTTTAGCGGTCTGTAATCTCTGCTGTCTGGTCAATCTGTTCTGAAGCCGAAAAGCTTTGGCCCATCTATTCACACCTTTGGAAAGCCAGGCCCTTGGATTTTCGGGCTCTAACTGAGTCCTTAAGTCATGATAATAATAGGCTCTATCTACCCGGGCGATGGTGGGATCCAGGTCTTCATAAAACTGGGCGATATAAGCATAGCCCTGGGGGTTTTCAGGTTCCAATTCGATTCTTCTCAAATACATCTGCTCTGCCTTTTCAAAAGGAGTTTTTTCTCCGTTCTCAGCTGTTTCTCCCTCTTCCTCTTCTTCACTCTCTCCACCTGCATATCTCTTGTAGAATTCAGCCACCACATAATAATTGCTCATATTAGTGGGATTCATCTCCAAAATCTTTAAAAACAATTTCTCAGCTTCTTCAAAATTTCTCAATTTGTCATACATGTCTGCCAAGGAATGGATGATCGCCTCATTTTCCGGACTGATTTCATAGGCTTTCTTCAGAGCCTCCAGAGCTTTATCCGCCCGTTCCATGTTCCTTTCCGTCTCAACTCCTGGATTATAGACTGCTTTATAGCTTTCTCCCAGAAAACGATGGGCTTGAACCAAGTTCGGATTCAACTCCAGCGCTTTCTCATAGTTTTCTATAGCGTCTCTATACTTTTGCTCTGAAAAAGCCTGATTGGCATTAGTAAAATAGTGATTCGCTTGCAGATTTTTAAGTTTTAGTTTCTCACAGCTTGTGGTCGCAAAAATCAAAATCACAGCTAGCACAGTGATCAGAGCAGGATTCATCTTTTTTAGAGACATCATGACCTCCTTAATCTTTATAACAATTCATGTCAGCAACTTGAATTTATAATAAAATCCCTCATTAAAGTCAAGGAAAACATCCCGGCCCTTGGTCTCTTTTCAATTTTTTTTAAGGCGGAGCCGGAGAGGGGTTCCCCATATATCAAAATTTTCTCTCATTAGAGCTGAGAAATATTTTTCATAAGAAGGCAAAAGCGAACTGCTTGAGTGGGTAAAAAGAACAAAAGTGGGAGGGAGTACACTTTTTTGAACCATATATTGAATTTTGATCTTTTTTTTCTTTTTGGATAGAGGGGGGCGGCGCTGAGAGACATATTGCAGAAACTGGTTGAGATCCGGAGTGGGTATTCTCATTTGGGCATTTTCATAAATCTCTACTGCCAAATCCAAAATTTTGACCGCTCTTTTCCCAGTCAATGCAGATATAAAAACCAGAGGCGCGTAGGAAACAAAGTCCAGTCTGGAATAGGTCTTTTTCTTGTATTCTTCATAAATCTTTTCTTTATGGGGAATCAAATCCCACTTATTCAGTGCCAGCATCAATGGCTTTCCTGATTGGTAAGCCAAATGGGCAATGGCTGCATCCTGACGGGTCGGAAACTCTGTGGAATCCATGAGAAGGCACAGCACATCCGCTTTTCTGATGCTTTTCTTTGCAATGATAATGCCTGCTTTTTCTCTCTTGTCCTTTGTCCTGCTTAATTTTCGAATCCCGGCTGTATCCACAAGACAAAAACGCCGTCCGTTTCTCAGGACTGCTGTATCAATGGTGTCCCGTGTGGTCCCAGGAATTTCGCTGACCAAAAGCTTTTCCTCTCCTGTGATCAGATTGATCAGAGATGATTTGCCCACATTTATCCTCCCTACAACAGCGACTTTTAAGGGCTTTTCCTCATCTATGTGGCCATGTGACTCTGGCAGTAATTGGCTAATGGCGTGTTCCAGGATTTCGATATTCCTTTTGTGTTCAGCAGACAGAGGAATGAGAGAATCCTCTCCCAACGTATAAAACTCTCCCAGTTTCTGCTGTTCCATTTTTTGTGAGTCAATTTTGTTGACCACCACGATCATGGGTTTGTTCAGCTTTTTCAGAGAGACAAAAAGTTCCTTTTCCGGAGGGAGAAGGCCTTTTCTGGCATCCAGCATGAATATCAATGCATCAGCCTGTTCTGAAGCCTCCCATGCCTTGAGTTTGACTTTTTCCGAAATGGGATTTGATTTGGAGTCAAAAAAACCTCCTGTGTCAACCAGTTCAAATTCCTTGCCTCTCAGGATACACACACTTGAATTCGCATCTCGCGTCATCCCCGGAGAGGAATGAATAATGGCTTTCTTCTCCCTCAAAAGACGGTTGAACAACGTTGATTTTCCGACATTGGGAAATCCGACGATCACAATTCGAGGTGGCTTTCTCATCTGTCTGGATTTGAATCAATCATGAATAAGGTCATATCGGGGAAGGAACGGCCTCCGAAGATCTATATGACCAGCCAGAGTCTCCTGTTCTGTTCCATTCACCAGGATAAACACTTTTTCTATTGATTCGAAATTATAAGCAACAGAGTTGACCACAGAAAATATGGAAGAAATTTCTGCACTTGAACCTGAAAGGTGTGCAGCTTGGAATTCCTGGGAAAAATCAATATACACGATTCTGTTTTCAGTGATATAGACTCCTCTGATCTTGGTTTCAGGAGGAAAGGGGGACAAAAAACCTTCCTCTGAACCCAATATCAGTTCTTCTATAAGGGATTCGATTTGGTGTTCTAAAGTCAGGCCAGGCATGATCTCCCGTTCCTCTTTGTAAAGCTGGTGATCCTCTTCAGAAATGAAAAACAAAACAACACTCTTCATTTCAAGCTCTTGCTCTTGTTCTTCAGAGATGTTTTCCTTCAGCATATCAGAGCCCCTCTTATCCGGTGTTTTTTCCTTTCCCTGACTTCCGAAAAAGAGAATCATGAAGATGATGAGCATCACAAAAAGGATGGCCGGAAGAATATATTTTTTATATTCCATGGTTTGTCTGGCTAAAGTGAATATTCCTCTAAAAATTCCGATAAACCGAGATAGATAGCTCTGGCGATGCTCTCCTGAAATTCATCTTTGGTCAGATTTTTTTCTTCATCGGGATTGGAGATAAAGGCTGTTTCAACCAGAACCGCCGGACAGGCTACGCCGGTCAATACTTTGAAAGGTGCCTGTTTGACCCCTCTGTTCAGAGTCCCGCTGAGAGTATTGAGTTTTGTCTGGATCTTTTCTGCGAGAATACTGCTCTGTCGGATAAATGAAGATTGGGCCATGTCCCACAAAATCAATTTCAAATTGTCTTGCTCTTCACTCTGAATCCCATCCAATTCAGAAGAATTATTCTCCATATAGGCGAGTCTGCGAATTTCCTCATCAGTGGCGTTTAAGCTCAAAAAGAAAGTCTCAGAGCCGCGCGCAGTTCTTCTATAAGATCCATTGGCATGGATGCTGATGAAAACATAGGCCTTGTAATTATTCGCTATAGCAGCCCGCCTCTCCAAGGAAACATCGACATCCTCTTTTCTCGTGAGCTGAACGCGGTAAGGAATATTTCTTTCAATGATGGTTTTGAGTTTTTGAGCGATTTCAAGTGTGACGGTCTTTTCTTTTGTGCCAAACCGGCCTTCAGCTCCTGTCTCGAGTCCTCCGTGACCTGGATCGATCACAATGGTCCGAAGTTCTTCTTTTTGAGGAGCCGCTGATGACTCTGTTGAATTCAGGCCTCTGCTGCGGGATAAAGAGTGGTCATGATTCTCCTCCATCTCATTGGATGAAGACATCACATCAATCAAAACAAGAGATGAATCCTCGGAAACAGACTTCTGCACTACAAAATCCTCAGGGGCTATTTTAATAGTGAAGATATAATAATCAGAACCTCTTCCCCACTCTATGGACTCCACTCTTTGACTTTGGAATGCTTGTTTGCGTATCCGGAAGGGATCATCAGCTCTGATCCGGACCATAATATATTCACCGCTTTTTTCAACACTCAAACTCATGGGATGAGAAGACTCAATAAATACCCTGGAATGATCAGGATAATCCGCGACAGACAATTCCACAGAAGGATGAGATTGAGAAAAAAGAAAACCCTGAATGGATAGGAGAAGAATGAAGTAAAATGAAAGATTGTTTCTCATTTTAATCAGATACCTATTCAATGGAGGCGGCGGGAATCGAACCCGCGTCCGAAGGTATTCAACGAAAGGACGCTACATGCTTATCCTCTTCCATTTTCTCGTCCCAAGGCTGTTGAAGAGGAAAACCACCTTGAAACCAACTCCTTGAGGTTTCGCTCACCCGGTAAGGAGCCATCCGGGGTCACTATCCTGCTGATCGACGTTTCTTGAGCACCGCAGGAAAGCGCAAAAGAAACGGCTTGCCTTTTTTAGGCAGCTAAAGGCATTGAATCTGCACTTATTAAGTCCACCTGTTTAACGAGGTGGGTGGGGCCTCGACATGCTTCCTCAGTCTCTTTACCTCCGTCGAACCCAATTCGCCCCCGGACTCATATATTATTATAGGAGAGATAAACAAAATGTCAATATGGATACAGCAAAACTAACTCCATCAAAAATGATATTTTTTGATTTGTGTATATCATCCGATTGTGATATAAAATTTTTAATAGAGAGAAGTTCTGAGTAAAAAACACCAGGCAGCACGGGATATGAGTGAAACAGATCCAACAAAAATCATTAGCGAAAAGCTGATGTCAGAGAATATCAAAGAAATCGGCAAATACAAGATTATAGATGTCCTTGGAAAAGGGGCTATGGGCATCGTGTATAAAGCCATGGATCCTGACATCGACCGGGTGGTTGCCATCAAAGCCATAAGATTTGACCTGGTTTCCGAAGAAACTGATCTGGACGAGATGATGATAAGATTCATCAGAGAAGCTCGGTCTGCCGGAAAACTCATTCATCCCAATATCGCCACCATTTATGATGTGGTCAAAAGTGAGAATATGACCTATATCGTGATGCAGTATATAGAGGGAGACAGCCTCCAAAAGGTCATCTCTTCCGGAAAAAAAATGCCTCTCGAAAAAGCTGTCCATTTGATCGCTCAAATATGTGATGCCCTGGATTATGCTCATAAAAATGGCATCATCCACAGAGACATCAAACCGGCTAACATCCTGATGGATAAAGAAGGAACTCCTTATTTGGTTGATTTTGGAATAGCCAGAGTGGAAACATCCACCATCACTCAAACGGGCCGGACCGTGGGCACTCCAAGTTATATGTCTCCCGAACAGGTGATGGGAAAAAAAGTGGACAAATGTTCCGATATATTTTCTCTGGGGGTGCTTCTTTATGAAATCCTCACTGGAAAAAGACCTTTTCACGGAGACAGCATCACTACAGTGATTTACAAAATCATCAATGAAGAACCCTTTGCTTCTACAGAAATAAAAAAGTCACTTCCCTCAGGATTTGAATCCATCATTTCAAAGGCCCTCCAAAAAGAACCGCAGAAACGCTATCAAACCTGTTCTCAACTCAAACAGGAACTTCAGGCAATCGCCAAACTCCCTATTCAGGAAACCTTCAAAAAACCAAAAAAGCGTTGGGTCAGAATCAGTGCTGCTGCGTTTGTCATTATCCTGGGAACCGCAGCTGTCCTGTTTTTCAATCAAAAAATAAACATTCCTTTCTTTAATGCCCAAGCCACTTCTGAGGTTACAGACGAATCTCCTCTGCCTCCTCCCTCTTCTTTGCAAAGCATCACCGGTGTTCCTATGCTTTTAAAACAACAGATGGTACAGAGCTTTGAGAACAAAGATTTTCAGAAGACATCGAATCTGGCTGAGGATATTTTATCCTCCTTCCCCCAGGATAAAACAGCTCAGGACTATTTGAGAAAAGCGCAAGATCAAATCCAAAATAAGGCCACAGCTGAGGCTGTATCAGGACCTCTCAATACCGGAATCAATCAGTACAACAGTGGCAACTACACTCAATGCATCAATACCATGAATCAAGTGTTGAAATTAGATCCAGACAACTCCTCTGCAAAACAGTACATCTATCTTGCAGATAGGGCAAAATCCCGAATAGAAATAAACAACATTTTGGAAAGACAAAGAAAATCCGAAGAGGTCAAAGATCTGGAATCCATTCTTTCTGATATTGAACCTGACGCATTCGCAGAACAGAGAAAAGCGGATTTGACTCTGCTGTTTGAACACTATCAGAATATCAAATCGGTTTATTCGGACATCACTATTGAATTCAAGACAACCAGAGAAGCCCAGGTGCGGTTTTCCCACATGCTGATCGCTGTGTATAAGAAAACCGATCAGAGAAAAGTCCTGTTTGACGGAGTCAAAACATACACTTTAAAAAAGTTTGGAAATCAATGGAAAATTGTGGATAATAAATAAAAAAGTGATAATTTAGGGAATGGTTGGGGAAAAAAATGAAAACATATGGAATGCATAACAAGACAAAATTTTTGCTTATCCTGTTCATTATGGTTATCTGTGTCAGCTTTGGGTTTTCTTCCATAAAACTGGAGGTCATCGCCAGCAACGCCAATATCAAGACAAAACCAGAAATTGGCGGAGAGAATATTGCTAAACTCAATGTCGGCACCATCCTTACAGGGGAAGAAAAGCAAGGGGAATGGTACAAAGTTAAATTTGAAAAAGACGGGCAAGAGGTCACCGGTTTTATCCATGAGATGCTGGTTAAAGTGACTGAAGAGGAGGCAACCCCGTCATCTGCTGCAGATACTCCCTCGGTTAAGCAGTTATCCCAAGCAGAGATCATCGCGGGAATCGAACTCAATACGGAATCCAGCAAAAAATTGATCCGCCAAGAGAAACAAATCAATGAAGCCATTGATTCTTTAAGACCTTTGATTCCCAAAGTATTCAGAGTCACCGATTTGGACAAACAGAAAAAATTAGCCACAGAGATCTATCTCTGGATCGGTCTTGGTTATGCAGCTCAAGACAATCTGTTCCAAGCCCTGAAAGAAATCAAAAACATGTTTGAAGTGGATCACACCAATGCCCTGGAAATCTCACGAAATATCTATGACCCGGATATCGTGAAAATCATTGATCTGGCAGAAAAAGAATATCTGGGGCTTATTGAGGCCTATTACTTGAAAATAAAAACCGATCCACCAGATGCCCTTATCAAATTAAACGGAAATGAAGTGGGTCGGACACCGAATATCGTTCAATCAGATTCCCCAAAATTTTCTATCCAAATCCAAAAAAGAGGATACCGGGACATTAAAGAAGATTTCTTTTTGGCCTCTGAAAGCAGCGAAAAAGAATATATTCTCGAAAAACAAGGAAGAGCCCTGAACATCAGCTCTGTTCCTCAGGGGGGCAAAATTCACTTCAATGACGAATTCACGGGAAAAGAAACAAATTCAAATTTTCCCTTTGTGGAGTTCGGGACCCACTCCCTAAAAATAACCAAGAAGGGATATGAAGACTGGATTCAGGATATCGAGATCTCAGAGGGTCAGGGGCCTCTTGAATACAATGTGACCTTAATAGCCCAGGAATACATGAAAATCGATCAGTGGGGAGGTCCGAATACCCAAGTATTTAAAACTCCCACCGGGATCACTCTAGACCAGCAAGGGAATATCTTTGTCATTGATGAAAGCAATCTGAAAATCAAAAAATTCAATTCAGAAGGAACCTTGACCCGTGATCTGGAGGATAACAAAAAAGACCTTAACAAACTGAAAAGCCCTTTTGGCATTGCTGTGGATAATGAAGGATACCTCTATGTAACTGATATCAAAAAACACTGTGTCATGAAATTTGATCCAGACGGACATTTTGTGCTGAAATGGGGAAAAGAAGGAGCCGGCGATGATGAGTTCAATACACCGTTAGGTGTGGCTGTGGACAGCCAAAACAATATTTGGGTTGCTGACTCAGGAAACCATCAGATCAAAAAATTTGACCGTTTGGGTGTGTTTATTCAATCCTATGGCAAAAGAGGTATCTCAGACGGAGATTTTGCCTATCCTGCCGGTGTTTTCATTACAAGTCAAGATGAAGTGTTTGTCACAGACCAAGACAACCTGCAGTCATTCACCCGAGATGGAGAATTCATTGCAAGTTGGGGGGAACAAGGAACAGCCCCCGGACAATTTGACAGGCCCATGGGAGTCTTTTTGGATAAACAGGACTGCATTTATATATCGGACACCTACAACAGCCGAATCCAAAAATTCGACAAAAACGGCCGTTTCATAACAGAATGGGGAAGTCAGGAAACCGGAGATTCTCCACTCAACTTTCCGGTGGGTGTTGCTGTGGATTCCAATGGTTCAATCTACATCGCGGAAAGGGACAGCGACCAGGTTGTTATCCTGGGCATTGGCTCTGATTGAGTTCACTCTTACAAGTCATTTGATTTCTGGTTTCAGATGCTCGATAAAAAACTCCACCCGGGCCTCTCCATACCGATCAAAACGGATTCCGTGTCTCTGTTCCGGATACATCATCAATTCAAATTTTTTGTTCTCTTTCAGAAGGGCCTGGACCAATTGAATGGTGTTACCGGGATGAACATTGTTGTCCACAGCTCCATGATGGATGGCCAGATGTCCTTTGAGGTCTTGAGCATAGTTCATGCAAGAACCTTTTTCATATCCTTCCGGGTTATCCTGGGGCCTCCTCATATACCTCTCCGTGTATATGGTGTCATAATTTCTCCAGTCCGTAACCGGAGCTCCGGCCACTCCCACATGGAACACATCCGGAGCCTTGAGCATGGCTATACAGGTCAGATAACCGCCATAAGAATGCCCGTAGATCCCGACTCTTGCTGCATCGATATAAGGCCTCCGGATTAAAAATTTAACAGCAGCCACATGGTCAGCCAGTTCGATTTGTCCCAGATTCATATACATGAGATTCTGGAAATCCTTTCCTCTGCCCGAAACACCTCTATGGTCTATGGATGCCACCACAAAACCCAGCTGAGCCAAAGCCTGGCTTCTGCTGTTCCAGTCAAATCTGTTGTACATTCTTTTGGCTCCGGGACCTCCGTACACAGACATGATCAAGGGATATGTCTCTTTTGCATTGAAATGAGCAGGCTTATAAACCACTCCGTCTAAAGTGTACTTTCCATCAGCGGATTTAAAAACAAAATGCTCGGGCATGATAAGGTCTAAATCTTTGAATTCCTTGGTGATCACAGAATGACCCAGCTCTCTTATTTTTTCTCCGACAGCTGTATAGAGACTGCTTTTACGGGGTTTGTTGTAGTTAGAAAAATAATCCACAAAGTGCTTGCAGTCTGGAGACATGGAGATACTGTGAGTTCCGACTTCATCCAGCAACTTTTCAAACCCCTCTCCATCCATCCCGATTCTGTAAAGATAAGACTCAAGCCCTCTGTGTTCCTGACCTGTGAAATAAATCCATCCCTTCTCCTCATCCACTCCCACCACTCGATTGATTGGAAGCTCGGCATGGGTCAATTGTTCAATGAGCCGCCCTGACATATCATACAGATAGATCTGTTTCCAACCGCTTCTCTCTGAGGTCCAAATGAAATGTTTGCGGTCCTCTAAAAACACAAGGTCATCATCTGCCTGGATATAGCATGGGTCTTTGTCTTTCAGTATCAGGTTAGCTTCTCCGGTTTTCGGGTCCACAAAATACAATTCCAGGACATTCTGATGCCTGTTGAGACGCTGATATGTGAACCATTCCCCGTCCTCGGTCCACTTTCCCTTAAACAGGTAAACATTGGTCTCCATACCAGTCTTGACTCTCACGGTTTCCTGAGTCTGGACATTGATGATATAAAACTGGATTATGGGATTGTTGGTTCCTGCCTTGGGATAACTCTGCATCTCCAGTTCAGGAGCAGGATTAATATCATGGACAATGGGATATTTTTTCACCGGGCTTTCATCGAATTCCATGTAAGCGATCATTTGGGAGTCCGGAGACCACCAGAAGGCCTGATACTGACCCAGTTCTTCAGGATAGACCCAATCCGGAAAACCTTTGCGGAGGTCCTTATGCCCACCATAAGTCAACTGCGTTTCATTTTCCTTGAAATCCTTGATATACAGATTATAATCGCGAACAAAAGCTCTGTACTGAAGATCTGGAGACAACACTTCTGAGTAGATTCTGCCCCTGACTCCTCGAAATTCATTCTCGGGCACATAAGAAATCATCTCATGGGAATCCAAGTCATATATAAATGCGACGGAGCTGACCTTGAATCGGATTTTATCCCTGCCATTTATAAAATCAAAATCATCAAAGGGGAGTGCATTTGTTTTGTCCCCTGAAACCTCATTGTACTTCATGATGATCTGGCTTTCATTAAAAAGAGGGCTGATGTCCCCTGTTTTCAAATCCATCTTTTTATAGCTTTTGTCTAGCTTAAAATACAGACCCGTTCCATCAGGCAGCCAACTGACTCTGCTGAGCCCTTCCTCTTTGATGAGATCTCTGTCTGTGGTTAATTTTTTATAAAGCGCTTTTCCACGGATCTGCGCAGACAAAAAAGAAGCAAAAGAAAAAACAAGAATGACAACACATAAACATTTTATGCCTTGTTTGAGCTTTTCATTCATGAAGACCTCCGGTTAAATTGATAATGATTCACTCCTCAGTACAGCCACACCAATGGTTCCCGGTCCGGCATGAGCTCCTAATACAGGGGAGGCATTCATGACCATAACAGGACCATGGCCCTCTCTTTGTTTGATTTTCTGTTCGATTCTCTTTCCTGATTCCAGGGCATTCACATGAGCCACAGCAGTCAAAACTTTTCCTTTTGCCTGCTGTTTCTCTTGATCGATCTTCTGAAAGACAAGAGATAAAACAGCTTCCTCAAGTTTTCTTTTTCCCATGGTTTTGGCCACAGGTTTCAAGGCACCCTCAGGACTCAAAGAAAGGATAGGATTTATATGGAATATTTTGGCTAAGAAACCCTTTGCTTTAGTCACTCTGCCCCCTTTAATGAGATATTTCATAAAGGGAATTCCTATAAAGATATCAATGTTCTCAATGGCCTGTTCGACTTTGTTCAAAACATCCCCATAGCCCATTCCTTTGTTTATAGACCTCAATGCTTCCAAAATGATCAAACCAAGTCCCACAGAAAGGTTTTTACTGTCCAGAACCGTAATCTTTTGAGGATTGATATTTTTAGCGGCTTGAAGAGCTGTCTGATAAGTTCCGCTGAGGCTTCCAGATAAATGGATAGACAGAACCGAATTGTGGTGCCAAAGAAGGTTTTGGTAAACTGTTGTAAAATCCTGAATGGAAGGTTTGGATGTTTTCGGGATCTCCGGAGAAGACTCTAATATGTCATAAAATTCTTCCGGAATGATATCCTTTTTATCCGTGTACACTTTATTCATGGCATGGAATTTAACGGGCACAAAGTAAAGGTCATTTTTTTCCACATACATCTCAGGAATATCACAAGTGGTGTCAGTCACAATGGCAAAGGGCTTCTTTTTTTCAGTGGGTATCTTTTCTGAACCCCTCCAAATATGTTCACAGGTGATTTTCCCGTATTCAGATACACAGTCCAGTACTTTCTGGGGGTCGGTTGAACGGATATGGATCTTGGCAAAATTCAATGCCCCGAAAAACACCAGCTCCTTTCCAATGCAATGAAGTTCTTTAACCAGATCCTGTCGCTGAAGATCTTTTTTCCAAACGCAGCATTCCACAAAGAAAGCATCCTTTTCCTCCTGCTCTTCAAATCCGAGTCGCTGGTCATCCTTTGGAATCCTTTTTGCTGGCAAAGACAAAATCCCCTTTTCAATGAAATTCATGATTCCTTCTAAAAAATGAACAAATGCCTGGCCCCCGGCATCCACCACTCTGTTTTTTTTCAATACGGTCAACTGTTCAGGCGTCTTCTTGAGAGCTGAGACCGCTGTTTGATAAGATTTTTTTAAAAGAACAAAAAAATCGTCGGTCTCTCGGCCCGATTCTTTGATCTGTCCAGCCCAGGCCTCCATCACTGAGATCACCGTTCCTTTTATGGGATTTTCAAATGATTGGCGGGCCCTTTTTATGGCTGTGTCTGCTATGAGGGATAAATTCTGAACCCGAATCTTTTGAGAGGTCCCGATTCCCTCGGCAAACCCTGAAAAAAAACCGGAAAAAACAGACCCGGAATATCCCAATGCAGAGCTTTTGAGGATTTGAGCGATCCATCGACTGCTTTTTTGAAGAGACGCTTCATTCAATGATATTTTTGACTCAATGGAGTGAAATGCTTTTTTCAAGTTAGAGCCCGTGTCTTTATCTGGAATGGGAAACACGTTGATCTTGTTGAGCTCTTTTTCCCGAGAAATCACCTCTTGACAGCCGACCAGCACAGCCCGGCTGAAGCGGATCCCGTCAACATAACTGATCTTGGCAGGAGTTGTTTCTTTCACTATGCGATCATCATATCATGATTGGATTTCAAATCACACCCAAAATGCTTCATTCAGTCTGACCTTTTTCATCCATGCTTCCTGACCTGTATCCCATTAGATCCAAAGTGACGTAAGTGTATCCGATTCGCCTCAATTCATTTGTGACCTGGATCCGCATCTCTTTTTTGATAAAAGCTTCCATGTCCTCAGGACTCACTTCGATCCGAGCTGTCTGTCCATGATGTCTGACTCTCAAGTGCTGTATACCAAATTGACGCAGAAAATGTTCGGATTTCTCTATCATGGCAAGTGCTTTTTCAGTGATCGGGGTGTGATAAGGAATCCGAGTGGCAAGACAGGACATGGAAGGATTGTTCCAGGTGCTGAGATTTCTCTGCCTTGACAAATCTCTAATATCTTGTTTGGCCAGGCCTGCTTTGATGAGAGGAGTGGAAACCCCCAGTTCTTCACAAGCTTTCATGCCAGGCCTGAAAGATCCCCTGTCATCCAGATTCTCTCCGCAGACCACATGTTGATATCCTTTTTCACCAGCGATTTTTTTGAGCATTGAAAAAACGTTTTTTTTGCAGAAGTAACATCTCTGTTCAGAATTTTGAGCAAATTCTTCACGGTCAAGCAGTTGAACAGGGAGGATTTGATGTTTGATGCCGATCTCTTTTGCCACCTTTCGGGCTTCATTGATCTCAAACTCAGGGATCACTTCAGATGAAAAGGTCACTGCAAGAGCTTTCTCGCCCAAAACCTCAAAAGCCACACTGGCTAAAAAACTGCTGTCCACACCTCCTGAAAATCCGATGACCAGACTCTTCAGGGCCATGAGCTCCTGCTTGAGACTTTCGAGCTTTGCGGTGTTTTTCTCCCTCATGATCTCTTTATATCATTCCTCTTCAATCAGTCTAAAGCAAAAAACATGATTTTCAAAGAGAAAAGAAACCCGTTGTTGGCCAGAGTCTCTTGACCGTACTAGCGCCGCCCCAGCAAATATCCCACCAGAAAACCCATCAACAAAAGGCCTATCACCATAATGATCCTTGAAGCGCTCACAGTCCAAAAGAGCAGCTGGATGGTGATCACTTTGGAATTCTGAAATACAAATACCAAAGCAATGATACACAAGACCAGAACCACGATCATCTTTGGTTTCATTCTCGTCCTCCTGTATTCATGTTTATGATAAAGGGAATAACAGAAAAATCAATACATCCCATACCGTATGACTCACAGCCACCAGCACAACTGATTTTTTCCATTGAAACCATAATCCCCAAAACAGTCCGCATACAGCAGCTGCTGCCACAAGCATCCCGTTCCCACTCCCTAAATGCACACCAGCATACATAAGAACGACCAGCAAAAATCCCCATCTCTTGCCTACCTTATTCTGCCAATGTCTCTGAAGAAAGCCGCGCCAAAACAGCTCTTCCCCAGGACCGATCACCAACACCATAAGAAACAGGACCTTTAACCAACTGTGTCCTTGTTTGAAACTGTAAACACCCTCTATGTTTCTCTCTGCAAAACCAAGCGCCGCACAGGACAATTCTCTTCCCAGATAAAAAATCCCGTACAAAACAACAGCAGAGAGAATCCCCCATATGACTTTTATCACCAGGTCAGTCCGCAGGTCTTTTTGAATGAACTCCTTGTAAGATGAATCAGAAATAAAACCAAATACGACCAAAATGGCGATATTCAAGCTCATCCACCACCAAAAATCCAGACTTCCTATGTTTTTCCACAAAAACAATGGGAAAAAAAGCAGACAGGCCCCCATAAAGAAAGCCCCTAAAACAAAAAAAGACTTTTTATTCATCAGTCTTCAGATATTTCAAATTGATACGATGAAAAAATGCAGCCAAACAGCACCTGTACAGAGAATCCCGAAAACCAGATTGTGTTTGGAAGTCGCCCCATCCAAAACAATGAAATCCATAGGACTGCTGGGTTTATGACGGGAAAGGGCTCTTTTTAAGAGACTCCCTGCACTCGGGATGGAAAGAAAGGCCATAAAAAAACTAAAAGGCATGGCTCTTATCCCGAGGTCTGCAATCCGGGGCCCTAAGATCAGACAAAGAAGCACCACAAACGGCCCTATAGTCAGAAAATAATAATAATAAAGAGAGCCTTGGTCTCCCAAAAGGGAAGCCACGGTTCTGACTCCCTTTGGGGTGTCAGATTTCATATCCCGCCAGTTGTTGGCATGAAGAATGGCACTGACCAGCATGGCCATGGGAACAGTCCATATCACAGGTATCCATGAAAATTCTTTGGTTTGCACCACCCAAGCTCCCAGGGACCCGAGAATTCCGAAATCAAGAAAAACAGCAAAATCTCCCCAAGCATGATATTTCAAAAATGAGTAGATGACTCCCACTGCCACACCAATGACTCCAATCACCAACAGGATTTCATTGGTCATGAACACCAACACCAATCCCAATGCCGAGCCCAAAACAAAAAGGATCCCAGAACCAACAGCAGCTTCCTCTTTACTGATCCAGCCCCTGACCACAGCACCGCTCACCGGAGTGACATTCCGGTCAATGCCGCGCCTGAAATCAAAAAAATCACTCAGTATATTAGCGGCAGAATGAAGGATGACCATGGCACACAAAGCAAGGACAAAACGAAAAAATTGAAAAGAAGCACCGCCAATCACAATCGCCAGTGAAGTGCCGAATATCACAGGCATGGTGGATGCAGGAAGTGCCCAGGGTCTTGCTGCTGTGATCCATTTTTTCACAAAAGGGATGTTTTTATCTTCTGTTTTCATGGAATCCATTATACCTCAATCTGTTTCTCTGAAAAATGCTTAACTTGTATTTTTCAAAAACAAAAATGAATACAGATAAAACGACCGGAATCTCTTCATGAGATGATTCAATTCAAATGATCTCCCCTTTTGATAGAGCTTCCAATAGAGAAAGCTTTTTTTCAATCCTGGACGGAAGGTCATCGTATACAAAAAGCTGGCCTTTATTAACAACCGCCGCTTGAGTGGCTTCCTCTGCAAATGGCTCGATGGTATGCGACACCACAACAATCCCTGCTCCGGCCTTTTTCCGGTTGAATATCCATTTGATTATTTCCGGCTGGATCTTCCGGTCCATCCCTTCTAAAGGCTCATCCAGGAGAATGTGCTCCGGCTCTCCGATCAGCACTGCAGAAAAAACCGCTCTTCTCCTCTGCCCCATGGATAATTCACGGATCGTTCGGGAGGAGACCGGTTGAAGGCCGAAAAACTCAAGGGCCTTATGAGCCTTTGAAACAGGTTCGTTCCTCAACTTGCACACCAGATAAAGGACTTCTCTCACGGTGGCATAAGGGGTTATGTCTGGCTGTTCGGGAAGATAAGCCAGACTTTTTCTCGCTTCCGCTTCTTTTTTCCAGAGGTCTATTCCGTTGATATGAACAGTGCCAGATTCAGGCTTCTCAACTCCTGATGCGAGTTTGAGCAGCGTGCTTTTTCCGCATCCATTAGGCCCCAACAAAAGCATAAGCCCTGAAGAAATGTCCCATCTCACTTGATTCAAGACTGGATCGTCTTTCTCATATCCAAAACTCACATCTCTGAATTTGATCATTGTTGGCTCCAAGACAAAGGATCGCCGGCTGCTAGATGATGAAGTTCCAGCCATGTGCTGACCTTTAGATTTTTCTCACACTCCACAGCGTATTTGAAAAGAAAGGGAATTCCCATCAAAAACAAGAGAGAACCCACAGGGATGACACTAATCCATAAGGAGCTGATGAATCCAAAACAAAAAATCCTTCCGGCCGCTCCTGTTTTGAACCCTCCTCCTTTTCGTATGGATATGGAGGACCAAAGAACTGCGGCAGGAAGAAACAAAGCGGCATGCCAAAAAGCCTTCCCCTCTATAAAAAAAAGGACAGCTGAGAGAGGAAGGGCAAGCAAGCCCAGATACAGTGAATCCAATAAAATCCGGTGTCCTGCGGACCAAGGAAGAGAACGGATCCAGGGCCAAGCCGGCCGCCGCACAACTATCAAATTTGAGACAAGTGACAAAAAAAGAGTGAGACTCAAAGCTCCCCCAAAAATCACCACTCTCAAACTCAATTTTGGATCCGTCTGATTATTGGTGAGAAAAAGCTGTGTGGCTCCAAGGACCGACAATGCACAAACAGCAGGAACAAAGATACGGAATTTGATTGCACGCCAAATGATGAGCGCATTCAGCAAGGTTCCTCCTGACTTAAAGAGCGTCCTTTTTTTTGACACAGATAAAGGACCGGAAACCATATCAACCAAAAACAAAACCAGCATTCCAAAAAAGAACCAACCCCATCTGCCGGAACCTAAAAAAAGACAGGCCATATATCCTAAGGGGCTTGACAAGTATTTTCTTTGCGAGGGGACAGAGGCTTTTGCTGCTCCGTATCCGATCAGCAAAACTCCAGCTAAAAATGCAGTGGTCTGGGAAGAAGCCTCGTGTCTCAGAATAGACAGGACCGGAAAAAACATCAGCACAATGAGCACTGGGATTTGGGCTGTAAAAACAGCGATCTCAGACAGCCTGCGCATTGATCGACCAGATAAAGGGAGGTGACTCATCCAGCCTGTCAATCCCAAACAAATTCTGGATGCAGCCATCATTGAAGTGGCTCCACAAATAACAGTGTACAGCAACCCTGGGATCCAAGAGCCTTCACGGAGCAATACGGAAAACAATTGGTGAAACAACTCAGGCTTAAAGATATAGTAAACAGCAAACATTATCCCCAGGACAGGAACTGTTTTTTTCAGTGCCAGTCGAGTTCCCACTTTGAGATGAAACAACAAAAAAGCGACAAGATGCATGGCCGTATATAGACAGTATTCTTTTTTTATATCTCAAGTCAACCCATCTGAATAATCCGGATTATTAATCCGGATAATAACCCTTGTCTAAAAAAAGCAGCCGTGTTAATCTTAAATCCACTCATTCTCAGATGGAATAAAACATTCATGACAACAAAAAACAAAGGAGCCGATATGACTCAAAAATACTCATTGATTTGTATTTTTATGATTTTACTTTTGGCGCTTCCTGCTTCTTCACAGCAGGACGTCTTCAACCAAGATCTGTTATCTGTATTCCCCTACCGGTCCTTAGGACCGGCCAAACAGGGGGGGCGGATCCTGAGAATCGTTTCCCATCCTGAACAGGAATTCACCTTTTTTATCGTCACAGCCAGCGGCGGGATCTGGAAAACCACCAACAACGGCACCACATTTGAACCGATTTTCGATCATCAAAACACCATTGCTACCGGTGATATGGCAGTGTCTCAGTCTGATCCGGATATTCTCTGGATCGGCACTGGAACTCCTGCTTCCGGGCGGCTGTCTTTGCTTGGAGATGGAGTATATAAATCCAATGACGGCGGGAAAACCTGGAACCATATGGGGCTTAAAAACACCGCTCATATTGGACGGATCACGATCCACCCTGAAAATCCGGATGTGGTTTATGTGGCGGCTGTGGGATACCACTTTTCATTCAATCCGGAAAGAGGTCTCTATAAAACCGCTGATGGAGGAAAGACCTGGGAAAAATCACTCTATATCAGTGAAAAAGTGGGTGTGGTGGATGTGGTTATAAATCCTAAACACCCCCGCATCCTCTATGCAGCTACCTATGATAAAAGCAGAGTGCCGTGGGATTTCAAAGAAAGCGGTCCCTTAAGCCGTATTTACAAGAGCACTGACGCAGGCGAAAACTGGAAAAAGCTTGAAAACGGATTGCCTTCAGGGAAAATAGGCCGTATCGGCATTGCAGTGTATCCCAAGGATCCGGACATCCTGTATGCCTCTGTGGAAAACAACAACCTCCGTCCTCCCACAAAAACAGAAGCGGAAAGGGACCAACAACAGGGCAGAGATCCGGAAAAACGCAGAATCGGCAGAGAAGTCTACCGCACGGAAGACGCAGGAGAAACCTGGAAAAAGATGAGCCCGGATGACCTGACTCTCTGGGGAGGTAAATGGTACGGTGTGATCTATGTCGATCCGAATGATGACCAGGTGGTCTATCTTCCCTCCACCCCTTTGCTGCGGTCTATGGACGGAGGCCAGACCTGGGGTAAGGAAGGAATTGATAATTTGGCACAAGGGGTCCACGTGGACCACCATGCTTTGTGGATCGATCCGGATAATTCCGATCACATCTGGCTGGGAAATGACGGCGGGCTGGCTGTGTCTTATGACCGGGGTCAAACCTGGGATGTGTTCGAAAACCTGCCCATTGCTCAGTATTATGCTGTGGGAGTGGATACGGAGCAGCCTTACCATATATACGGAGGCACTCAGGATAACGGTTCTATCAAAATCCCCAGCCGCAGCATTTACGGAGAGATCACAGCAGATGACTGGGAATCTGTGGGCGGGGGAGACGGGATGTACAACATCGTTGATCCGGAAAACAGCCGCTGGCTGTATAATGAATATCAACTGGGTTCCCTGCAGCGCGTGGACCAAAAACAGGGATTCAGGGTCCGGATCAAACCCCGAGCTGAAAAAGGAGAATCTGAATTCAGATTCCACTGGACCGCCCCCATACATCTATCTCCTCACAACTCCCGAATTCTTTACATGGGAGCACAGATGCTGCTCCGGTCATTGGACAGAGGCGACACTTGGGAAAAGATAAGTCCTGACCTGACGACTAATGACCCGGAAAAATTAAAAGGAAACATTGAATTCTGCACCATCACCACCATCTCAGAATCCCCTCTTCAAGCCGGAGTGATCTGGGTGGGGACTGATGACGGCCGGGTCCATGTCACCGCAAATCACGGAGGCCAATGGAATGATGTGACTTCTCCACTTGCAGATGCCGGTGCTCCTGAAGAATATTATGTGAGCCGTGTTTTTGCTTCCCATTTTGAACCAGGACGGGCCTATATGGTCAAAACAGGTTTTCAGAGAGATGATTTCAGACCTTTTGTATACAAGACAGATGACTTTGGAAAAACTTGGGCGTCCATAAACGGAAACATGCCGGACGGCATCATCTACGTGATTGCGGAAGATCATAAAAATCCGAACCTCTTGTTTGTGGGAAAAGACTTTGGCGTTTTCTCCACCATAGATGGAGGAAAACATTGGGTGAGCATGAAAAACAACATGCCCACAAATTCTGTCCATGACCTGGTCATCCATCCCCGCGAAAACGAGCTGATTGCAGCCACCCACGGACGGGGAATTTATGTCACTGATATTTCCCCTCTTCAAGAAATGAATGATATTCTTTTGAATAAAGATGTGCACCTTTTTCAAATCCAAGATGAGATCCTTTGGAAGGATATGCCCAGGGGCCGGATCTATGGTCAGAGACAATTCAGGGCCCGTAATGAAGCTGCGGGAGTTAAAATCTATTACTATCTCAAAAAAGGACTGAAACAAGAAGCGATCATCACTATATCCGATCTCTACGGTCATGAAGTCCGAGAGCTCAAAGCAGAGGCCAAACCAGGATTGAACAAAGTTGTTTGGAACATGAGGGCAGAGCCGGAAAAGACTGCAGAAGACAGGGACTCTCGTTCCTCCCGGGGCGCTCTTGTAGAGCCTGGAGAATATGTGGTCACAGTGGAGCTGGCAGGAAAAATCCTCTCCACACAGTGCTTGATCAAATCCATGCCTCAATATCATTTGTTGAAATGAAACCATCCAAGGTCTCTCTTGTCCAAGTCAAAGACTACCAGCAAGAACACCTTAATTCAGGCCTGAAAAAGGGCTTGAATCTTCTCGGGGGGATCCAGCACATCATCAATCCCCACAGCCGGGTTTTTGTTAAAATCAACCATCTGTCTCCCCCTTCCCCACCGGAAAAGGCAATTGTCACTCATCCGTCTTTCACCCGGGAAGTCCTGGGGATATTGAAATCACTGAGCTGCCATATCACTGTGGGGGATGACATCCAGTACAAAGGAAAAGACCGGTTCCACACTTCAGGATACCAAAAAATCTGTGATGAAATGGAAGTCGAGCTCATCAATCTCAAGGAAGCCGGATTCCGAAAAATCAAATGTAACGGCAAACATCTGAAAAGCATCTATATCTCTCCCCCCATCCTGGAATCAGATCATGTGATCAACCTTCCCAAACTCAAAACCCATTCTTTCACTATATTCACAGGCGCTGTGAAAAATATGTACGGAGTCATTCCTTACGGGCTCAGGCTTCAGTACCATAAGCAGTTTTCTCTTCCCAGCGAATTCAGTGAAATGCTGGTGGACATCTACTCTTGCGTGCCGCCCTGCTTGAGCATCATGGACGGAATCAATTCCATGGAAGGGGAAGGGCCTTCTTCAGGAAACCCAAGAAAAACAAATGTCATCCTCATCAGTGAAGACGGAGTTGCCCTGGATGCTGTAGCCTCCCAAATAGTGGGACTTGATCCGATCTCCGTCTACTCTACTCAGGATGCTCATCAAAGAGGAGTGGGAGTGGGAGACCTTAAAAAAATACAGATCCTGGGGGAAGAAATCTCAAGAATCAAAACCAGAGATTTCAAACACTCAGCAGTGGCTGTGGGGATCATACAGAGGAGAATTCCTCAAATCCTCCATTCCTTCATTCAAAACCAATTGACCTTCATCCCTGAAGTCATTCCAAAAAAATGCACTTCGTGTATGGAATGCATTGATATTTGTCCCACAGCAGCTGCTCAAATTGTGAATGGGAAAGCCTGGATCGAACAAAACAAATGCATTCACTGCATGTGCTGTCATGAAGTCTGCCAGTTCCATGCCATCAAATTAAAAAATCAGCCCATGGGTCTGCTCATCCGTAAAGCCAGCCACTGGAAGCAAAAAATCAGCCGGCTACTTCGATTCCAGCGCGATTGATACCAAGGAAAATCTATTTTTTGAACTCAACAAACAGAACATCGTACTATAATGATGGATATGATTCCATTGGAGAGATGCCCATGAATTCCACAAAAAAAATGTTTTACATTATTTTGGCAGCGTGTATCCTGTTCGCAGTCCCTGCAGATTCCTGGTTCCAAAAAAAGAAAACCATAGAGGGTGTTGAATACATCACCAATCCGAAAAAACCCAGTCCCCCCAACAATGCCCAGGCCAAATTGATCCTTACTGAAGACTTGTCTATCGGTGGAGTGGAAAAACAAGAAGAAATATTCTCAGAAACCGTATTGATCAATGTGGATGAGAATGAAAACATCTACATCGCAGATATGAAGCTCAACAACATCAAAGTGTTTGACCCATCAGGTGGTTGGATCCGGACTATAGGCAAGCAGGGCCAGGGTCCTGGAGAGCTGAATATGCCCACAGGAATCCAGATCACAGAGGATGGAAACCTTATGGTGGAAGAAGTCATGAACAGGAGACTTTCCTTTTTCACTCCTGAAGGAAAATTCATCAAAAGTGTCTCCACTGCAGATAAGACTTCGCTCACAGGACTTTTGATCGGGCCCAAAGGAACCATGGTGGGTCGTGAACTTGTAGTGGACCAAAACAAAATGTTTTGGACCGTAAAAAAATACGATTCGGCCCTGAAGGAACTGTTCACCATAGACAAAGTGGAATTCCCAAATCCTCTTGCCGGGAAGATCAATCCGTTTGAACTGATGATCATCTTTAACCTGGATGCAAACGGAAACATCGTCTACGGAACATCCAAAGAATACGAAATCAAATTCTTCAATCCTCAAGGCATGCCAATCAAAAGCATCACCAGAAAGTACGATCCTGTCAAAATTTCCGAAAAGGACAAAGAAGAAATCCTGGAACGCATGCCTGAAACCGGAGAGATCAATCTCAAAGAGAGGATTGAATTTCCAAAACACTATCCTGCGTTCCAGCATTTCACTCTGGATGATGAAGGACGGATCTTTGTCAGGACTTTTAGACAAGGAAAACAAGAAGGAGAATACATGTTAGATATTTTTGATCCTGAAGGGCGGTTTATTTCTCAGATGCCGCTCAAAGCAAATCCTGTCCTTTGGAAAAACAACAAACTCTACTCCACAGAAGAAACAGATCAAGGATTCATCATCATCAAACGCTATAAAGTCAGTTGGGAATAGGGTTTATAATTAAAAAAAGCCATTCATTTCAGATTTATTGACACCGTGCACGGGGTGTGCTACGTTGTCCTTGAATTTGGATACCACTATCATTATAAGGGGATCATAAGACCATGAAACCAACAATCAAACAAAAAAAACGGGTTTGTCTTGGTATTTTTTCATTCTCTGTCCTTTTATTTTTTTTCTTCCACCAAGCCTCTGCTCAATCCGGACAAAAGCTGTTTTTGAATTTCAACTCATCTATCTCTTATCAAGGAACTGGAGCTTACGGCACAGCAGGAGTGGAGACAAAATCTGAGGGATATGCTTACCTGAACCCGCACAAAGATGGAACTTTTTCAGGAACCGGTGAAATCCAGGTCACCATCACTTTCAAATATCCACCCAATCCTGCCATGTCCATCAGCCCTCTCAAAGGAAAGGGGGACATCCAAGTCAAAGGAAAGAAAAACGGCAACTACATGAATTTTTGGTTCGAACACGGGAACATTCCGTGCAAAGGGATCATAACCATCAATTATCCTCCTCCTATGGGCACAGAAAAACAAGACTATGTGGATGACTTTGACCCTCACACTCTGGCTCCAGGAACCGCCCCAGGCTGGGAAATCGAACTGAAAGACGGGGCTGAAAAAGTAGTAGATTACGGAGCCATGCCGCTCAACCCATCTCCACAGGAATTTTCAGGACAAACAACCTTCCGTTTATACGGAATTGAAAGCTGGAGGGTCGGGATAAAGGGAGAAGAAATCGACACTTTACAGCCCTTCATTGATAATCCCAGACTCAAGGCCACCACCGGAGAACTCCCCATTTCAATGAAATTCACCTGGAATCTCATCGTTGAATTCACAACTCTGGGCAAAGGGGCTTCCCGAACCTATAATGACGGATTTATCTTTTACTCCATTTTAGATCACGCACTGGTGTTTGAGCACGAGGACCTTTACCGGTGCACAGAGAAAAATTGTGGGGGCAGTCAAGATAAAGACCTCACTGGAGAGAAGCTCAACGGAAAGGCATCCGGAAACACGGTTCAACTCCAGTGGCCAAAATACACTCCCATAAAGTGTGTCACCTGTGCGCCGCGGCTTTTAGGAAAATTGGGCGAGACCGTTTATGATCGAAAGTTCAAATCTTCCGAATTTCTCTTCAGTCTATCCAGCGAAAAACTTCCTCTTGAAGACGGAAAAGTCATCAACCGAAGCAAAGGGAATTGGATGAAATACAAAATTACCATAACAAAAATCAAATAACAGGAGAGAAGTCATGAACATGAACCATGAAAATCATCATGCCCATATGCTCCAAGACTTTAAAAAAAGATTCATGGTCTCCATCATTCTTACCCTTCCTATCCTGGCTCTCTCTCCCCTTATTCAAAATTTTCTGGGCTTCACCCTGAAATTCATGGGGTCCAACTACGCTGTTTTTGTGCTTGCCACTGCAGTCTTTTTTTACGGAGGTTATCCTTTCCTTAATGGTTTTTTAAACGAACTCAAAACCAGGCCGGGGATGATGACCTTGATTGCTGTGGCCATCACTGTGGCTTACGTGTACAGTTCCGCTGTGGTGTTTGGTCTTAAGGGAAAATTCTTTTTCTGGGAGCTGGCCACTCTTATTGACATCATGCTTTTGGGCCACTGGATCGAGATGCGTTCAGTCATGGGGGCTTCCAGAGCGCTGGAAGAGCTGGTCAAAATCATGCCGTCCAATGCTCATCTGGTCAAAAATTCAGGAACCGCTGATGTGAAAGTGGAGGAACTCACAAAGGATGATGTTGTTCTGGTCAAACCTGGAGAAAAAATCCCTGTGGATGGAGTGATCACAGAAGGAGAGACCAGCATCAACGAGTCCATGCTGACCGGTGAGTCCAAGCCAGTGTATAGAAAAGAACAAGATGAAGTGATCGGAGGCTCTATTAACGGAGAGGGATCCATCAAAGTCAAAGTCAACAAGACTGGAAAAGAGACCTATCTCAACCAGGTTATCGAATTAGTGAAAGAATCCAAAGAGAGCAAATCCAAGACCCAGAATCTGGCAGATAAAGCTGCTTTTATTCTCACCATCATTGCTCTGACTGTGGGAAGCGTCACGCTCGCGGCATGGCTTTTATACGGAAAAGATTTTGTTTTTTCTTTAGAACGGTCGGTCACAGTCATGGTGATCACATGTCCCCATGCTTTGGGATTGGCCATCCCTTTGGTGGTGGCGGTCTCCACGTCCCTGGGAGCCAAATCCGGACTTCTCATCCGCGAACGCCAGGCCTTTGAAAAAGCCAGAAAACTTCAGGCTGTTGTTTTTGATAAAACAGGCACCCTGACCCAAGGACAGTTCGGAGTCACAGATATCATTTCCCTCTCTGACTTGAAAGAAGAGGACATATTGAAAACAGCCGCAGCCCTTGAATCCGATTCCGAACATCCCATAGCCCAGGGGATCGTGAAAAGCAGCCAGGAAAAAGACCTGGAGTTGGCTCAGGTCACAGATTTCGAATCCATAACCGGAAAAGGGGTGAAAGGCACGGTTGAGGGCCAAGAATACCAGATCGTCAGCCAGGCCTTTCTGGAAGAGAACAAAATCCAGATCAAAAACGACCGGATAGAAAAAGTAAAAAAACAGGGAAAAACCATGGTGTTTCTTTTAAAAAACAGGGAACCTCTCGGAGCTTTGGCTCTGGCAGACATGATCAGAGAGGAGTCCAAACATGCCGTAGACCAACTCAAAAGAATGGGCATCAAGTGCCTTATGCTGACTGGTGATAACAAATATGTGGCCAAATGGGTCTCTGAAGAGCTGGGACTGGATGACTACTTTGCCGAAGTCCTCCCACATGAGAAATCCGAAAAAATCAAACAGGTTCAAAAACAGAATATTGTGGCTATGGTGGGTGATGGAGTCAATGATGCTCCGGCTCTTGTTCAGGCTGATGTGGGAGTGGCCATTGGAGCAGGGACAGATGTGGCTGTGGAATCAGCAGATATTGTCCTGGTCAAAAATGACCCCAGGAATGCGGCAGATATCATTGCTCTTTCAAGGAATACCTATTCCAAGATGTTTCAAAACCTGATCTGGGCTACAGGGTACAATGCCGTGGCCATCCCTCTGGCCGCTGGAGTCCTGTTCCCTCTGGGAATACTGCTTTCTCCTGCAGTGGGGGCCGTGCTGATGAGTCTGAGCACAGTGATTGTGGCAGTCAACGCCCGGTTTTTGAAGATGTGACCGTTTCAGATGATTTTTTTTCGATCTGTTTCAAAAGGTCCTTTTTAAAATCAGGATTCACCTGAACACCCAGAAGTTCTGCTTTCTTGACATATTCCAAGGACAAATCATACTCTTTAAGATAAAAGTACACCAAAGCCAAATAGTGGCAGACCTGTCCGTTCTGCGGATTTATTTCAAGGATTTTTTGGTAATGCTCTTCAGCTTTGGAGAAATTTTTGGATTTGAAATAAACATTTGCCAGGTTCAAATGGGCTTCAATAAATCCAGGATTCAATTCAAGGGCCTTTGTAAACTGTCTTTTAGCTTCTCCCCTTTTTCCTCTCTCCTCTAAAATGATCCCCAAAAGGCTGTATGTCTGAGGATTCACCAATCCTAAGTCCATACCATTACGGCACTCTTTTTCAGCCTGGCTCAAAGAGCCTTTTCTGTAGAGAGCATGGGCCAGATTGTAATGGGATACAGGATTGCGGGGATTGACTTGAAGAGCGGCCCGGCATTTCTGGATGGCCTGATCCATGCTGCCTGTGCTGAGATAAACAGCAGCCAGACTGGTTAAAGCCATGTCGTAATCAGGTTTCAATCGGATGGCTTCTTGATACTCTTTTTCTGCTTGTTGAAGCATTCCCTTCATGAAATAAGTGCGCCCCAGATTGTAATGGGCTTCCGGATAATCGTCTTTTATTTCCAAAGCTGTTTGGTATTCTCTGACCGCCTCATCAAGTCTGTTCAAGTTGGTGTAAACACTTCCCAGATTGTTATGAGGCCCGTAAAGCTGGGGATTGATTTCAAGTGCTTTTTTGGAAACCTCCTCAGCCTCCTTATATTGTCCTTTCAAAATCAGAGCTGCCCCTAAAGTAGAAAGCGCTTCGGCAGACTGAGGATATACGGCAAGAGCTTTGCGGCAGGCAGCCTCAGCTCTGTCTGCCTGATCCATTTCCACATACACATGTCCCAAATTGGAGTATGCCTTGACATACCGGGGATACTGTCTGACAGCTTCCTCAAATTCCTTAATGGCCTCTTGCATAAGCCCTTTTTTCATCAAGGCGATCCCCAAGTTGTAGTGAAGTTCCGGGAACCGGGTTTGGAGACTCAATGCTCTTTTGTATTCATAAATGGCCTCATCAATCTGTCCTGTTCTTCTCAGGACAATCCCTAAAAGGTTATGGGCTTCGGGTGAATTTGGGCTTTGTTTCACCAAATCCCGGCACTCAGCCATCATAGAGGTGTAATCCTCCATTTCCAGAAAAAAAACGGCCAAAAGCACACTCACACTCTCCTCATCAAGGCCCTTTGATTTTCTTTCTCTATACAAAGACACAGCCTTATCCAGGCTGGCTCCGGATAACGGAAACGCAAAAGGACTGAAATCCCTGTGTTTGTTTAGAGCAATGATGCTTTGGGTGAATCCATCAAATGTTCGGCCAGGACTCTTGACATCCATGATGGATCCGCTCTCATGGAGGTCAGCCGCACCAAACAAATGGCAAATCTCATGGGTCATCATCTGTTCCATGGTGGATTCGGATTCCAGCTCCCTCACCAGGACATAACTGTTCAAATAGCCAGCAATGCCCGAATAGAATAATTTCCTGTCTGCACGAAATTGAGACGTTAATCCCACCACCACATCGCCATCTTGGTGAGCAATCTGTTTTCTGAGGTTATGAAGCAGCTCAAACAGAGAATCTGCGCTGTTATCAGAACTCCAGAAAACAAATTTCTCAATCCGGAACCGAATCCCGAACTCCTGTTCAAATCTTTGAGAACAACGGGAAACCAAGCGTTTGGCCTTAAGCTGCCAGTCGCTCTGGCTCCGGAATTCCTCATCTGCTGCTATTTTCAAATCAAGACTGCGGATTCCTTTCTCTTGAGCGTGAATAGAAATGCTGATGAACAATATCAAAAAAAACAAAACAAGTCTTTTGATGCCGTCAGCAGCTGTTTTTATTCTCATGACCGGCCCCCTGTTTCATTTGGTGGGATTATATCACAGACCAGGATATTTTTCTCCAGATGTTTTGACGGACAATGCCCTCATTCAAAAAAATTCTCTCCGCGCTGAGAGCGGATAAATATCCTTCCTTTCGGCTCTTGAACTAAAACATGAGTTTAAAGTTTTTCTTCCCCAGTCTATGATCCTATTCGTAGCGGAGATTTTCAACCGGATTGGATAAAGCTGCTTTCACTGTTTGAAAGCTCATGGTGACCACAGCAATGAACAAAGCCAGCGACCCTGCTAAAATAAAACTCCAGAGCTCCATACTGGTTCGGTAGGCAAAATTTTGGAGCCAATTCCTCATGATAAAGTATGCCGCAGGCCAGGCTATGATGTTGGCCAGCAACACCCACTTGGTGTATTCCTTGAAAAGAAGAAGCATCAAGCTGGAAACAGAAGCCCCCAGGACTTTCCGTATGCCTATTTCTTTGATGCGCTGCTCTGCAGCAAAAGAAGCCAGACCAAAAAGACCCAGGCAGGCAATAAAAACAGCTAAGATGGAAAAATAGATTAAAGTCTTCTCCAGACTTTGTTCTGATTGGTAAAGATTGTCCAACCTGGTGTCCATAAAGGAATAATCAAAGGGCTCCCCTTCAGCAAACCGGTTCCAAGTCTGCCCGATTGAATCAATGGTCTGGGGCACGTTGTGAAAACCGATTTTGACCACAAAATATTTGGCTCTCATGGGAACAAGGACCATCATCATGGGGGCGATCATATGGTGCAGGGAGTTGCAGTGGAAATCTTGGGCCATGCCAATGACTTCTCCCTTTTGACTGCCCCCAATGATTTCCAATTTTTGGCCCACTGGGGATTCCCAACCCAAGTTATGGGCGGCAGACTGATTGATGATGAAAGCCCGTCCCCGGTCTGAAACAAAATCTCTAGAAAAATTTCTGCCTTTAGCTATCTGAATGCCCATTGTCTCTATAAAGTCATAATCCACCATGAGAACATCCATGGAAATGGATTCATTAAATTCGGATCCTTCTGGTCGAACTGTGGTGGTGTTTAATTCCATTCCAGGGACTCCCGAGGATACAGATACAGCTTTGACATTGGACTGCCTGCGCAGCTCTTCTTTAAAAGCCTGATATTCAGGAATGACTTCTCTGAAGGGATCTTTAACAATAATTATATTCTGTTCGTCAAATCCCAGATTCTTATTCTGGATAAACATCATCTGATTGTGGATGATAAGAGTTCCAATAATAAGCAAGATGGAAACAGTGAATTGAAAGACCACTAGAAAAGTTCTGGTCAAAGGTCTTGACTTCCTGGAATGGAGCCGGCCTCTCAGGGAGTCAACTGGCTTAAAAGAAGAAAGAAAAAAGGCAGGATAACTGCCGGAGATTCCTCCTACCAACACACAAATGGAAGCCAAAAATCCAAATACAGTCCCAGCACCCAGATCAGCCAGTGAGAGTTCTTTACCTGAGATGGCATTGAAGGAAGGAATAAACGCATACACCAGAACCAGTCCTAATAAGAGAGAAATCAGGACAAACAGAAACGACTCCCCTAAAAACTGTTTGATGAGGTCTCCTCTCACTGCTCCTGCCACTTTTCGGATACCCACTTCTTTGGCCCTGGTGGAAGAGCGGGCTGTGGAAAGATTCATAAAATTGATGCAGGCGATCACAAGAATGAACAGGGCTGCAGCTGTATGGACATACACCAGAGTGATATCACTGTTCGGTTCAATCTCATCGCTGAGATGAGAATGGAGATGGATGCGCTTTAAAGGTTGAAAATGGAACCGATACCAAGAAGGGACTTTATCCAGATCATCCCCGAACAGCTCCTTAAAGCTTCCTCCGATGTATTTCAGGGAGAATTGAGGCATTTTCTCTTCTAATGGGATCACATCAGCATCTTCTGCCAACAGAATATAAGTGTAGAAAAAAATATTTCCCCAGTAATGAATCATCCCCTTCTTCTGTTCGAACAGGCTTTTGAAAGGAGCAATACAATTGACATGAAAATGAGAATTTTGTGGAATGGGAGCTAGGATCCCTGTCACCAGAAAATCATTTTCTCCATCAATCGTAATGGTCTTTCCCATAGGATCCTGAGTTCCAAAGTACTTCTGAGCCATCTCTCGAGTGAGGACCAAAGAATGAGGATCGTTGAGAACGGTATCTGGGTTTCCTTTGACCAGAGGAAAGGAAAAGACATCAAACAGACGGCTGTCCGCATAACACAGTTTCTCATAAAATCGTTTGTCTCTGTAGCTCATACTGGTATCCTTAAAGCAAAGCCTGGTAAAATTTGTGACCTCAGGGTAATCATTGACTAAGGCTGGTCCCAGGGGAGCTGGGGTCATGGCTGTCTGTGACAAACTCCCTGGACGGTTGATTTCATAAACCACCCGGTAGATCCGATCTCCCTTCTCATGGAATTGGTCATAGCACAACTCCTCTTTGACATGAAGACCAATCAGGATGAAACTGGCAATCCCTACCGAAAGACCTGCGATATTAATGAATGAATCAACTTTGTTCTTTTTTATGTT
>WJMT01000023.1 GCA_014727835.1 Candidatus Aminicenantota bacterium | reverse complement strand
CAGCTTTGTCTATCTTTGGTTTGATGCAAGTGTATTGGGCTTTAAGGTCTAACATCGGGATTTTTATATTATTCATCAAATTGGCCACCCTCCTTTTTTTGCAAACCGGCAGCTTAACTGTTTATTATATTCACTCCTATTATATTCACTCACCTACCTGAGTCCAATACTTTTTTGCTTTGAGTGAAAGATTGAGGTTAAACCCAGAAAAATGCTATCATATATTGTCCGAATATCTATGAAAAAATCTTGCCTGTGCATTTTGATCATCCTGATATGGATCAGCTGTTCTCTGTCCAAACCTAAAGTGATCCCTTATCCTTCCGGAATCATGTTCCCTCTCAAAACAGATTCCAAACTCATCTATGCGGGAACGATCATCAACTCACTCAAGAAAGAGGAAAACCGCATTTTTCTATCCACAAAACAAGGGTCTCTGTACTGTATTGACGGGATGGAAAAGGAGATTTTATGGGAATTCAAAGCCCCAGAAGCCCTGGCAAGTGCTCCTTATTTGGATGCAGATCTCGTTTTTGTGATCAGTGAAAATCACACCCTTTACAGTTTAAATCACAGAGGTCATCTTTTGTGGCAAAAACACATCCCAGAACCGATCACCAGCCCCATAGGAGGCACCCAAGGACAAATCATTGTGGGCACTGAAAAAGGAACTGTGTTCTGTTTGAGTGCAGAAAGCGGAGAAATCAAATGGAGTTTTCGCACTCCCAAATCCATTCGATCCAATCCTGTGGTGTGGAATGATCAGGTGATTTTTGGGTGTGATGACCACCACATCTATTCCATTGATTCCCGGGGAACCCTCATATGGAAAAAGGATGCGGGAGAAAAAGTAGGCCCCAATCTTTTCCTGAGCCAAGATTTTCTTTATTTTGGGACAGCTGACCACCAGGTCCAATGTTTGGAGCTGAAACGCAAAAAATTGAAATGGAGTGTGGACTCAGGGGGCCTCTCCTTTGTTCCTCCTGTGGTCAAAGGGAAGAAAATTTTTTTTCTCTGCGGTAATGCGGTTCTGTTTTGTTTGAACCGAAAAAACGGCACTGTTCTGTGGTGGAAGCAAGTCCCGTCGCGGCCTTATTTTCGGATGGAAATCATTGAACACAAGATCCTGGTCTCCTCTCTCTCTGCAAAGCTGGTCTGTTTTGATATTGATTCGGGAAAACAGGAAGGCGTGTTTCATGCTTCCCGGGAAATCCGATCCAACCCTCTGTGGTTTCCTCCTTATCTTCTGGTCGCTCTTTATGACGGAAACAGCCAGACCGGAGAACTGGTTTTCATCAAAAAAGAGGTCAAAGTCAATCTTTCCGCTTCAAAAAAACCTCCCCAAACTGTGAGTGAAGACATCACCTTTAAGGCCAAAGCCATTGGATTCCATCTGCCCGAATATGAATTCTCTCTGTCCCGGATGACCTTAAACAGCCCTTTGCGCTATCATGTGTATTGGGATACAAAAGGAGAGGCCACAGTGGTTCAGCCTGCATCCGAGGAAAACACATGGAGCTGGATTCCCAGTGAGCCCGGTATCTATCTCATCGAGGTTCAAGCAGAGGATGAAAAAGAAAAAGCTTCCTCTCTATTTCCTTATATAATCAACAGAGAGAAACCAAAATTACTGGTGGATGCCTCCCTTCCATCCCCTCAAGAGACCGGGACAGAGATCGTTTTCAAAGCAAGTGTCTCTGTGTTAAAGGATCCTGAATTTGAATTTCGGCTGATCCGTTTGAAACATATCAGCTATCGAGCCGGTCATCCTTGGCTGACCTTTGAAGAAGAAAAGATCGTCCAGGAATCATCTGAAGAGAGTTTCTGGTCCTGGTCCCCTGATAGAAAAGGAATTTATTTTCTCAGGATCATCGCATCCGGTCCCAGAGACAGTGTCGAAAAAGTGAATTATTTTATAATCAAAAAACCAAAACAGTGAGGTTAAAACCTGATATTCATGGTGCCAACAGCATCGGACCGGGGCAGGGGAAAGTTTTGACAAAAAAGAACCATTGGTATAGAAATGAACACAATCCAACCACTCCTCAGTGGTCGGAGAATGGGAGATTTGGATGGGCAAGAAATTATATTTGGCATTTTTCATTGTCTTGGGAATTTTTGCTTTATTTGTTCAGGCACAGCAGATGGATCCCTTTTATCAAAGACTGATCAATGAAGGGGAAACTCAGTTTCAAGAAGGCCGCTATGCAAAGGCTGTCCAAACACTCAAAGTGGCGGTGTTCGGCATTGAAGGACATCCGGATATTTTGGGGAAAGCGCACGTGTATTTGGGACTTTCCTATTATTATCTGAACCAGGAATCAAACAGCGAAAACCATCTGAGAAAAGCAGTCCAGCTTTTGGGAACCGACGGCCTCTCAACAATCCCTTTGGAGCCAGGAATACGGTCTGACCTATCAAAAATCTTTTCTTATCTTGGAATCCTCCAAGAACAATCTCAATCCAAACCTGAGGAACTCAGAGAAAGTGAATCCCCCATCTCAGACGTGACTCAGCAAAACCGAATCCAGCAGCTCAAAACCGCTGTCAAGGACCAGCCCGACCAAACCCAGGCATATTATGACCTTTATGAAATTTACCTCCAGCAAGGCCGATCCCGCAAAGCCAGAGACATCCTGGAAAAACTCAGCCGGCGCCATGCTCTGGAATCCAGAGCCCTTTATCTTCTGGGAGTCAATCATTTCAAAAAACGTCGTTTCAAAAAAGCTCAAACCTACTTTTCACGCATCTTTGCCCTGGCACAGTCCATGGATGTGGCCTCAGAGATTACAGATTCCAGCCATGCTTACCAGATTTTAAGTTTTTATTATCAGGGCCAAAAAGACAGAGCCTATCAATGGGCTGAAAGCCGGGAACCCGGTCTGACAGAGGAGAAGGTCGGGGACATGGGACTGGAAGAGAGAGATCAGAGAGTGCTCCTGGAAATCCTCAACAAATAGAGAAATGACAAAGATTCTAATCAAAGGCGGACATGTAGTGACAGCCGGGAAAGTCACACAGCAGGACGTCCTGGTAGAGGGAGAACAAATCACAGCCCTGGGTGACATTCCAGGAATCGAGGTCCACAAAGAGATCCCGGCACAGGGACTTCTGGTCCTCCCCGGTGCTGTGGACACCCATGTGCACTTCAATGACGAATTCATGAACACAATGAGTGTGCATGACTATGAGTCCGGCACTCTGGCTGCAGCTTTCGGGGGTGTGACCAGTGTGGTGGATTTTTCCAATCAGCTCCCGGAAAGGCCCCTTCTCCACACTCTTGAGGTCAAAAAACAGGAAGCTCAAGGGAAAGCTTATGTGGATTGGGGAGTTCATCCTGTGATAACCCACCTCCGGCCCGAAATTTTAGATGAGATCCCCCTTTTGGTGCAGAGAGGGGCCCCCACCATCAAATGCTATATGGTGTACAGGGAAGAAGGGCTGATGGTGGAAGAAAAAGATCTCAAACGCATCATGAAGGTCCTTCAAAAATCAGGGGGAATGCTCATGGTTCACGCAGAAGACAATGACCTGATTGAAAAACACAGGTCCCCCTTGATCCAAAAAGGATTCACCCAAGCCATCTATCATGCCCGGAGCCGTCCGCCTGAAGCTGAAAACAGGGCTATCCGCCGATGCATTGGTTTGGCTGAAGAGACCGGAGCCCGGCTCTTTTTCGTGCACATGTCCACCAAAGAGGGAGTGGACCTGGTGGGAGAGGCGCAGGACAAAGGAGTGGAGGTTCTGGCTGAAACCTGCATTCATTATCTTTATTTCACTGAAGCGCAGTTGGAAAGGAAAGACGGAATCAAGTGGATCTGCTCTCCCCCGCTTCGGACTCAAGAACATCAGGACAAGCTGTGGCAGGGGCTGGAGAAAGGACAAGTGGCTATGGTCACCACTGATGATGCTGCTTATTCCTGGGAGGCCAAGCTGAAGGGAAGGGACCGTTTTGATCAATGCCCCAATGGGATTCCGGGTATAGAGGTGCGTCTTCCCCTGCTGTATTCCGAAGGAGTGTCAAAGGGAAGGCTCACTGTGACACAAATGGCAGAGCTCATCTCAACCCGCCCGGCAGAGATCTTTGGCATGGCCCCTAAAAAAGGCACTCTTGAACCCGGTGCAGATGCAGACATTGTGCTTTTTGATCCAGAGAAAAAATGGATCATGAGCCAGGACACTCTGCACATGGCCGCAGATTGGACTGCCTATGAGGGAATCGAAGTCACGGGCCGGGTAGAAAAAGTTTTTTCCAGGGGCGAGCTCATTGTTGACGGCCCTCGATTTCTGGGTCAAAAAGGAAGAGGGAGGTATATCCAAAGAAAACTGAAATGACAAGAAAAAAAAAGAAGATATTTTCAGGAGCGCCGCCAGAAAAAGTGGCAGAGGATTTGAAACCTCTCCTCCAGTTCAAAGAGAAAGGCATGCCTCTCTCCGAGCTGCGAGCCCTGCTGGAACAGCATCTGTTTCCCCATCTTATGGACTATGAACAGCCTCAATTCCAGTCTATGTTCAACACGGTTCCTGAGCCCGGAGCCAAGTTCGGCGCTGTATTGAATGTTCAATTCAATCAGGGCGTGACCAACTGGCAGGTCTCCCCCGGAGGCGCAATGCTGGAAGAACTGTGCTGCAAAGCTCTGTGTCTTTTGTTCGGATTGGCCCTGGATTCCGATGCCACTTTCATGTATTGCGGCACTTATGCCAACCAGCAGGCCTTGTATATGGCTCTTCATCGCTATGCGGAAAAACAGGGATTTGACCTCAATCAGAAAGGCTTAACTGGATTCAAACACCCGGACAAACTGTATGTGCTTTGCTCACAAGACGCTCATTTTTCGCTTCGGCATGCTGTGCGAACACTGGGCCTGGGAGAGAAGAGTCTGGTCCCGGTTCCAGTGGATTCAAACAGGCGCATGGATGAAAAAAAGTTCCGGCAAAAAATCAATGAACTGGGAAGGAAACACATTTTCTGTGCTGTGGTCACTGCCGGAACCACCCCCTTTGGATCCGTTGACCCGATTGCAGGGATCGCAGAAGCCTGCATCAATGAAGACATCTGGGTTCATGTGGACGGAGCCTATGGTCTGGCCTACTCTTTGCTTTCTGAATGGGAACATCTCTTTCAAGGCAAAGAGCTGGCTGATTCCTTATCCTGGGACCCTCACAAACAGTTTGGAGTCCCTATTCCCAATTCCCTGCTCATGGCAAAAAACGAGAAAGATTTTGAGCGCATGACTCTTTACAGCGATTACTTCAATCCCCGACAAGATCCCCACCCCAATCCCGGACTGAAGTCAGCTCCCTCCACCCGGCCGTTCTCAGCGCTTCCTCTGGTCACATCTCTTTTGCACCAGGGATTGAGGCGGGCCAAACACAGGCTGCGTTCTCCTCTGGAAGCTGTGAGGCGGGCTGCCCTGGATATCAAAAAAGAAGATGAGCTGGAACTCAATGTGAAACCAGATACCGGAATTTTGTGTTTCCGGGTCAAGCCCAAGGATTTTCCCAAGGAAAAGCTCAACAGTCTTCAGGAATTTATCTATGAACACGTGATGTCTCAGGGCGAACACACCCTGTCCAAAACCAAATTAGGGGAAAAAACCGTGCTCCGTCTGGTCGCGGTCTCTCCCAAGGTCCAAAGCCGGCACCTTTTGGAGACCGCTTTTTTATGCCGGACCGTGGCTCAAACCTATTGATGTTCTTCTGAGAAAAAGGCTTGTCTGCCGCAGACAAGAAAATGATAATAGAAACATGGCCATTTTTGTTGAATATGTCAGGTGCACAGCATGTTTGACCAAATCCTAAACACAGCTGCCCAGATTGACCGCATTTTATGGGGTCCCTGGACCCTTTTGTTTATTGCCGGAGTTGCTCTTTTCCTGACCGTCAAATCCAAGGCCTTTCAATTCCAAAAGCTGGGCTTCATCTTTAAAAACACCTTTGGAAAAATATTCCATAAGATCCAAATCCGAAATAAGGGACGGATGACCCCTTTTCAAGCCACTTCCACAGCCTTAGCTTCCACAGTGGGAATGGGCAATATTGCGGGCGTGGCCACAGCTCTGTCTTTAGGAGGACCCGGCGCTATATTTTGGATGTGGGTGCTGGCCCTGCTCAGCATGATAGTCAAAACCGCAGAGATCACTCTGGCTGTGCACTACAGGGAGGTGGATGAAAACGGAACTCTGCACGGAGGGCCTATGTACTACATCCGAAAAGGCCTGGGATGGACGGCTCTGGCTAAGCTGTTTGCCGTGGGTGTTCTGGTCAACTCCCTTCTCAGCGCCACCCTTCTCCAGCAGCACACAGTGGGGCGTGCCTTTCTGAGCTCCTACAAGATCAATCCTTATCTGACCACCGGCGGCATGGCTGTTCTCACCGGAGTTGTGGTCATTGGCGGCATCCGTCGCATCGGCCGTGTGTGCGAACGGCTGGTTCCCATGATGTCAGTGGTGTATGTCTTGGCAGGTCTGGCTGTGTTTGTCATCAATTATGCCCAAATCCCAGAAGTTTTCGGGATGATCTTCAAACATGCGTTTGCTCCTCTTCCAGCTGCGGGCGGACTGGCCGGGGTGGCTGTGCGGGCCGCATTAAAAGAAGGTATGGCCAAAGGCATGCTGTCCAATGAGGCGGGTCTGGGAACAGCGCCAATGGCTCATGCCACTGCAGAGACTCCGCATCCTTTTCAGCAGGGGCTATGGGGAGCATTTGAGACCTTTGTGGACACCATCATCATCTGCACCATCACATCATTTGCGGTCTTATCCACAGGTCTTTTGAGAGGCGGGAAGAGCGGTATCGAACTGGTCATTGACTCTTTCTCCACAGTGTTTCCTCCCTGGCTGGCCGGATCACTCATCTCGTTTTCCATTCTCACATTCTGCCTGTCCACCCAAATCGGATTTTTTATCTATTATGAGACCTCTCTGATCACACTTTTTGGGAAACGGTCGATCCGCACTCTCAAATGGTTCTACCTTGTCCCTGGAGTGCTGTTTGCCGGAGTAACAGACGTCAACAAACTGTGGGTTTTTGCCAATATTTCAGTGGGGATGTGTGCTCTTCCCAATCTGGTCGCGCTTCTGGCTCTGAATGGAGCCTTTTTCAAGCTGATGAAAGATTTCATGAAAGAGCAGAACCAATATACCACTTTAAAGGTTGACTCCAGCAGGGATTTTGTTGTAAAAGCAAACAGGAGCCGGCAAAATCTTTAAGAAAGGGACTGCCAATCAATATAAACACACATTCTGAAAAGAAACAGGAGAAACATCGATGAAATCAGATATCAAAGGCTTGAAGATAGACCAGGTGTCTTTTCAAATAGGCATGATCAACTGCTTTATGGAGATGGTGGCATGCGGGGTCAAACGATTGGCTATTAGCCCTCCTCTCCAGCCTGAAGATTATGAGGCCATAGAAAATGCTTCCGATATTTTGGTGAAAGAATTCAAGGTCAAGTCTTATCTTGAAAAATCACTCATGATCACAGCCCTCCAATCAGAGGAATTCACAAAGGGAAAATGGTCTATTCTTTATTATAAAGATGACATTGTTTTGAAGTCCTATTTGAGCCTGAAAAAGAAAAAAGCAGAGCTGGTGAGAGAAGGAAAATACGACCGCAACGCGCAGAAACAGATATCCAGGGAATTCATGAGACTGCTGTCCTATCCTGAGACCGTGATCGAAGAAAAACTGGCCCAAAAATATCCTTCTTCCCCTTATATGCTCGGCTCCGACAAATAAATACAGAATAAATACAGGGACACAATACCTATTCACCTATTTTTTTTCAGAGGAACACAGGCATGGACGAGAAAATTTTGATCATCAATCCCAACAGTGATCCAAACATGACCAAAGACATTCAGAAGAGTGCGGATGGATTCAGTCAAGGGGATTTTGAAGTGGAGTGTTTGTCCACACTCGGAGCTCCCAAATTCATTGAGACCTACCAAGACCAGAAAGATGCAGCACCTGGCATGATCTCATTGGTCAAGCAGTATAGAGAAAAATGGGATGCCTTTATTGTGGCCTGCCATTGTGATCCCAATCTGGATCTGATCAAGGGAATCACCAATAAACCAGTGGTGGGAATCGGAGAAGCGTCAATGAAAATCGCTTCCATCCTGGGAACCAGCTTTTCAGTTATTCAAACCAGCCAATATTCTGTTTCCATGAAAGAACAGCTGGTTCAAAAGTACCATTTGCAAAGCTCCCTGGCATCGGTCAGAGCCCCCGAAGATGAGATGAAGGACTGGAGCAAAGAGAAAAAATACCTGGAGACAGCCAGAGCTGCTGTGAAAACAGACGGGGCTGATGCCATTGTTCTGGGCTGTGCAGGCATGACCGGACTGGATGACTTGATTCAAAAAGAACTGGGGGTTTGGGTTCTGGATGGAGTGGTGTGTGCACTGATTCTGGCAGCAGGATTGGTCAAGTCCAAACAGAGCTGAGGTCTTTCTCAGTTTGCTGGACCGCATCTGCAAAGATCTCGAGCCCTTTGAAAGCCAATTCTCTGGTAAGGATCAGAGGAGGGAGAAACCGGGCCACATTGTTGTAGTGCCCTCCGATCTCAATGAGAAGTCCATTCTGGTGGCAGAGAGACCTGACTTTTTGGGCACATTGCGGGGCCGGCTCTTTGGTCTCTTTGCTGCGGACAAATTCGATCCCTAACATCAGTCCCAAGCCGCGGGTGTCTCCTATGGTCTCTGATTCCTTTTCAACTTTTTTCAGTTCTGTGAGCATGATGTTTCCCATCTGTGCCGCATAATCATCCAGGTTGTGATCTCTCATAAAGGTGAGCGCCTCAGCCCCTGCTGCATAAGCAGCCACATTTCCGCGGAATGTCCCGATGTGTTTTCCTGGAGGCCACTGGTCCAGCTCCTGTTTGAACGCCACACATGAGATGGGAAATCCCACTCCTCCCAAGGCCTTGCTGATGGTCACGATGTCAGGAATGGTCAGCGTGTGTTCAAACGCAAATATTTTACCGGTGCGGCAGAGGCCTGCCTGAATTTCATCGGCTATGAGAAGAACATCATTCTCAGAGCAGATCTCCCGGATTCTGGGAATGAACGATGATGGCGGCACAATGCTGCCTCCCTCTCCCTGAACAGCTTCCACAATCACTGCACTGGGTTTTCCCACTCCGGAGTGAGGGTCTTCCAGGATATGCTCCAGATATTCCGCGCATCTCAGGTCACAAGAGTCTGGTTCAAGCCCGTAAGCACACCTATAGCAGTAAGCATATGGGATGAAATGGACATCCGGGAGAAGAGGAAGAAAATCCTCTTTAAAACTGAGGCCTGAAGACAGCGAGAGTGCGCCTGCGGTCATTCCGTGATAAGCTCCCTCAAACGCGATCAGTGGAGAACGCTTTTGGTTGATCTTAGCGATCTTGACTGCAGCTTCCACCGCATCCGAACCTGTAGGACCGCCAAAAAACAACTTATCCAGTGACGGAGGGAGAAAGGACGAAAGGATTTGAACCAGTGACCTTCGGGCCGGATTGGGAACATCCAGGGAATGCGTGAGGTCTTTGATCTGCTGAGAAGCAGCTTGGATCACCTGCGGATTGGAATGTCCTACCCCCAAGACCCCCGCGCCTCCAAAAAAATCCAGATAAATGTTTCCATCCACATCCTCAACAGTGGCGCCTTTGGCCCGGCGAAGGGCCATGGGCATTCCTCTGGGATAGGAAACAGCAGAGCTTTCTGCTTTGGACTGAAATTCAAGAAACTCCTGAGATTTCGGGCCGGGCGGCAGGGTTTTGATCAAGGGAGCTTTGGGAAACGAAAGATGTTTAAATTGATCCAATGACAGCCTCCAAAATCATTTCTTTATACTGCAATTAT
>WJMT01000022.1 GCA_014727835.1 Candidatus Aminicenantota bacterium | reverse complement strand
CGAAGCTCCGGCTTCATCGGCTTTTAGGGTCATCTCCCCTTCCTCTGTCTCAAAGGATATGCGGCCTTTCTCAATATCCTCGAAATCGATCTTGAGTTTTTCTCCTGTTTCTTTGTTGCGGACGGTCATGGTGCGGGAATCCTCATCCACGTTCACGAGTTCCAGCTCCGGATTGGCAGCTATAGCGACCTTGGCCGCAGCCAGGGCTGGATTCTTTTTCAACAAATCTGCGTCAATGCCCGCCTCTTTGGCTTTTTTGGAAAGAAACACTCCGCCTGAAATAACCACCACAGCGATGATGATGATCCCCACCACGGCCACAACACCGCAGCCAATGGCTATCTTGGGTCCTGTGCCCATGCCTTTTTTTTCAGGTTTTTTTTCTTCATTCATTTCATATCTCCTTGTATCAAAGTATCCTTCTCCTCAATGATAAAAAGGTTAAGAAGGGATTTTATGAGGCTTCTTGACTTATTCTAATGGAATCAAATATCAAGTTTCAAGAATCAACAAGTTGATTGACAAACCATATCCCACACCTTCTCAATCAGCTCCTGCATATTGTCATGATTATATGCTTCCACATTGACGGGAGGATGGAATATGATTTGGATGTTCCCTTTTTTGATGAAGTAACTTCCCTTGGGCATCATATCATGGGTCCCGATGATGGATACGGGAACAACCGGAGTCTGACTGTCAATGGCCATAAAAAAACCGCCCCTTTTGAATTTCTGGAGTTTTCCGGTTCGGCTCCGGGTTCCCTCTGGGAAAATCAGAAACGAGATGTCCTTTTTTTGAATCATGCGCACAGCTTTCTGTACAGCCTTTTTTCCTCCCTGTTTGCCCTTCCGGTCCACAGGGATGAAATGGGCTTCTTTCATGGCTTGACCCACTACTGGAAGACGGAACACCCCCTGCTTTAAAATCACTCTCACATATTGGGGGATCAGTCTAAAAACCAAAGGTCCATCCAGCATACTGACATGATTGGGCATGAAGATGTATCTTTTGTTTTTGTGGATGTATTCAAGGCCCTGGCATTGGACCTTTAATCCGAGAATGATTTCTCCTACGGCTATGGCATGTTTGGACAGCAAAAAGAGGGGATTGGGCCAATTGAACAGGGCACACACTAGAAGAACCGGTGTGAGCATCAGGGCACAGAACATAAGAAAGATGTAGAGGATGATGGAACGCATGAATTGATTATATAGGGTTAAGGATGAATTGTGAATAAAAACTGTGAATTGTTAATGGCAAATGGTGTGTCCTTTGTCCTGTCCTGAAATAGGTTGCTTTTTATTGAAGGGTCATGATAAATTAATCAACTGAAGGACTCAACATTGAACTGCTTAAAAATTCTCACAGAGATGAATCAAACAGCCAGGGATTTTTTCAATAAAAAAGCCGCCATACTGGATGATGTGATTGAGAAAACAGTTGAGGCCTTAAATATGGGAAAAAAGATCCTGGTGTTTGGAAACGGGGGAAGTGCAGCACAGGCCCAGCATTTTGCTGCGGAACTGGTGAACAAGTTCTTGAAAAACAGACCTGCTGTTGCTGCAGTTTCTTTAACCACAGATACATCTGCGCTCACATCCATTGCCAATGATACGGACTTCAGTCATGTGTTCAGCCGTCAGATTCAAGCGCTGGGAAATGAACAGGATGTGGCCCTGGGTCTGTCTACCAGCGGGAATTCTTTATCTGTGATCAAAGCTCTCAAGCAAGCCAAAAAACAAGGGCTTATGACCGTGGCATTGACCGGTCAAGGAGGGGGAAAGCTGGCTGAGATCCCTGATTTTCTTCTGGATGTTCCTTCTTCCTCCACACCCAGAGTGCAGGAAGTTCACCTTATGGTCCTTCACATCACAGCTCAAGAGATCGAGCAGCGGCTTTTTTAATCAAAAATTCGTTCTGTATTCTGATAGGCAGTGTGGACTTTGTCCACAGCTTCCAGAATCTTTTCTTTGGATTCCTTTTTCAATTTTTCATTCAACTCATTGAGTCTTTGTTCCAGTTCCGACACGGAATTTTCAAATTCTTCCTGTTTTTCCGCCAAACGTTCAGGAAGCTGGACTTGTTTCAAGGGAATGATTTGATCCTGCATTGCCTGAACAGCCGTCTTTATCTTTTCCAGGTCATACTCAGGTGTGTAGTAATGGTACAGTTTGTACAATTCCTTATGAAAGGCTTCCAGTTCCGGGACCAAAGGTCTGATGATACGGACCAGTCTCTCGTAAGCAGCATGAAAGGATTCCACTTGAGAGAGCATTGCTTCCTTATCGTCTGCTTCTGCCGCTTGTTTTAAGCTTTGGACAGCGGAAGCTAAAGTTTGTTTCCCTTTGTTCCATGCCCCCTGTTTGTCTCGAAGAATTCCAGGCAGTTTGGCTTCCTCCAGCTCAGCATACAAAGACTCCACTTTGGGGAGAAGCTCTTTGATGAGGGAATAATCTTTTTCTGGGAAGGCATTATGCCAGAGGGGATAGACCACTTCATGAAGCTCAGTCAGCTCAGGAACTGAGGCTGTGAGCTCTTGCTGAGAGATCTCCTGATTTTTTTCCTGAGAATCGTTTCCTTGCTCAGGGCTTTGATTTTGACACCCTAGAGAGAACAATATCAATCCAATGATGGATACAAAGACAGCCACCTGTTTGTGAATCTTCATCTTAGCTCCTTTGAATGACATATTTTTGAGTTTGGATGAGAATCTAGCACATTCCGGAGAATCCGTCAATAACTTATCAACGCCGCCAGAATCCGCCTCGTTTGGGCCTGGTCTTGGACTCGAATCTTTTTTTCTTTTTTTCTGTTTGCTCTTGATTTTCTGCTTCTTTATCTAAATAGACTTGAGACTTCTTTCCCTTCTTATCGATCCGGAAGGATCGCTCCGCAGCCCAAATGACCTCATCTCTGAGTCCTTCTTCAGCCACTTGCTGGGTGAACTCACGCCGTCCCTGCACCAGTTTGTGAATATACTCTTGGATCTCGTCTTCAGAATAATATTTCCGGGGATCCCATTCATCCAGACTTTGTCCTTCGGCACTGACGATTTGCCGGGTTCCCAGCCTGCCTTTCTCGTACTGGTTGGTTCCCCTCACATCTCCCCGCTGTATCCGTGCCATAAGGCTGATGGGAATGCGTTTGACTTTGCGCACCAGCTTTTTTTTCTTTTTTCCGTTTTCCTGAGATGTCTCGATGATCTCTCCCATCCCGCCTGTATTGTACTGCATGCACTTGAGTTTATCCGGATAATTGCTGGAAAGGGTCATCAAAATCTCATACAGACGGTTCACCTTTTTGGCCCGGGATCCGACGATAAACGGATCCGTACCCACGATCCTTACGGTTTCTCCGGCTTTGGCAGGCTGGCTGGCATAAGAGTGAGTGCTTTCTCCCCAAAGATAAGCCAGAACAGCTTGGGCCGGGGTGAGTTCCTGGGCAAAGGACATGATGGTGTTGCGCCGGGTGATGAAAGCAAAGATCAGTCCGTCCAGCTCTTCAATGGGAGGAAGGTTGATGGAGTCAGAAAAAATATTGACCATTTTTCCTTTGATTTTGACCCTCAATTTTTTTCGCTGGATCACAGCTCTTCCGTTTGCGGTGAGGCTTTCGTCCAGAAAATCCGGTTCTCCGTTTGCCTTGATCATCACATTTTCATACAGAGCGGACTTATCGATCAGTGAGTTGTACATGGCTTCCTGATATTCCTCTTCCACATCTGTTTTGACAAAGAAGTTGTTTTCCGAACCCAGAGCAGATCCGTTTTTTCTCAAAAAGCAGATATCATCCTGTGTGACCAGTGTTTTTTCACCTTTGCTGTGATCCAGGCCCAGTTGATGGCAGGACCAGGTGGATTTGCCGGTGGCAGTGAGCCCAAAAAGGAACACCCCGTAATTTTTCAGTTTTCCGTCCTTTCCAAGGGCTGTGACCTTTTTGGTGCCTGCATGAAGCCCCAGCATTCCCTGGCTGTCTGCACTCCACATGGCCTGACGGAGAAATCCTTTTTTGTCCTCTCCCATATAATCTGTTCCCAGTGCGATGTTGATGTTGTGTTCCGGGAGGGCCAGGACCTGCTGTTTCAAGGGATGTTCCTCTGGGATATGGATCATGGTGAATTCCGGGCCGGGTCTTTTTTTGGAATTTTTCTCCGGCTTGAACATGGTGGTGCCCCACATGTACCCGATGCGGTGGTTGATGAGATCCGCCTGGGAGACCACAAGGTTGCAGTAAGGATTGAACACACGGTTCTCTCCCATCCGGCGGCGGATGAGGTAAAAAGGCATGGTTCTGAGCAGATGAAGGACTTTATCCAATTCTTCAGGGGCTTGGGCAATGATGTTTTTCTGCTGTTCGCTGGGATGAGTGAGCTGCACAGGTTCGGTCCCCAGATAAACGGTTTTCGGAGCGATGCGGCTGGATATAGCGGAACGCCAGCCGTAGGAGCCGTATTTGGTTTGGAAACCTGTGTCTTTGGCCCTGGGCTCCAGCCATTTCAGAGAGACTGGTTTGATATTGGGACCCTGAAGGACTCTTTTCAACTCTTCTGAAAATTTTTTATAAGCTTGAATGTCGTATATGTTTTTGTCATTCATTTCAATTTCATATGACCAAATGTTTATTCTTGTCTGTCTTTCATGATTTCGATGAGATGTTTGGATTCGGCCTGTCCACTGTTGATCAGGTAACAGGAGGTGCTCTGGAGTAATTTTTTATAAAATTCTCTTTGCGCTTCCATTCGGTCCGGGGAGGTGAGCAATATATGAGGGTTGTAGAACATGTTTCTTTTGGCCGGGCCTATTTCCGGAAGAGTGCCCAAACTCTCGCCGGATTCCAGCATTCTCAGGGCATCATCGGTTTCTAATTTCACAGAAGGTGGAGACACCTTGTCTTTTCTGAGAATGAACAGCCAGCGGAGAGTGCTGCGTTTGACATGTTTTTCAGGGCCCTGGATCCAGTATGGATCGAGCATGGCATAGGAATTGTCTTCAGCTTCATAGCAAAAGGGAGACCCCCTGTCCAAACGACAGTCATCCTCCTCAAGGCAGGATTGGTTCTTGCAGAATTCTTTTTCGAGCACCACATTTTCGCATTTGCTGTTGTCAAACAAAGAGGCGAACAGGGAATCATATTTGGCCACATTGGTGGGCACAAACAGTTTTCTTTCCGGAGTGTCTGCGATGGGAAGGTTTCCGGAGAATCTCACAAAGACCATTTCGTTTGACTGAAGGCGCATGTCCGGGTTTTGGAGAAGGTCAAAGAAGTATTTGGTTTTGCTGGTCCCCTTAGGTCCCATAAGAGCCAAAGAATGTCCCTGGAATTCCGCACACATTCCGCGGACAGCCTGGACATTGAACAGTCTTTCCGATACATCCATCACCAGTCCCAGAGCCAGGCTTCGGAGCGGAGCATAGTTGTCTGCATTGACCATGATTCCGGTTTTGGTGTCTGAATTGTAAAAAGACCTGGGCTGACGTCCGGGGATTTTGTCCACAGCATAAATGATCCCGTGTGGCTCTAGATCTGATTCCAGCTGTGCCGGGTACCAGTTTTCGACCCAGAAGTCATAAAGATGAGGGACATTGGTCCTCAACTGAACGATCACGCCATTGATGTTGGCGTTCCATTCAAAATAATTGTCATAGTTGATGTGGCTTTCCATTTCTGCGACCAGGGCTTCTTTCATCTGTATGGAAACGGAAGAGTCCACAGGAGGTTTGGATTTGGAGTGGGTGATGGAATTGTTGAGGGAGATCCTTTTGGCTTTTTTGGCGGGTTTGAGTTTGGATAAGGCCTCAGTGATCCGGTCCATGCCCTTCTCAAGATTGTCCATAGATGTGGCATAGGAGATCCGGATGTATCCTTCTGCACCAAAAGCGCCTCCGGGGACCACAGCCACGTTGGCTTGTTTCAACAGATAATACGCCATACCAAAAGAATTGCGAATTTGGTTGTTTTTGAATTCTTTATCGAAAAATGAGGATACATTTGGAAACAGATAAAAAGCTCCTTTGGATTCGAAACAGGACATTCCCGGGATCGACTTGATCCTCATAAAAGTGTAACTTCGACGCCTTTGGAATTCAGAGGCCATTTGGGAGATGGTGTTTTGAGGTCCCTGCAGAGCTTCCAGGCTCGCTTTCTGGGAAATAGAACAGGGATTGGAGGTGGTGTGGCTCTGAATCCGGTTCATGGCGCTGATGATCTCCTGGGGTCCGGCTGCATATCCGATCCTCCACCCGGTCATGGAATAGGCCTTGGACACTCCGTTGATGATGATGGTTTTCTTTTTGACCTCTTCATCCAGAGAAGCAAAGCTGTCGAATTTTGCATCTTCATACACCAGTTTTTCATAGATCTCATCTGCGATCACATAGATGTCCTCTTCCAATACAATATCAGCAAGAGCTTCCAGTTGAATCTTTTTGTATACAGCACCGGTGGGATTGGAGGGATTGTTCAGGATGATGGCTTTGGTTTTGGGGGATATGGATGACTCCAGCTGTTCAGGGGTGATGATGAATCCGTTTTCCTCTTTGGCCGGAAGATACACTGATTTTCCTTGAGCCAGCGACACGGCGTGGGGATAGGTCACCCAGTAGGGAGCAGGGATGATCACCTCATCTCCTTTGTTGATGATGGAAAGGATCAAATGATACAAAGAACTTTTGGCTCCGGAAGACACAATGATCTGATTGGGATCATAATCCAGACTGTTTTCCTTTTTGAGCTTATCAGCGATGGCTTGCTTTAAGGAAGGGATTCCGTCTATTTGAGTGTATTTGGTGAAGTTTTCTTCAATGGCTTTGGTGCCTGCTTGTTTGATGTTTTCCGGTGTAGGGAAGTCTGGTTCTCCCACACTGAGATCGATCACATCGATTCCCTGTGCTTTCATGGCCTTTGCTTTGGCGTTGACCTTGAAGGTGGGTGATTCGCCGATTTGATTTGCCTTGTCTGATAAAATCATTTTTATGGTCTCTATTTAAAGATCAGTCTTTTTCTTTTTTGTCGGTGCTGAATTTTTCCTTGAAATATTCCTTGAGGTCCACACCTGTGAGAGATTTCACCACGTCCGGCATCTGAGCAAGCACGTCTGCCACCTGTGACGTGATTTTGGTGGCTCCGGTTCCCTTGTCTCCACCCACCAGAACGATCTTGTCGACCTTAGAGAGGGGTTCAGAAACATTTTTCGCCAGTTCCGGAAGGATTTTCAGGTAGATGTCAAGGATAGCCGCCTGATTATATTGGCCCCAGGCTTCAGCTTTTTTCAGCATGGCTTCGGCTTCCGCAGCTCCCTGCTCTCTCAATTTTTGTGCTTCGGCTTTTCCTTCAAGTCTGCTGGCTTCGGCTTTACCCTTAGCTTCTTCCTGGATGCGGAATCCTTCGGCTTCCGCTTCTGCCTGGATCTGGTACTTTCGGGCATCAGACGGTTTGATGACCGTGGCGTCCAGTTCTTTTTGTTTGCGTTTGATTTCCATCTCTTCGATCTTAATGGATTCCTGTTTCTCAATGGACCTGACCTTAGCTTCTTCTTTCTTGATCTGCTGGCTCAGCCGGTGGCGTTCCAATTCATATGCATGGTCGGCTTGGGCTTTTTTGCTGTTGACCTGGACTTGAGACTCTGCTTTTTTGGCTTCATTTTCCCACTGAGCTTTGGCTATGAGGGCTTCGGCATTCAACCGGGCAACCTCTCCTTCTTTTTTGGCTCCGGATGATTTGATGACCGCTTCTTTTTCAGTTTCCGCTTCAGCAATGGCTGCGTCTCTTTTTGCTGCGGCGATATGGGGTTTTCCCAGAGCATCCAGATAACCTTGGGTGTCGCTGATCTCTTTCAGGGAAAAAGACAGAAGTTTGAGCCCCATATTTGAAAAATCTGTTTTTACAGAATCAATGACTTTTTGGGCGAACTTGTGGCGTCCCTGATAGATGTCTTCTACGGTCATGGCTCCGATCACTGCTCTCATCATTCCATCCAGAATGGTTTCAGAGACCTCCCGGATGCCTTCTTTTCCAGTTCCCAAAAACTGCTCTGCAGCAAGGTGAATGGAGTCATCATCAGAGTCGATTTTGACCTGAGCTGAAGCTTCAGCCTGGATGAGAATTCCATTGTGTGTCAGGACCTCGGGAGTCTTTAATCCGAGATTGATCACATCCATAGGCAGGATGTCTACGGTTTCAAGCAGCGGCCACACAAATGTTCCGCCTCCCAGCCGGTAGCGGTAACCGATTTTTCGTTTTCTCCCGTCCGGAAGGGTGATGGTTTTTTTCAATCCGCCTGAAATGATCAAAGCTTGATTGGGCCCCACTTTTCTGTATTGGTTGGCAACAAGAAAAGACAGTAAAGCCAGGGCCACGACCACAACGGCAAGGACTATTATTGTAGAGAGGGATATCATCGAAACCTCCTTTTATTTCATGTCTTGAACATTGAAAAAAATATTATAGTGATTTGTCCACATTTTTTAAAGCGATTATTTTACAGATTAGGAAGTCCTTTTGATTTCTTTTTCGAAATAGGCGATGGTGCGCTCCAATCCCTGTTCAAGGTTGACTTGGGGCTCCCAACCCAATTGATTCCGTGCCAGGGAGATATCAGGACAGCGATGCACCGGGTCGTCTTCAGGCAGGGATTCATGGGATATTTTGGACTTGCTTTGGGTGAGCTGAATTATTTTTTTTGCCAGATCCAAAATGGTGTGTTCTCTGGGATTCCCCAAGTTCACAGGGCCGATGAAATCTTTGGTGTTCATCATCAGCATCAATCCTTGGATCATATCAGAGACGTAACAGAACGAACGGGTTTGAGTGCCGTCACCAAACACGGTCAATTGTTTTTGTTTCAGGGATTGGACAATAAAATTACTGACCACTCTTCCATCATCCGCAGCCATATTGGGGCCAAAGGTATTGAAAATGCGGCAGATTTTGATATCCACATTGTTCTGCCTGTGGTAGTCCATCATCAGAGTCTCGGCCACTCGTTTTCCTTCGTCATAACAGCTCCTGATCCCTATGGGATTGACATTTCCCCAGTACTCTTCGGTTTGGGGATGATCCGTCGGATCTCCATAGACTTCAGATGTGGAGGCCAGCAGTATTTTGGCTTGAGTCCTTTTGGCCAGGCCCAGCATGTTGATGGTTCCCATCACATTTGTTTTGATGGTTTTGATGGCATTGGTCTGGTAATGAATGGGAGAGGCGGGGCAGGCCAGATGATAGATTTCATCGATTTCTGCAAAGAAAGGATGGATGATGTCATGTCTTATGAATTCAAAATAGGGATGATTGAGGAAGGACCTGATATTGTTTTTGCTTCCGGAGAAAAAATTGTCGATACACAAAACATCTTTGTTTTGATCCAGCAGAGCTTTGCACAGATGGGTCCCTAAAAATCCGGCTCCTCCTGTGACCAGCACTCTGTTCATGTTCATTCCTCATGATTGTAGGCAATGAAAAGCGGACTCTTTTTTTTGAGAAAATCTTTTTGTTTTTGGACGATTTCTTTGATCCCTTTTTCGGCCAGGTCAAGAAGAGTATTGAATTTTGGTTTGACAAAGGGAGATTTTTCAGCAGATGCCTGGATCTCTACAAAATAGCCTGTATCTGTACCTATGACATTCATGTCTAGAGAAGCGCTTGAATCCTCTTTATAGTCAAGGTCTAAAAGATTTTCTCCATTGACAATTCCCACGCTGACTGCTCCGGCCAGGTGCCTTAAGGGCATTTGTGCAATTTTCTCATCTTTCATAAGCTGTTCCAAAGCCAAGGCGAGGGATATGCATCCAGCAGTCACTGAAGCGGTCCGTGTCCCTCCGTCTGCTTGGATCACATCACAGTCAATGATGATGGTCCTTTCCCCTAGTGACTTCAGGTCGGTCACTGCTCTCAGGGATCTTCCGATCAATCTCTGGATTTCTTTGGTGCGGCCTGATATCCGGGCACCTCTTTCTCTCCGTGTCCTGGTCTCTGTTGAGCGGGGAAGCATGGAGTATTCAGCAGTGACCCAGCCGGTTCCCTCCCCTTTGAGAAAAAGAGGAACATTCTCCTCAATGGTGGCTGAGGTAATGATTTTTGTTTTTCCTTGCTCTATTTGGACCGAACCGTCTGAATATTCCATGGGGTTTGAAATGAGTTTGATGGGTCTTATCTGATCGAGTTGTCTTTTCGAGGACCTCATTGGCTTTCAAACATTCCTGATTATAAAGAATAGTACCGTTATCACAGTAAACAGTCAACCAGGATTTTTTCATTCACCTTGGACTATTCAGCATTTTCACTCAACGGCCGGCTTCTCCACCGGTCATGAAACCACAGCCAATAATGAGGATGTTGTTTGATTTGCCTTTCGATGATGCGGGTGCAAATTTGGGTTATGTTTGTCACATCTTTATTGAAATCTCCGGTTGATGGGATATCAAGGGGCTCCATTATTTTCAAATGATAACCCTTTTGAGTTGTGGGCGTGCAGAATATGGGGATGATGGGGGCTTTGGTCCTCAGGTAAAAAGTAGCCAGAGAGGGAGTGGTGGAGGCATCTTTTCCGAAAAATTCAACAAAAATCCCCTCTTGCCGCAGGACATTTTGGTCGATCAACACAGCAACCAGTTCATTTTGATTGAGAGCCTTGAGCACATGTCGGGCCGCGTTTTGTTTGTAAATGACATGGGAGCCGATTTCTGCTCTGAGTCTGTGCAGTTCTTTTTCCAAAAGGGGGTTATCCAGAGACCGTGCAATGACATTGAGTTTCGCATACTTGGACAGGATTTGGGCTGCGATTTCCCAGAGTCCAAAATGAGCGGTGAAAATGAGGGCTCCTTTTTTTTGGCGGAGGACTCTTTTCAAGATGTCGGTTCCTTGTACAGAGATCAGTCTGTCTTTTTGTTTGGAGTTGAGCCGGGATATCTGCAAAAAATCCAGAAACACATGACAGAAATGCTGAAAACATGCCTTGGTTATGAATTTTTTTCTTGATGGGGAGAGTTGATCTCCAAACGCTGTTTTTAAATTGGAATAAGCAAGCTCCCGGTGTTTTTGATCCAGAACAAACAGGATATTCCCCAGCAGACTGGCAAGCAGAAAGGCTGTTTTGCGGGGAAACAGATTCAGAATTGTTTTCACCGCATAAAAGACCGTGTATTCTATTTTGTGTCTGAAAGGAGCGTTCATTTTTTGAGTCTGTTCAGAATCGATAAAACCTGTTCATAAAAATCATTATCAAGGTCAAGCGCGATCTTTTGATAGTACAGAGGCCAGCTGCTGATAAGGGATCTCCCCTCCAGTTTAACCGCATCTTTTTCCGTGGTGATGATAACATCACTGTTTAAAGACCTGTGTTTGTCTCTGATCTGATGAAGAGCCTTTTGGGGATATTCATAATGATCCGGAAATTTGAGAAATCCAGCAGGCCGGATTTTGTTTTTAAGGAGAGTCTGGATGAATCTTTGTGGATTGGCGATCCCGCAGAATGCCAGGACTTTGTTTGATCTGAATGGATCTGGTGGTGAGGGATGACCTGTTTCCATTTTGATGATTTCTTTAGGGACGACCGAATATTCATACACTTGGGTTTGAGGGAACTGTGTTGACAATGAGGTCTGTCCAAAGGCAGGGCCGCTCTTTTTCACCAGGATCATATGAGCTCTTTTCAAGGAGGAGACAGATTCTCTGAGAGGCGTTTTTTTGCCTGGATTGTGCAGCACGATCTCGAGGTCTTTTTTGAGTGAATAGTATTGAAAACCGTCATCCAGAACAGCCACATCATATCCTTTTCTGTGTGCAAGTCGGCAGGATTGAATCCGGTTTTTTCCAACAAAGATTCCTGCCTGAGAAGCGTTTTTGTAAGCCATATAAGGTTCATCGCCAAGGGCCCTCCAGCCGGGTGAAGGGCGGTCTTGAGGGTGCAGGTCTCCCCCCTTTTTTTCCCATTCCCCTTTGTAGCCCCTGGAGACAAAGGCAGGCTTTTGGCTGTTTTTAAGAAGAAATTTTATCAGCTCTATGGCCAGAGGTGTCTTTTCTGAGCCCCCGAAAGTGATGTTTCCGATGCTGATAACAGGTATCTGGACGGTCTCCTGTTTTTTGATATGATTCCGGATCAAGAATCTCATGACTTTAGGTCCCAGCCTGTAGAACCAAGAGATGACAGAGAGAAGAGAATTCATTTACTCTGGAATATATAACATTTTCTTATGCAAAGGCAAATTCAATTGAATGTCAGATCGTACGGAATTTCATAGGGCTGCTGATTTTGGCCCCGGCTCTGTTCGGTTGTGATGCATGAAAAGCACAGCTCTCTTTACAATGAATAGCGGTTTATTTATAATTGGGAATATTTTATGTCAGGAGGATTGTTATGTGGAGAAAACTTTGTGCTGTGGCTCTCAGCTTGATTTTTGTCCTAGTATCCACTAACTGCAAGCGGACAACAAGCATTAAAGGAGTGGATGTAGAGGTCACTTTCTCAGAAGATGAATTGTCGGATAATTTGGTTACAGATATGACCTTTGTATGGGAAACAGACAGTGAATTCGAAGGAATGAGAAGAGATTACAACGTGTTTGTCCATTTCTGGCATGGAGATAATCTTCTGTTTCAGGCCGATTATTTCCCTGAAACCCCCACCTCCAAATGGGTGCCTAACCAAGAATACAAATTCACTCAGCGGATTTACATTCCGGTTTTTATAGACGAGTTTGATCCCAATTTCAAAGGCGAAGAAACGCTGGACTTGTCTGTGGGATTTTATTCTCCTTATGACAAAACAGGTGAATCCGAACAAAAGATATATAGCCGGAAGCTGAAAGTCTCTCCTCCGCCCCTGGATACTCCTCAGGTGATCTATATGCACGGCTGGTACGGACTTGAAATGAACCGGGATTATCATTTCAAAAACTGGAGATGGACGGCAAAGCAAGCCAAGTGCATTATTGACAATCCTCATAGAGATGCCCTTTTGATCATCAAAGGTGAGGTCAACAAGCGGGCGATTGAGGACCAAAAGGTGATATTTAAAATCAATGAGACCATTTTGGATGAATTTGTACCTGAACAAGCTATTTTTGAGAAGACCTATAACATCAATAAGGAAAAACTCGGAGAGGATGATGATTTTTATCTGACTGTTGCCACAGATAAGACATTTGTTCCTTCAGAGATATTCCCCGATTCCACAGATGACAGAGAATTGGGAGTGAAGATCTCTTTCATATATTTTCGATAAGCCAAAGACAGAATTATCTGATTTGAAGAGGGGGGCTGTTTCAGTGTGTTTCGGATTTTTCGCGGACCGCTGTTTTTGTTGAAAGGTGTTGGCCGTCAGAAACGATCTCCACAGCCCCGTGCAGATCCGTTCTGAAAACCTGAGCACCGATGTCCTTATATTTGAGCATGACCTGATCACTTGGAAGTCCGTAGAGATTGTTTGCGCCCACGGAAACAACCACAATTTCAGGGTCCACGGCTTCTAAAAATTCTTGAGAGCTAGAAGAGCTGCTGCCGTGATGTGGAGATTTGAGCACCTGACAATCCACGTTTTGACCGAGGGATACAATGCTTTGTTCTGCTTCCAACTCAGCATCCCCGGACAAAAGGAATGAGGTGTTGCGGAACTGGATCATCAAGACCAAGGATTGATTGTTATGTGCGGAAAGAGGAGGGTCTTTGGGTTTTTCAGGATGAAGAATCCGGATAAGGACTCTCCCTGTTTTTAGAGTGTGTCCCTGAAATAATTTTTTTCTCCGGGTTCTTGGGTGCAGTCTTTTCTTGAATGCCTGGTAAGCCTTGTTGTCTCTGGGAGACATGGCTTCCCAGAACTCTTTTATTTTAAAGTTCTCGACCACAGAAAAGAGTCCGTAAAGATGATCCGGATGGGCATGAGTCAGAACCAAATAATCAATTTTTTTGATTCCCTTTTTCCAGAGAAATGGAGATACCACCCGTTCCCCGATATCAAAGGAGCCGTAAGCAGAGCCGCCTCCATCCACCAGCATCTTTTTTGTTCCGGGGAATTCCACCAGAATGGAATCACCGTTTCCCACATCAATAAAAGTGATTTTTAAGTTGGGGCATGGGGAAGAAAACGGATAGATGATGATGATGAATAAAAAAACGGAAAAAACAAGACAGGTGAGAAGCTTTTGCTTTTTTATTTTCTTGGGAACCAGAAAAGCGAGCAGGGACACATAATAACCCATGACAATGGCAGGATGGGGAGTCGGCACCCGGAGGCAGAGAAAATTCATTGATGATGCAAAGCGGGAGACATGGACCAGAGCCTGGATCAAAAGTTCAAGGAGAGTGACTGAAAAATGAGCGATCCCCGGGGCAAGAAAAGCGAAAAAAAGAAACACATACCCTGCGGCCATGATAAGGGATATCAGAGGAAGTGCCGCCAGGTTGAGAACAAGAGGAGCCAGGGCGATCCGGTTGAAGGAAAAAGCAGTGATGGGGAGAATTCCCAGTTGAGCGGTGAAGGAGAGAGCCAGGATTTCACTGATTTTCAGAGGGAATGAAGGCAGATATTTGATGATGACCGGAAAGAATAGAATGATAGACAGAGTGGCGGCAAAGGTCATTTGAAAACCCAGAGAGAACAGGTGGAAAGGATTGATCACAAGAAGGACAAAAGCGCTCAGAGACAGAGTGTTGAAAAGATTGGTGTCTTTCCAGATCAATTTTCCGGTAAGAAAGATGAGAGTCATCAGGGTGGCGCGGATGATGGAGGGACGCCCTTCCACCAGAAGGGCATAAAGAATAAGGATAACCATTAGAACGAGGTAAGAAGTCCTTGAGGGAACATGAACCATTTTGAGAAGGGAAAAAAGGAGAAAAGAAATGATGGCGATATGAGCTCCAGAGATGGCAAACAGATGATAAAGCCCGGATTCCTGAAGAGAACGGGAGAATGATTCGGTCATTCGCCCTCTCTCTCCCAGAAGCAGAGCTTCCATGATGGCACCAGAGGAAGAGACCCCGGATTGTGTTTCTCCCGGAAAAAATGTTTCGATGTTTTTCTGGATTTTTCGACGCACCTTGGAGATGATTCGGAGCAGGGAAAAATCGCTTCCAGGGGATTGCTTTTCGACCAGCAGAGGGGATTTGCAGAAAGCGGTCTGATGGATTCTTCTGAATCTGAGATACCTGGAAGATTGAGGAAGGCCAAAGTTTCTGAATCCATGTCTTGAGGATATCTTGGCAGAGACCTTGACTTTATCGCGGACCAGGAGCTTTTCAATGATATCGGAATTTTTGTTATTCGGGATGGAGACCCTGAGATTCCCTTTGATCTGTTCGGTTTTGTTTTGAGTGGAGATTTCTTTTGTCTTCAGATAAAGATAAATCCGGTCCATGGAAAAGGACGGTGATTTGCAGATCACTCCCATGATGTCCACATAGGAATCTGATTTGAAGTGACGCAGAGGATTGTTTTGATATTGTTTGGCTGCCTGAGAATGCCAGGCTGCGCCCAGAAAAAATGTGCTGGTGAGCAGAAAAATGAAAGCAGATTTGTTTCTTCTGAATGCAGTCAAAGAGAGCCAGGCAATGATAAGGTTGAACAACAACAGGACTGCAAGCCAGACTAGAGGAAGGGACAAGAGGGAGGAAAATAAAATGCCGGCGGCAAAAGAAAGCACAACAAAAAGAAAAGGAAAAGCCATTACGGGTTGTTGTCTTCGAATTGTTTTTGATAGTCCAGGCAATCCAGAAGAAGATGACAGAGTGTCTTGATCCCGATGGGGATGCTGTTTTCATCAGGGCTGAATCGGGAGCTGTGGAGAGGAGGAGCTGTGTTTTGCCATGGCGGTTTGACGCCTAGTAAAAAATAAAAGCCCGGGATCCTCTCGGAGTATTCTGAAAAGTCTTCAGCCACCATCTGGGGATCCAGAGAATGGACATTATTGTCTCCCACAGCATTTTTAAGGGAGGGCTCCAGTATGGAGCCAAGGTCGGGGTGATTGTACAACGGAGAGGTTCCTTCCTTGTATGAAAAAGAATAAGAGGCGTCAAAAGGCTGAGTTTTGCTGATCAGGATTTTTTCCATAAACTTTTTTATTTTTTGCTGGGTGTTTTGATCCAGTGTTCTGACTGTTCCTTCCAGTTTGACCTGGTCAGCTAGAATATTGGGCCTGGAACCTCCTGATATCTTCCCGATTGTAACCACAGCAGGATGCACCGGGTTCATGGATCTGCTGATGATGGACTGAATGTCGATCACCACTTGAGAGGCGATATACACAGCATCGATCCCTTCATGAGGTCTGGCACCGTGCGCGCTTTTCCCTTGAATGGTGATATCAAATGTATCCGCTCCCGCAAATATTGTTCCGGAGGAAAAAAGAATCGTTCCGGTTTCAGCATCCGGCCAGACATGGAGGCCGAGGATGGCTCGCACAGGAGGATTGTCCAGAACCCCTTGTTTGATCATCAAAGACGCTCCGCCTTGTTCACCTGCAGGAACACCCTCTTCAGCGGGCTGGAAAATGAATTTGACGCTGCCTTTGATGAGGTCCCTCATTTCATTCAAAACCATTGCTGTGCCCAATACAATTGAGGTGTGAACATCATGCCCGCAGGCGTGCATGATGCCTTGGTTTAGAGATTGGTAAGGAAGCCCGGTTTGTTCTTCAATGGGGAGTGCATCCATATCAGCCCGCACTCCAATGGTGATGCCTTGATTCTGGCCCCTGAGCAGGCCCACCACACCTGTGTGAGCGACTCCAGGTTTGACCTCCATATTGAGGGACAGGAGTTTTGAGGAGACCAGTTTCGAGGTATCAAACTCCCTGTTGCTGAGTTCCGGATTCATATGGATAAACCTTCGAATATCAAGGATGTCTTTTTTGTGCTTTTCAATCAAATGAGCGATGCGGAGTGATGTGGCTTTGTCCACACAGAATCCGGGTGAACAGAGGAACGTGAGCACTAACACCACTGAAAGGATACGGATTGTTCCGAAATTTGATAGACAAGGCATAGATTTATATTAAAATCACAAGGGTTGATTGTCAATGAAAGATGCTTTGGATCAAAAGATGATGCGTTCTCTATAGGTCCCGTAAATTTCTTTGAGAACTGCTGTGATCTCCCCAACAGTGGCCATTTTTTTGACACAGTCCAGTAGATGGGGCATCAGGTTTTTATCAGATTTGGCGGCACTTCTCAGAGAGTTGAGACTGGATTGGAGTTTTTGATCTGACCTGGTCTTTTTGACATCATTCAACTGTTTGATTTGATTTTTCTCTAATCTCTTGGGAGGATAGTAGATCTCAAAAGAGTGTTTGTGTTCTTCTGTCTGGTATTTGTTGACACCGATCACGTCTCTTTCATGATTTTCAAGTTGTTTTTGGTGTGTGAAAGCACTGTTTTGTATTTCTTTTTGGACATAACCTTTGTCTATGGCTGCCGGCATTCCGCCCATATCTTTGATTTTCTCCAGGTATTGATTCACCTGTTCTTCGATTTGATGGGTGAGATGCTCGACCAAATAAGATCCTCCCATGGGATCCACCACATCCGGAACTCCTGTTTCAAAAGCAATGATTTGTTGTGTCCGGAGCGCGATTTTAGCGGATTCTTCACTGGGAAGAGCAAGAGCCTCATCCCGAGAATTGGTATGCAGTGATTGAGTTCCCCCGAGTACAGAAGAGAGAGCTTGCAGTGTGACTCTGATCACATTGTTTTCTGGTTCCTGAGCAGTGAGGGTGGCTCCGCTGGTTTGAGTGTGAAATCGGAATTTCCAGGACTTTGGATTTTCGGCTTTGAATTTTTCTTTCATGACCTTTGCCCACAAGCGCCGGGCTGCCCGGAATTTGGCGATTTCTTCGAAGAAATTGTTATGGGCGGCCAGAAAAAAAGACAGCCGTGGAGCAAAGGAATCCACATCCAGGCCTGCATCCACTGCAGCTTGGACATAGGTGACAGCATTGGCCAGGGTGAAGGCCAGTTCCTGCACAGCAGTGGCTCCAGCTTCCCTTATGTGATAGCCGCTGATGCTCATGGTGTTCCACTTGGGCATGTGTTCTTGACAGAACACAAGGGTGTCATGGATGATTTTCATGGAGGACTCGGGAGGGAATATATAGGTCCCTCTGGCAATGAATTCTTTCAGGATGTCATTTTGGATGGTTCCTGAAAGCTGGAACCCTGAAAGCCCCTTGGATTCAGCAAGAGCCAGGTACATAGCCAGGATGATGGCTGCTGTGGAATTGATGGTCATGGATACAGAGACTTTGTGAAGAGGGATTTGATCAAAAAGGATTTCCATGTCTCTGAGTGAATCAATGGCCACGCCGACTTTTCCCACTTCCCCAAGGGATTGAGGATGGTCTGAATCAAGTCCGAGTTGCGTGGGAAGGTCAAACGCCACACTCAGTCCGGTTTGGCCTTTTGAGAGCAGGAATCGGTACCGTTTGTTTGATTCCCGGGCTGTTCCAAAACCCGCGTACTGCCTCATGGTCCACAGCTTTCCCCTGTACATGCTGGGGTACACTCCCCGAGTAAAGGGATATTCTCCGGAATCTCCCAGATTTTTCTGGAAGTCAGGGGATGGGATGTCTTTGTGGGAATAGATCCGTTTCAATTTGGCTCTGCCCATATTCAGGAAAGATATTTTGAAAAAGCTTTTTTCCCTGTAAAGGAACCCTTTTTTCCCAGGATCTCCTCGATCTCCATAAGGCGGTTGTATTTAGCCACTCTCTCTCCTCTGCTCACAGAACCGGTTTTGATCTGTCCGGTGTTCAGGGCTACGCTGAGGTCAGCAATAAAGGTATCCGGAGTTTCTCCGGACCGGTGGGATATCACACAGGTGTAACCATGATTCTGGGCATGCTTGACCGTTTCAATGGTCTCGGTCAAGGTTCCGATCTGATTGAGCTTGATGAGGATGGAATTAGCAATGCCTTTTTTCATGCCTTGCTTCAGGATTTCAAGGTTTGTGACAAAGATATCATCGCCCACCAGCTGGATGCGGCCTCCGAACTCCTGACTCATTTTTTCCCATGAAGACCAGTCATCCTCAGCAAATCCATCTTCGATAGAAACAATGGGATATCGGTCTATAAGGTTCTGGTAAAAACTGAGCATGGCCCCCGTGTCTTTTTTTGAGCCGTCGGATTTTTTAAACACATAGGTGTCTTGTTCATAAAACTCAGAAGCAGCCACATCTAAAGCCAAAACAATATCTGTTCCCGGCCGATATCCGGCGCAATTGATGCTTTCAAAAATCAGTTCCAGAGCTTCCTCATTGGATTTGAGATCAGGGGCAAAACCGCCCTCATCTCCCACAGAAGTGTTGTATCCTTTTTGGCTGAGGATTTTTTTCAGATGCTGAAACACTTCTGAAGACATCCGTATCGCTTCAGCAAAGTCAGGGCAATTGACCGGCGCGATCATGAATTCCTGGATGTCCACGTTATTGCCTGCATGAGAACCGCCGTTGAGTATATTCACCAGGGGAACGGGGAGTTGATAATGGGTTCTGGTCTCTAAATACTGGAACAGTTCCAGGCCCAATGCCCGAGCAGAGGCGTCTGCTGCAGCCATGGAAACAGAAAGGATGGCATTGGCCCCCAAATTTTCTTTGGATGGAGTCCCATCCAATTCAATAAGGAGCTTATCGACCTGTTCTTGTTCTGTGGAATCGATCCCTCTCAGTTTCGGGGCTATGATTTGTTCCACATTGGAAACCGCTTTCAGCACTCCTTTTTTCAAGTACCTTTTCGGATCTTGGTCTCTGAGCTCCAAGGCCTCCCGTTTTCCTGTAGAGGCTCCGGAAGGGACAGAAGCTTTTCCGGACAAACCAGACTCAAGGATCACCTTTGTTTGGACCGTAGGGTTTCCTCTGGAATCCAGGATTTCCCTTGATTTGATTTCTTTGATGGTTGTTTTTGGCATAAACCAACCCTTTAACAAAAAGCTCTCATAAATAGAGAACAAAAAATAGGGTGTTCAACAAAGACAGGATGGTTATTTTTTTTCCTTGACCTCTTCTTCGGCTTCGTCTGTTTTTTTTCCGATTTCCTTCTTTTTTTTGTCCACAAAATCTTTTATGGCATCGATTCCTTCTTTGGACTTGACTTTTGCCTTCTGCATCCCTTTTTCTGCGTCTTTGCTGAACTGTTCGTATTTTTCTCTGGCTTTTTCTCCGGTCATTTCTGCTTGTTCTCGGATTTTTTTCCTTGTTTCTTTTCCTTCAGCTGGTGCGAACAGGACTCCTAAAATAAATCCGGTGGCTGTACCTAATAAAAAAGACAAAGTGATTTCAACAGCACTTGAGCCTTTATTTTCCATTCTTTCCCTCCTTTTTCATTCTTTTTATCTGCCTCCAACCCATCCGTATCAAAGGATAGATGAAAGGCCAATATCTGGAGCTGGGCCTGATGACTTTTGTGGTCATGAACCAGGTTGCTTCTGATAATCCCAGGGCCGTCTTTTTGGTGGCATCGAGAATGTCCTGAACATCGTCCACTTGAGCGTTTATTTTGAGACTGGCATCATTCAAGTTCTTGGCCAGAGAACGGACCTCCAGCATGGTTAAGGTTGTTTCCTTGGCTGTTTTTTTCAGCTGGATAAGAAAAATGACCAGAAAAGTCACGGCCACCACGGCTGCAAAGGTCAACACTAAAAACAAAAATTGATTTAAAGTCAGCGACATTTATAATTAAGATAAAATAAAAGAACTCCTTTGTCAATCAGACCGGAAAGATTCATAAAAAAATGGATGATAGAAAAAAGCGAACGAAGAGTTTATAATTTGATTTATCTGAAAAATGGAATTTTACTTTGTTAAAGATTTCAAGAAAAAATACCGGTTTTTTTCTTCACAGCCAGATCAGCAGATTCAGGTGACATTCACAAAATGGAAAAAGATGTGGGAGGAAGCCAAACGAAGACTTATGCTTCTTCCTCCCAAAATACTCTTTCAAGAGCTGGCCTTTGAGAGAGGGATCAAGACAAAAGAATCAGAGTGCCGGATCTATTTTGCGGCCCATCAAAACCAGAGCCAAATCCAGACCCGGTTTTTGAGTTTTCTCCGCAAACAGAGAGTCAAGCACATTTGGTTTCTGGCCATAGAAACACTGTTTCTCCCTCTAAGCGGACTCATGGCTTTTCTTCCTGGGCCGAATATCTTTTTTTATGTTCTTTTTCTCATCATGTTCACACAGTGGAGAGCCTTGATTGGGATCAAGAGACTGATCCATGCTCATCACACATTTGTTGGTTCTTCCCTGTTGGATGAATGGGATTCTGCGGTCAACTCAGAGAACCCAGAAATGCTGGAGTCAGTGATTCAAAAGATAGAGAAAAAACTCACCATTAAAAAGATCCGCAAAATATTGTATCAGTGATGGATCGGATCTTTGACAGTTTGAGTCGGATTCTTGACTTTTAAGGGGTATACACCTATCCTGGATTCATATGGAAGATTGAATTCCAGAGCAAGCATTTCATTTGAGGATAAAGAGACAGAGGACATGGAACATGAGTGAAAAATATGACTTTAAAGCCATTGAAAAAAAGTGGCAGGACATATGGGCGAATGAAGAGAGTTTTAAAGTCACAGAAGATCCGGATAAGCCGAAATACTATACTTTAGAGATGTATCCGTATCCATCCGGACGGATCCATATGGGACATGTCAGGAATTTTTCAATTTTGGATGTGATTTCTCGGTACAAGACCATGAATGGCTTTAATGTTCTTCATCCCATAGGATGGGACGCCTTTGGGATGCCTGCGGAAAATGCGGCCATCAAAAAAGGAATCCATCCCAGAGAGTGGACATTGGGCAATATATCCCACATGAAAGATCAGTTGAAAAGGCTGGGATTCAGTTATGATTGGTCAAGAGAGGTCAACACCTGTCTCCCAGAATATTATAGATGGAATCAGTGGATTTTTTTGAAAATGTTTGAGAAGGGATTGGCCTATCGTAAAAAAAGCTATGTGAATTGGTGCCCGGACTGTCAGACAGTTCTGGCTAATGAACAGGTTATCAGCGAAAAATGCTGGAGATGCGATTCTGAAGTGGAGCAGAAGCATATGGAGCAGTGGTTTTTAAAGATCACCGAATATGCCGAGGAACTTCTTTCAGGGCACCAAAAGCTCTCTCAATGGCCGCAAAATGTCATTGCCATGCAGAGGAATTGGATAGGCAAAAGCAGAGGCGCTCAATTGTTTTTTGATGTTTCTGATTCTGATATATCGATTGAGACGTTCACCACCCGCATCGACACTGTCTACGGAGCGACTTTTCTGGTGCTGTCTCCTGAACATCCCCTGTGTTTGAAGTTAATCCAAGGGTCCAAAGATGAGAAACTCAAGCGCAGCTGGATCGAGAAAAAAAGGCGTCAGCAGAGGAGCGGTGAGGAGGTTCTGGAAGAAGAGAAAGAGGGGATTGACACCGGGAGAAAGGCGTTCAATCCGTTCACCAAGCAAACCATTCCCATATGGATCGCCAACTATGTTTTAATGGAATACGGGACCGGAGCGATCATGGCTGTTCCTGCTCATGATGAGAGGGACTTTGAGTTTGCCCAAAAATACTCTCTGCCCATCAAAGAAGTGATCTTGCCTGTGGAAGACCAGGAGCCCGAGGAATCGGAAGGTGTTTTTACTGACTATGGAACATTGGTCCATTCAGGGCCTTATTCAGGGAAAACTTCACATCAGGCTATTTCAGAGATGGTGAAAAAGCTGCAGGATATTGGAAAGGGAAAAGAGACGGTTCTTTATCGGTTGAGAGATTGGGGGATCTCCAGGCAGCGCTACTGGGGAACACCGATTCCCATTATTTACTGTTCAAAATGCGGGGTCGTCAGAGTTCCCTATCAAGACCTGCCTGTGACACTGCCTGCGGATGTCCAGTTCAAAGAAGGAGAAGGATCTCCTTTGGAAAACTCTGATGAATTTGTTCACACCAGATGTCCCCGATGCCAGGGAGAGGCCAGACGCGAGACAGACACCATGGATACCTTTTTTGATTCGTCATGGTACTATTTCCGGTACTGTTCCCCAGAGGAAAAAAACCTTCCTTTCCAGCCGGAAAAAGCAGCTCACTGGCTTCCAGTGGATATTTATGTGGGGGGAGTGGAACATGCCATTCTCCATCTCATCTATGCCCGCTTTTTCTGTAAGATCTTGAGAGACTTAGGTCTGACTGATCTGGATGAGCCCTTTCCTCATTACCTCAGTCAGGGAATGGTGACCAAAGATGGATCAGCCATGTCCAAGTCAAAAGGAAATGTGGTGGACCCGGATGACATGATCCACAGATACGGAGCTGATACAGTCCGGCTTTTCATTCTGTTTGCGGCTCCTCCGGAAAAGGAGTTTGCCTGGGATGATCAAAGTATTGAAGGGTGCTTCCGGTTCCTAAACCGGGTTTGGACCTTTTTCCAGCAAAACCTCAGCTTGTTCCAGAAAACAGCCAAAGAAGCCCCGATAGAGGACCGGTCTTCTGACGACATCCGCAGCATCCAAAGAAAAAGGCATCAGACCGTCCAAAAAGTCACCGAAGATATCAGAGACCGGTATCATTTGAACACGGCCATCAGTTCCATCATGGAATTTTTCAATGAACTCAAAAAAACAGCCCCTGAATTGAAATCCACTCAAGCCGGACAGAGAGTGTTGACCGAAAGTTTGATCGCACTTCTCAAACTGCTGTCACCGTTTGCTCCTCATATTTCAGAGGAATTATGGGGATGTACAGGGCATAAGTCCCGCTTGATGCTGTGTTCTTGGCCCGAATATGACCCCAAGCTGTTGAAGGAAGACACAGTGACCATTGTGGTTCAGGTCAATGGAAAATTGAGGGGCAAATTTGAAGCGGAAAGAAACACTCCTGTACAAACCGTCAAACAACAGGCTCTGGGTTTGGAGAACATCAACAAATACATCCGGGATAAAAAACCACGGAAGATCATCTATGTCCAAAACAAATTGGTGAATATTGTGGTGTGAAGGAATAGGCATATGAAGAAATATTCAGCTCTTGTTCTCTTGTGTTTGTTTTTGTGCTCCTGCGGATATCATCTGAGAGGCACAGGAAGCTCTCTTCCCCCTCATATTGAAAAGATCCATGTCCCTATGTTTGAAAATTCCACTTCCCGTTTTGAGCTGGATGTGAAGCTGACCAGAAGCGTGATTGATGAGCTTGTGGCCAGGGGAAAAGTGGATATCGCGGATGACAGACAGCTGGCTGATGCTGTGCTCATTGGAGAAATTACAGCATTTCGGGTCAATCCCATCGCTTTTTCAGGCCAAGCCACCGCAGACCGCTACAACATCACTATTATTGCCAAGATCACCCTAACAGACTTGGTAGAGGGCCGGGTGTTTTATTCAAATCCCAGTTTTGTTTATAAGAAGGAATATGAAGTGCAAGAGGGAGTGGATTTTGAGACTGTGGAGACAGAAGCGATCGAAGATATCTCAGGGAATTTTGCCAGAAGCCTTGTCATCATGATCTTGGAGGGTTTTTAAGACTGTGAGTTCTTTTTATGGAGCGATTCCCCAGAACAAAGACCGCCTCAAACCTGTTTATTTTTTTCACGGCGAAGAAGCATTCCCGGCATTCCAATTCATTCATGACATTCAGCTGAGCCCTCCTGAAGACAAATCGGATGAGATCCGGGTGGAAAAGTATGACCTGAGGACCGATTCTTGGGCGGACATCATTGATTCAGCCCGAACCCTGCCTTTGCTGTCATCTCTGTTCCGGCTGATCCAGGTTGAAATCCCTTCCCGGAAAAAACAATACACCCCCGGAAAAGAGGAACAGCTGTCCCCGTCTGAACAAGAAATGCTCAAGTCCTATCTGGCTTCCCCTTCTGAGAAGACAGTCCTGATCATCATATTTAACCAAAAAACCAAAAAGACTTTCCCGTTGTTAAAATTATTCCAATCCGTGCCTAAGGATTCTGTTTGTATCATCAGACTCGACTCCCTAAAGGGAAAAAAGCTCTACAGCTGGATCCGTGAGCAGGTTCAAAAACAGGGGAAGACCATGGATTATCATGCCAATGCAAAGTTGGTTGAATTTGCGGGTAATGACCTAAGAAGATTGAGCAATGAGATCACCAAACTGGCCACATTTACAGGAAAACAAAACCGCATTCGAGTCCAAGATGTGGAGCTGATCTCAGGATGGATCAAACCATTCATAAAATGGGAGATCACCAATGATCTGGAAGAAGCTGATTTCCAAAAATGTGTTTTCACTCTGAACAAGCTCATTGAAAAAGAAAACATTCATCCTGTGGTCATCATGGACGAGATATCTGGATTTTTCAATGATATTCTTCTGGCTAAACTGCGCCTTATCCAAGGGGAAAAAGATAAGAAATCCATATTTAAGGAAATCAAGCCCTTTATTCCTGAAAGATTTAAAGATTTGTACAACAGAAAATTTGTTCAGATCATTGATTTTGCAGAAAAAATTCCTGTCCGGGAACTGAGATATTATCTGGAACAGCTCAAAGAAATTGATTTGAAAATCAAGACCACTGGTCTTTCTTTTCAGGATCTTATGGATGGATTTCTTTTTGACTACTGCAAAAAAAGGGCGGGTCAGAGATGACCTTTATGAAGGAATAGAGGAGACCTTTTTATTCAATCTTGACTTGTAGCGGTCCGCTGTTTTGTGATGGATGGTTCCTTTTTTGGCGGCTTGGTCTATCACAGAAAAGGTCTCAGGGAGAAGTTTGAGGGCCTGCTTTTTATCTTTGTTTTCAATCGCTGTCCTTAATCTTTTGATCTGTCTTCTGAGAACAGTCTTATTCTTTTTGTTGATTGCATGTCTTCTGAAAGTCTGTCTGATGTGTTTCTTCGCAGCTTTGTGTTGAGCCATTTGTTTCTCCTATAGAAAATAGGTGGTGTATGATAAAATATCTGTCAGGAATTGTCAACTCATTCATAGGTGACTTGAAACAGATAGATTGGGATAAACAAATGGATCAACAAAGCAGCCGCCGGTTACTCAGGTCCACTTTTGCTGTCTCTATTCCCACCTTATTGAGCCGAATCCTGGGATACTTGAGAGATATGATTCAGGCTTTCTTTCTCGGGACAGGAGCGAGTGCAGATGCCTTCACCATTGCTTACATCATCCCGAATTTACTGAGGCGGTTGACAGCTGAAGGGGCCATGACTTCAGCATTCATCCCGGTTTTCACCAACTTGAAAAAGGAAGAGAACCGGGAAAAACTGTGGCGGTTTGCCAATATCTTCTTTTTTGACCTAACCCTGGTGATGGCGGTACTGGTTGTCCTGGGCATTGTGTTTTCGCCCCTTCTGGTGAAGGTCATTGCGTTTGGATTTCAAGATGTCCAGGGAAAGATAAAGCTGACCATACTCCTCACTCGGATCATGTTTCCCTATATTCTACTGGTCAGCCTGGCTGCTCTGGCTATGGCGATATTGAACTCGTTTCATAAGTTTTTTGTTCCGGCACTGACTCCTGTGTTGTTCAACATTTCTGTCATCACAGCCGCCGCCCTATTTGCGGCCCGCAGCAGGGAACCTGCTTTGGTCTTTGCAGTGGGTGTGGTGGTGGGAGGAGCGGTGCAGCTTGGATTTCAGATTCCTTTTTTATGGAAAAAAGGAATGCGGTTCAAGCCATTACTTTCTTTCAGGCATCCGGCGGTTCGAAAGGTGGTCAAGCTGATGATCCCCGGTATTTTTGGAGCGGGTATTCACCAAATCAATTTTGCTCTCAGCCGGATGATTGCATCCACCTTGGAAGGGGGAAGCGTTTCCTCGCTCTATTACTCATCTAGAGTTCAGGAATTCACTCTGGGTCTGTTTTCCATTGCTCTGTCCATTGCGCTTTTGCCAACGTTTTCGGATTTAGCCGCATCCAAAGACTATGCCGGTGTGAAAAAGACCCTTTCATTTTCTTTGAGGGCCATCTATTTCATCACCATCCCGGCCATGGTGGGTTTGTTTGTCCTGAGCCGTCCGATCATTCACATTTTGTATCAGAGAGGCCGGTTTGATGCGGAATCCACTGCCATGACCGCTTCCTGTCTTCTGTTTTTTTCATTAAGTCTTCCTTTTATTTCTGGGGTGAAGATCATTGCGCCTGCGTTTTATTCTTTAAAAGACACCAAGACTCCTGCAGTGGTCGCTTTTTTTGTGATGATCATTTACATTTCTCTTTCTGTTGTGCTGATGGGGCCGCTGAAAGTGGGAGGAATCGCCCTGGCCTTGTCGATTGCTTCTGTTTTTAATTTTATAGCTTTGTTTGTTCTGCTGGAAAAGAAGATAGGACAAGTGGAGAAGAAAAAAATCCTGGCTTCAGCTTTGAAATCAGGATTGGCCGCGCTTGTTATGGGATTTTCAGTATGGTGGTTTTTCCGGTCTTTTTCTTTTTATGATATGAATTTTCTCAATAAATTGATTGTTTTTGCAGGAACCATCTTTTTGGGGATAGCTGTTTATTTGATCTTGAGCTTGTTCTTGAATAAGGGGGAGCTGAAAGCTTTCAGATTGATGTTATCAAAGAAAAAAATCAAGAAAATCAAGGATTCAAAGTGAAGATTGTTCTGCAGAGGGTAAAAAGTGCGCATGTCATAACCAGGCAAGGAACATCAGGAAAAATAGGAAAAGGCTTGTGTCTTTTAGTGGGCATAGAAAAAGGGGACACACAGGATGATGCTCGATATCTAGCAGAAAAAATATCGGGATTGAGAGTTTTTTCTGATGATGAAGGAAAGATGAATCTTTCAATAAAGGAAGCAGGAGGAGATATCTTAGCGATCTCCCAGTTCACTCTTGCTGGTTCTGTTAAGAAAGGACGGAGGCCCAGTTTTGATAAAGCTGAGAAACCGGAGATAGCACAGAGATTGTTTGATTTTTTTGTGCAGCGGCTTCAACAACACAACATTCATACAGAAACCGGTATCTTTGGTGCTTGGATGGAGATCTCTCTGGTCAATGATGGTCCTGTGACCTTTATCCTTTCCGCCTAAACAGGATTATTCCCGAGCAGAAAGACATCCCCGCATTGCTTGGCTCCTCATGGGGATACAGAGAACAGGCTACACCATTTCCAGGATATGGCCCATTTTTTCTTTTTTTGTCTTCAGGTATTTGAGGTTTTTGGCATTGGGTGGGATTTCAATGGGGACTCTTTCAACGATTTCCAGTCCATATCCGGACAGGCCGATGAATTTTCTGGGATTATTGGTGATCAATCGTAACTTGGTCACCCCAAGAGAAACCAACATTTGTGCTCCCAGTCCGTAATCCCTTTGATCGGGCTTGAATCCCAGTTTTCGATTCGCTTCAACTGTGTCTTCTCCCAGCTCCTGGATGGCGTAGGCCTTGATTTTGTTGACCAATCCGATTCCCCGGCCTTCATGTTCGATCATGTACAGGATGACCCCTTTCCCCTCTTTTTCAATCATTTTCATGGACAGGTGAAGCTGTTCGCCGCAGTCGCACCGTCTGGAATGGAAGGTGTCTCCGGTCAGGCATTGGGAATGGGCCCGGACAAGGGTGGGCTGGTCTTTTTTGATGTCACCTTTGACCAGTGCCACATGATGCTCATGGTATATCTCGTCTTCAAAGATCATGATTTTAAAATGGCCGTATTTTGTGGGAAGATCGGCTTCACCGATTTTTTTAACGAGGATTTCGTTTTGCATTCTGTATTTGATGAGTTCAGCGATGGTCAAAATGGGAATATCAAAAGTCTGGCTGAATTGCTCGAGTGCGTCTCTTCGGGCCATGGTCCCGTCTTCGTTCATGATCTCGCAAATCACTCCGGCAGGAGTCAATCCAGCCAACCGGCTGATATCTACAGATGCCTCTGTTTGTCCGGCTCGTTTCAGCACTCCTCCTTCTTGAGCCTGCAGAGGAAAGATATGCCCGGGTTTGACCAGATCTGAGGGCTCAGACTGCGGATTTATGGCTGTGAGGATGGTTTTGGCTCTGTCATAGGCAGATATTCCGGTGGTGATGCCGTCTTTGGCATCCACGGACACAGTGAAAGCGGTCTGAAAGGGAGCGGTGTTGGATTTGACCATCAGGGGAAGGTCCAGTTCTTTGATCCTCTCGTCTGTCAGAGACAGACAAATCAGTCCTCTCCCGTGTTTGGCCATAAAGTTGATGATATCCGGGGTGACTTTTTCTGCCGCACAGGCGAGGTCTCCCTCGTTTTCCCTGTCTTCATCATCAACAATGATGAGCAGCTTTCCTTGTTTTATGGTTTTGATGGCCATCTCAACAGAAGCCACAGCTGATTGTTCTTTCATTTATTTGAATCCTCAATCAATTTTTTGGTGTTTGTAACAGAGTAATTATACATGTATTTTCCGAGGATGTCACATTCCAGATTGACTTCACTCCCGGGTCTCAGGTCAGATAAATTGGTGTTTTTGAGTGTGAGGGGGATGATTTCGACTTGGAATCGGCTTTCTTCCAGACAAGCAATGGTGAGACTGACTCCGTCCACAGCCACAGAGCCCTTGGGGATAAAGAAGGGCCTGAGCTGAGAAGGATATGTGATCACAATTCTTTTCCCTTCTTTTCTTGGGATGACTTTAAGGATTTTTCCTGTGTCATCAATATGACCGGTTACCAGATGTCCGCTCAGGGGATCGGAGAGAGTCAAAGGGGGTTCCAGATTCAACCGATCCCCTCTGCGCAGAGACCCCAAAGTGGTGGTTTTAAGGGTCTCTGGAGATAGATTGAAAGAAAGCACCTCTTTTTTCTTTTTGGTGAGGCTCAGGCAGACCCCATTGACAGCAAGGCTGTCTCCAAGATTCAGAGCCCAATCCATTTCCGGAGCGTCAATAGACATCTCCTTTTTGCCTAAATGGTAAGCTTTGAATCGTCCTGTTTGTTTGATGATTCCTGTAAACATCATATGTATCCTTGGACAACAATATCGTTGCCTATTTGGAATTCATTCATTTCTTTGATTTTCAGAGACTGGCTGATGGTCTGGACTCCAGCCCCTTGGAAAAAACAATGAGCGCCTTGGCCTCCCACGAGTTTTGGCGAGATGGAGATCATGATTTTGTCAATCAGTTTGTTTTCAAGCATATGAGTCTGGAGCAAGTTGCCTCCCTCCACCAGAACACTGGATATTTTATGGTTTCCCAGCCATTCCAAAACCTTTTTGATGTCCACTCTTTGGCCTTTTCCCGGGAGGCTCACGATCTTCACCCCTTTTTTCTGCAAAACCTTTCTATTTTTTGAAATGGACTGTTCCAGGGTGAACACGATCACCCCTCCTTTTGACAAGGTGGAGAGGATTTTTGCTGTGGATGGCATTCTCAATTTGGAATCCACAATGACCCGGGTTATTTTTTTCCCGGGCCAGCTGGGATGTCTCACGGTCAAGCGGGGATCATCTTGGAGAATGGTGTTGATTCCCACCATAATGGCCTCTTGTTCTCCTCTTAAAAGATGCATGTATTTTCTGGTCTCCGGGGAGGATATCCATTTTGAGGAATGAGTTTTGGTGGCTGTTTTTCCATCCAGGCTCAAAGCTGTTTTGAGAGTGACAAACGGGATGTTGTTTTGGATGTATTTCAAATAAATCTCATTAAGGCGGTCGTTTCTTTGTTTGAGAAGGCCTAAAGAAACTTCAATGCCTGCATTTTTCATCCTTTGAATCCCTTTTCCGTTCACCAGCGGATTTGGATCCACAGATGAGATCACCACTCTCTTGAGATCTGCCTGGAGTATCTTATCGATACAGGGAGGTGTCCGGCCCCAGTGCACACAGGGCTCCAGGTTTATATAGGCAGTGGCTCCTTTTGACTGAGCCCCTGCTTTTTCCAAGGCAACGGCTTCAGCATGGGGTTTTCCGGGCATTTCATGATATCCGTGGCCCACAATGATTCCTTTTTTTTCAATCACGGCTCCCACATAAGGATTGGGACTGGCCCACCCCACTGCTTTTTCAGCAAGGCCATAGCACATGTGAAGATAGGAGATATCTTTGTATTCGGTCATGATAAAAGTGCGTCAGTGAATTCCTCTGGAGAAAACTCGAGCAGATCACTCTCACTTTCTCCTATGCCCACCAGTTTAACCGGCAGTTTGAGCTCATCAACAATACTGATAACGCTTCCTCCCTTGGCAGTCCCGTCCAGTTTGGAGATGAAAATCCCGGTCAATCCGGAAAATTTTGAGAATTCTTTTGCCTGATGAAGGGCGTTCTGCCCAATGCTGGCATCGAGCACCAGCAAGACTTCATGAGGAGCCCCTCGGATTTCCCGGGAGATGATTTTTTTGATTTTTTCAAGCTCATTCATCAGATTGATATTGGTGTGCAGGCGTCCAGCTGTATCTATGAGCAGGAATTGATATTTACGGGCTTTGTAAGATTGAATGGCGTCATAGGTCACTGCAGCAGGGTCAGCTCCGTACTTGCTTTTGATTACGGGGATGTTTAGTTTCTGACCCCAGACTGACAGTTGCTCTTGGGCTGCTGCCCGAAATGTATCTGCAGCAACCATCAGGGCTGTTTTTCCTTTGGTCTTGAAGTGATAAGCTGTTTTGGCCAGAGATGTGGTTTTGCCTCCTCCGTTGGCTCCCACAAACATGATCACGGTCCCGCTGGGATTCATGTTCAATTGTGAAGAATGTGAAGAAAGGATGGACTTGATTTCATCTTTCAATAGCTTGTGAATGATGGGGAAAGAATCAGATTTTTTTGTTTTTTCTTTCAATCTGGATATAATTTTTTCAGAAGTGGTGATTCCCGCATCTGAAAGCAGAAGAGATTCCATAAGGTCATCCAGAATCTCGTCCCTCTGCTTGGGGGATTTCAGGACCTCTTTAATTTTTTCCTGGAACGCTTTTCTGGTCCGAGTGAGTTTATCTTTGAGTTGGGCCATGATAACTACGAATTATATTTTTCATGCAAATCATTGTCAATGGAGATCAATCGGGGACTGGGTAGAAGGAATAATCTTTGAAGTCGGGAGGCCAAGTGTGCTAAATTGAAAATCCATGGAAAACACTGTCTGGCAGATGACTGAGATGGATCGGAACACCCGAAATATGGCTTCAGAACTGAACATATCCCCGGAAACAGCCTGGATCCTTTTGAACAGAGGAATCGAATCCAAACAGCAGGCCCAAAAATTTTTATCTCCGGATCTGAGGGATTGGAATGATCCCTATCAGATGAAGGGAATGGAGCCGGCTGTTCAGAGAATTGAAAAGGCGGTTGAGGACCAACAGAATATCCTTGTGTTTGGGGATTATGATGTGGATGGCGTGCTTTCAGTGGTGATGCTTATGAAAGCGTTGAGTTCCATAGGAGGCTGTGTGGAGTATTTTATTCCTGACAGACTCAAAGACGGATACGGCCTCAAAGTCAAGCACCTCAAAATGATCCAGAACCGAAGCATTGACTTAGTGATCAGTGTGGACTGTGGAATCAAAGCTGTTGATTTTACAGAGACAGCGAAAGAATATGGAGTGGATGTCATCATCACAGACCATCATCTGCCCGGTCCTGCCATCCCTGACGCAGTGGCTGTTCTGAATCCAGCCCTCAACAGCTCGCTTTATCCGGACAAAAAACTAGCAGGTGTGGGTGTGGTTTTTAAGTTGATCCAGGCTCTCTTGGAAAAGAGGAACCTCCATTCAATGCTTTCTCATTATTTGAAACTGGTCTCCATAGGCACAGTCGCAGATGTGGTCCCCTTGAGGGGAGAAAACAGGATTTTTGTGAAATTTGGATTGGAGGGTTTGAAAAAGGCTTCCAACAAAGGACTGAAGCAGCTGCTTTCTGTGTGTGATGTTGTTGGCCGGGATGTGACCACCGGAGATGTTGGATTCCGGATCGCTCCCAGATTGAACGCAGCAGGACGAATGGGACAGGCAGATCTTTCGGTCAGTCTTTTTCAGGCCCAGGATGCGGCCGTGAGCCGGAAAATAGCGGTTCAGCTCAACAAACTGAACTCAAGAAGACAAAAGATAGAGACCCAAATATTCGACCAAGCTATGAAAAAGATAGAAAAAACCAATCTGAACAAAAAGTATAAATTTTTGATTTTGGGAAGCCAAGAGTGGCATCGAGGAGTGATAGGTATTGTTGCTTCTCGATTAAAGGACCTTTACTACCGTCCGGTGGTTCTGTTTTCCTTTCAGAATGGACGAGCTTTTGGTTCAGGACGGAGCATCCGGGATTTTTCCCTGATAGACTGCATTCAAAACAGCAGCCGATATTGTATCAGTTATGGAGGGCATCCTTTAGCTGTGGGATGTGAGATCGATCACAAAAAATATGATGAATTCAGGAGATCAATGAACCACTATGCGGATTCAAATATCGATGAAGCCTGTTTGAGACGAAGAATAAAAATTGATGTGAAGATAGATTTCACACGCATCACGTCTTCTTTTCTCAGTGAAATGGCTCAGTTGAAACCCCATGGAAAGGGAAACCCAAGACCTGTGTTTTTGTCAAAGAACGTTTCTGTGGTTTCAAGGCCCCGGGTGCTTAAAGGGAAACACAGCAAATTCATGGTCAAGCAGGGGGGAAGAGTTTTTCAAGCCCTGGGGTGGGGAAGAAAAGATTGGGCAGGGTGTTTTGAAAAAGGGGATTGGGCGGATATCGTGTATTCTCTCCACATCAATCAATATCTAGGAGAGAGCCGATTGAATCTGGTTCTTCATGATATAAAGCCCGCTCAGAAAGAACAGCAATAGATCCGCTTTATTATTGGGATAAATACTTTATAATGTAAACACAAGGGACTTTTAATGTTCAACAAGATCAAGCTCAGACGATTCAAAACAATATCCCTGTTGAGAGCTGTGACTTTAATGTTAATGACCGGGATTCTTGTTCTGATGGGAATCAATATCATCTCAAAGTCAGGAGACAGAACAAAAATCTCCACCTCAGATGAAACATTGGAAGAGCAGAAAGTGGAGCAAAGGGAAGAAATCTTCTACATAGAAGACCAGAAGGGAAACTTGGTCCTTGAATCAAAAGCAGACCGGCAGTATCTGGGAGATGACGGATTCTATCACCTCGAAGGAAATGTGTTGATCAAATTTTTAAAGCGCGCAGAGGGTGAAGATATTGTTTTGAACGGAGATGAAGTCCTTCATGACCAAGAGGAGAATCGATTCATTCTGTTGGGAAAAGCACAAATCACATTTAAAGACTTGGATATCAGGTCCTCCTCTCTGGAGTATGAAAGCGACCAACATGTTATCAAAACAGATCAAAGAGTGTTCTTTTCCTCTGACCGGATCAAAGGACATGGTGAGGCCTTGGTGTGCTGGGAAAAAAGAAAAGAATTCAAGATCAAGAACAACGTTTATCTGGAACTGATACAGGATAAAGAGAGGTCAAAGGTCATACAAGTAAGGGGAGATGAACTGTTCTACACTCAAAAATGGGGAAACGGTTATGTGCAGGGAAAGGTCAAACTTGAGTTCAGCGAAAACACGGTCTTTACAGAGAGGATGGAGTTTTATCTTCCTCCCAACAAAGAATTTTTGAGGTCATTGATCTTGAAAGGGGAAGTGAGGGCGGACTTGTCTTTGAATCCCTCCTCCCAAGAAGCCGGCCAGAAAGATCGGTATGAAGCCCGAGCCGATGAAGTGTTTGTAAGGTTTTTTAAGTATCTTGATACCCCACAAAGGATTGAAGCTGAAGGGAACTGTACAGTTCATTCCATCAACTCCGGATTGGGTTTTGATCAGATTGGATCCCATCAATTTGCGGTCTATTTCAACAGACAGGGAGGAATTGAGAAATTTTTCGGCACCCATGAAGTCTTGATTGAACAAAAGGAAGAAACCCATATCAGACAGATCAGAGGAAGTGAATTTAGGTTGGACAGCTCTAAAGAGGTCCTCACAGTGTTTGGAGGTGAGGTCCAACAGGCCCAAATCTCTTCCCGGGACTATGATATTTCAGCGGATGAAATCATCAGCCCCTTAAACAGTAAAAATCTGGTTGCACAAGGAACAATCCGGGGTGTTTTTAGGCAGTCTGATCCTTCTGAAACAGGTATCGGAATCTTTTCAAGCTTGCAGCCCGTATATGTTTCAGCGGAAAACATGAGATATTTTAGGGATTTGGATCGTTTTGTGTTTGAGGATGATGTGAGAATGTGGCAGGGGCAGGAAATGCTCAAAAGCGAGGAGCTGGTGATCAAAAAAGAAAGAAGCGGGATGAGTGCGAGCCAGGGAGTTCAGACTGTTTTGCAGACCACAAACAACAAGGGGAAAGAGGAAAAGATACAGATATCATCTGAGAACATGGAGTTTGATCCCCGTGACAACATGATAAAATATCAATTGGATTGCCGGATGGAGATGGGAGAGGTGGAGCTGACTTCAGGATCTTTGTCCATACAAATGCAAAGGGACAGCAATGAAGTGAAGTCCATCACGGCCTTGGATTCTGTAAAGGTCTTTATGGGAGAGTATGAAGGAAGGGGGGAAAGAGCTGTCTACAACCTGGATAACGAAAGTGTTGTCCTGACCGAGAACCCTGTTCTTCTAGAGGAAAACGGAGGAAAAACCCAGGGCGACAAATTGACTTTTCGTATGTCCGATGATAGAATCATCGTCGAAAACAGAGGAGACGAAAGATCAGTAACTGTCATAAAGAAGTGAAACATGAATACTTTTTTAGAAGCGAAAGGGCTGGAGAAAAGCTACCGGAAAAGGAAAGTTGTAAGGAATGTTTCTATAACAGTCGATCGAGGTGAGATCGTGGGCCTTTTAGGGCCCAATGGTGCAGGAAAGACCACCACTTTTGGATTGATTCTTGGTTTAATCCCTCAAGATGCAGGCCAGGTCTATTTATGCGGAGAAGACATCACCTATCTGCCAATGTATCTGAGAGCCAGAAAAGGGCTGTGTCTTCTGCCCCAGGAACCTTCTTCCTTTAGAAAGCTGAGTGTGAGAGAGAATCTTTTGGCTGTGAATGAAATGATGAATAACTTTTCTTTTACTGAATCAGAGATTGTCGACCTTTTGAATGAATTCGGACTTGGAGACCTTTTGGAAGAGAAAACCGTGACTTTGTCCGGGGGGGAACGGAGAAGACTGGAGATTGCCAGGGCCTTGACCACAAAACCTGATTATATTCTCTTGGATGAACCGTTCACTGGAATAGATCCTCTGGCTGTTCATGACCTTCAGAAAATCATTCAATCCCTAAAAAACAGAGGGATTGGCCTGCTCATCACTGACCACAGTGTGAGAGATACATTGAAAATCACAGACCGGGCTTATATCATGAGCAAGGGCAAGATCATTATTCAGGGAACGCCGGATGAGGTTGTTTATTCAGACCAAGTCAAGCGGTCATATTTAGGGGAGGGATTCAGACTGGATTGAAAAGAAAATGTTTGAGGAAATAAGATGGCTTTGAAACAGCAGCTCAATCAGAAGCAGGTCCAAAAGATGGTGCTGGCTCCTGCTCTGCAGCAGGCCATCAAACTGCTCCCTTTGACAAATTTAGAAATTATTGAAGTCATTGATGCGGAGTTGTCAGAGAATCCCATGCTGGAAAAAAAAGAGGAAAGTGTCAATGAAGCTCAGGAAAGCCAGAAGGAGAAAGAAAAAGATTCGGATTCCGATGAAAAAGACGAGCTCATGGAAACAGATGAGGACAAAGAGTTTGAGGCCATGTATGAGCAGTACTTTGATAACCGATTCAATTCATTTTCCCTGGAAAAGAAGGAAACACCAGATTATGAAAATTTTGTTTCCAAAGAGCCCTCTCTTTGGGAAAGGCTTGATTGGCAAGCGAACATGACTTTTTTTGACTCCAAAGAAAAAGAAATCGCTGAATACATCATCGGCAATATAGATGAGGATGGCTACCTGGTTACATCTCTGGAAGATATTTCCGACTCCGTAGATGCTTCTCCAGACAAAGTGGATAAGGTGAGAAAAAAAATTATGAAATTTGATCCTATGGGTGTGGGAAGTCTTTCCCTAAAGGAAGCTCTTCTGGTTCAGTTGGATATTTTGAAAATCAATAAGAGGAATCTGCGAAAAATCATCAATGACCACTTGGATCTTTTAGAGGAATCTCGCTATGAAAAGTTAGCTAAAGTCCTTGACATTCCTCTTTCGCAAGTCAAGGAACTCATGGAGGAGATCAAGAGGTTAAATCCAAAACCAGGAAGGAAGTACACTCAGGAAAGAACCGATTATATTGTGCCTGATATCATCGTGGAGAAACAAGATGACCATTACACCATCAAAGTCAACTCTGAGGGAATTCCAAGCCTTAAAATCAATAAGTTTTATAGAAAACTCATTTCCCGTGCTTCCAAGGAAAATCCAGAGGCCTATGAGTTTCTGAAAACAAAACTGAAAAAAGCGTTCTGGTTTTTACGGAGTCTGGACCAGAGAAACAACACCATTCATAAAGTTGCTGATTTTATTGTGGATAAACAAAAAGATTTCATAGAACAAGGATTGGATTGTATCAAACCCCTGACTTTGATTGAACTGGCAGATGAAATCGGAGTCCATGAATCCACAGTGGGACGAGTGGTGGCAAACAAACATATGATGACTCCTCGGGGAGTGTTCCCGCTGAAATATTTTTTCCACAAGGCGCTTTCCGGAGATTCCGGAGAAGAAGTTTCGACACTGAGGATCAAGGAGAAAATGAAGCAGTTGGTTGACCATGAAGACAAAAAGAACCCATTAAGTGACGTGGAGATCAGTGATGTTTTAGCCAAAGAAGATTTCAACATAGCCAGACGAACTGTGGCTAAATACAGAAAACAGCTGAACATCCCACCTTCTCATATAAGAAAAAGAAAGTATCTGATGGAGGAAACATGATTAATATCAATTACACCGGAAGGCAGATCAACATCACTCCGGAGATAAGAGAATTTTGTGAAAAAAGGATTCAAAACCTGGATAAATTGATCAAATCTCCTGCTGAAGTGGACATTGTCTTATCTGTAGAAAAATACCGTTATGAGGCAGAGATCAACATTTCATCAAAAGGATTCACTTTAAATGCAGCTGAAGAGACTCAGGATATGCTTTCATCTTTGGGACTGGCATTTGAGAATATTGAGAGGCAGGTGAAAAAAGAGATCGAAAAAGCCAGACAGCGCAAGCGAAGGATCAGAAAAGAACCCGAATCTTTCTCAGAAGAACCCGGGATTCAGAAACAGGGAACCCGGATCATCAGGGATCAAAATTACACTTTAAAGCCCATGTCTGTGGATGAAGCTGCTCTGTTGTTTGATCCCAAAAAGAAAAGTGTTTTTGTTTTTAAAAATATAGAAACCCAGAAATGGACGGTTTTGTATAAGAGAAAGGACCAAAATTTAGGTCTGATCGAATTGGAATCGAATTGAGAGATGACATTGAAAGTAAGCCATTTATTAACCAATGATATGGTCCTGCTGGACCTGGAAAATGATAGCCGAGAAGGGGTGATCAAAGAGATGGTCTCCTTTCTCAAGCAAAGAAAAAAATCAATTAAGGAAAAAGATCTGTATGAACGGCTGATTCAAAGGGAAGAGCTTGGGAGCACAGCGATTGGAGAAGGCTTTGCCATACCTCACTGTAAAGTGAAATCTGTCAGAGAGCTGAGCATCCTCTTAGGAATATCCAGAAAAGGAGTTGATTTCCGTTCTCAGGACAACAAACGCTCTCATGTCTTTTTTTTGGTGGTCTCACCTCCGGATAATCCCAGTGTCAATTTGCAGGCCTTGGCTGCGATTGCTCATCTGATCCGTAAGTCCAAACACCTGGTCAAGAAGATCATTAAGGCCAAAAACATCAATGAGGTTTTGACCGTTATCCAGGACGAAGAGGAAAGCCTCAATGAATAAGCCGGATCAAAAAGTGATTTCCGGCGGAATGCTTCAAATCAATGGGCTTGGAGTCTTGATAAGAGGAGACAGCGGAGTGGGAAAGAGCGAGAGTTCTCTTGAATTGGTATCCCGGGGCTGGCGTTTCATATCAGATGATGTGACCAATGTCAAAAAGACGTCAGCAGACAAGTTGATCGGAACTTCCCCGGCTTTAAGCCGTTATTTTATGGAGATCAGAGGACTGGGTATCATCAATATCAAACAGATTTTTGGTTCCAAAGCCATCTGCAAGCGATCCAAGATCGATTTGGTGATCAACCTAAAAAGATGGGAACAGGACAAGGAATATGACCGCCTGGGACTGGACTCTTTACAGGAATTTGAAATGTTAGATGTCAAAATTCCTCAGATCATGATTCCCGTTGCTCCGGGGAGAAATATCGCGACATTGATCGAAGTGGCGTGCAAAGTCCAGATACTCAAAGAGAAAGGATATCATGCTCCCAAAGAGATTTCCAAGCGGCTGGACAGAAATCTTGAAGTCAAAACAAAAAAACAGGACAAGGCAAAGTGATGGATTATAACTTTTTGATCATCACAGGACTTTCTGGTTCTGGCAAAACAGCGGCGAGCCGTTTTTTGGAGGACTTCGGATACTACTGCATGGATAATATCCCTGCAAAACTGATTCCAAGTTTTGTGGATTTATGGAGAAAAAAGGAATTTCAGATAGACAAAGTGGCTTTTGTTATTGACATACGGGAAGCCGGATTTGTATCAGATTTTCCAAAGGTACTCAAAAAAATCCGGAAAAAGGTCTCCCCCTGTGTGATCTTTATGGAAGCTTCTGATGAGACCCTGGTTCAAAGATTCAGCGAAAGCAGACGCCCTCATCCTTTGGCAGAGGGAGGAACTGTTATTGAAAATATTCAGCTGGAAAGAAGAAAATTGGATGCCATCAAAAGCCTTTCCGATGAAGTCATTGATACTTCCAAAACAAATATTTCAGACTTGAAAAAGCTGATTTCGGATCGATTTATCAAAAAAAGTGAATACCGGATACAGATCATGCTCATCAGCTTTGGTTACAAATACGGAGTTCCTCTAGATTCAGACCTGGTTTTTGACACCAGGTTTTTACCCAACCCTTATTATATTGACCATCTCCGAGACAAGACCGGTCAGGATAAAAAAGTCTCAGACTATATATACCATTCAGAAAAGACACAAGTGTATATCAAAAGGCTGTTTGGTTTCATTGACCATCTGCTTCCTTATTTCATAGAAGAGGGAAAGAGTTATTTGACCATTTCCATCGGATGTACAGGAGGAAAGCACCGGTCTGTGGCTGTTTCTGAATGGCTGAAAAAGCATCTGGAATCAAAAAAATACAGTGTCCAAATATCTCATCGGGATGCATTTAGGTAACAGTGGTCCTCTTTTAGAGAAAATAAAAGACTTAAGGAATTGAGCCGGACGTGATAAAATAATGCCTGAGGTCATTTTGAAAAACAAGGAAGATAAGGACTCAAAGAGATGAACTTGAATCGCAGGGTATGAAATGATCGGTGGAGTTATTGTTTCTCACGGAAAACTAGCTGAAGAACTCTTGAATGCCCTCACCATTATTTTGGGAGAAGCGGTGAATATAGAAGCCATTTCCATTGGATGGTATGATGATGTCGAAGAGTCCAAGAAAAAAATCAATGAGAGTATAAAAAGAGTCAACCAAAAGAATGGTGTGCTCATATTTACGGATATGTTTGGCGGCACTCCTTCTAATCTCAGCTTTAGTTTTTTGAAAGATGGTCAGGTGGAGATCATCACTGGAGTCAATTTGCCCATGCTCATTAAATTTGTGTCACTGCAGAGGAGTTATAATTTGAAAAACGTGGCCAAAAAAGTGGTTGAACAAGGAAAGAAAAATATTCATCTTGCCAGTGCTCTGCTCAAAGCAAAAAACTGATCTTTCGCTGAATTTCATGAAAAAGAAAACAGTAAAAATAAAGAATAAATTGGGCCTGCATGCCCGTGCTGCAGTGAAATTTGTCAACATGGCAAACAGGTTTGCTTCGTCCATTAAGATAGTCAAGGACGGCAATGAAGTGGATGGGAAGAGTGTTTTGGGTATCCTGACTTTAGCAGCAGTTCAGGGATCAGAGATCGAGTTGAAAATATGCGGAAGGGATGAGGGCATGGCTATGCAGGCATTGAATGATTTGATCAATGATAAGTTTCAAGAAAAAGAGTGATCCTCAATGGAATATTTCAGACTGAGAGGAATTGGCGTATCCCCGGGAATTGCAGTGGGAGAAGTCCATTTGTCAGAGGGAGTTGTGTTCACCTCACGAAAGAATGATATAAAGCCCGAACATGTGGACAGAGAGCTGAAGAGACTGGATGAGGCGATCTTAAAGACGGAACATCAGCTAAAAAAAATCAAAGCAGAAATCGGGAAGAAGGTCGGAACAGACCATTCTTTTATTTTTGAGGCTCATCTTTTTATCCTCCAGGATGAAAATCTTGTCTCTCGAATAAAGACTATCATGCAGGAAGAGAAAACCAATGCAGAAAGAGCGATTTCCAAAGTATTTGATGAGTATTCTGAAATGTTTCGGTCTATAGAGGATGAATATTTCAAACAGCGTGAATATGACCTGAAGGACGTGCTTTCAAAAATATATTTGAATCTGGAGTCGGATAAAAAATTAGAAAGAGATGATGGTAAGGAAAAAATCTTAGTGGCTCATGACCTGCTCCCATCTGAGGCTGCCTTAAAGTTGAGTCAGGGAAATATCCTTGCTGTGGCGCTCGATATCGGAGGGACCACTTCACACACTGCCATACTGGCCAGGTCACTGAATATTCCGGCTGTAATGGGACTCAGCCAGATCACTCGAAAAGTCAAGGACGGGGATACCTTGATTGTAGACGGGACCAATGGAGATGTGATCATCAATCCTCCTTTGGCCATCAAAAGAGAGTTTGAAAGCAAACAGAAAAAGTATGACAAATACATTAGGGAACTCAAAAAGACGGCCAGACTCGAGTCGCAGACCTTGGATCAAGTCAAATTCTTTCCTTTGGCCAATATTGAGCTGCCGGATGAAGTCAGTCTTGCCTTTTCCATGGGTGCAGAGGGAATCGGCCTTTTCCGGACAGAGTTTATCTTTTTCCAAACCAAAAAACTTCCATGTGAAGAAGACCATTATGAGATCTATTCTCAGGTCGCAAAAAGCGCAGGGAAAAAACCGGTTTACATAAGAACCGTGGACATCGGAGGAGAAAAGAATCTTCCTCAAATGAATGTGGAGAAGGAACCCAACCCGGCTTTAGGACTCCGTGGCCTCAGGTTGTCTTTAAAGGAAAGAGGCCACTTCAAGACTCAATTGAGAGCCATTCTCCGGGCAAGTGCAATCCATAAAAACGTCCATATCATGCTTCCTATGGTCACAGGTGTTGAAGAGATCGAAGAAACCAAACTCATTATTGAAGAAGTCAAAGAGGAATTGACAGTTCAGAAGCACAAATATGACAAGAATATTCCATTGGGTATCATGATCGAAGTCCCTGCCGCCGCCGCCATATCTGATAACTTGGTAAAGGAAGTGGATTATGTGAGTATAGGGACCAATGACCTCATCCAGTACTACCTTGCTGTGGATAGGTCCAATGAAGATGTTTCCTATCTATTCAAACCTCTTCATCCTTCTGTTTTGAGATTGCTGAAGTTCATTATCGAAAGCGCAAAGAAAGAAAAAAAAGATGTCACTGTTTGTGGTGAAATGGCAGCAGATCCTCTCTCTGCCCTGGCTTTACTGGGGCTGGGATTGACAAGTTTCAGTATGAATCCGATCTTCATCCCCAAGATCAAAAAAGCCCTGAGATCCGTTGAATACAAAACCATTAAAAAAATCGTGGAACACGGCTTGAATTTAAAAACAGCCCGGGAAGTGGAAGAGCATTTCTTAGAAAAAGTTTTATCCAAACATCCCAAAGCTCTTCTTGTGGCAGAGGAGTATTGATATCAGGTCTTAGGCTTTTGATTTCGTCCGTAGATATCTTTCAACCGCACAATATCCTTTTCATCCGAATTTCCGATCCAGATTTCCATGATCCTTGCCGGATTTTTTCCGATATTCCGGACACGATGAGGGGCTTTGACTGGGATGAAAATTTCCTCGTTTTTTTGTGGCTGCCAGACCTTTTCTCGGACCGTGACTTCCAGACCTTTGTCTAAGGCCACCCAAAATTCGCTTCGATGGTTGTGATATTGGAGAGACAGGGTTCCTTTAGGTTTGACTGTGATGAGCTTTATGCTCCCGGCATTCTGATATGGATAGGAACGGAATTGTCCCCAAGGACGGTGATCTTCAATGATCCTTTTTCTGAATTTATTCTCTTCTTCAGCGTTGTTTTTGGCCATAGTCTTTGATACAAAAAGTGATCTGAAGAGGCTTAAAAGGGCACGTCGTCGTCTTCGTTATCCGTATCAGGCATGCTGTTGCCTGAACCTGAGGGGAAGCTGGAGTCTGAATCTTTGCCAAAATCAGGAGGAGACTGCATGTTTTGTGTGTCTCCTCTTTTTCCCAGCAAAGTGACCTGGTAGGCATGAATCTTAGTGGTGTATCTCTGATTGCCGTTTCGGTCTTCCCATTTATCGGTCCTCAGTCTGCCTTCAATAAGAATCTGTTTTCCCTTTGACAAATACTTTTCACAGAATTCAGCGGTTTTCCCCCAGGACACGATTCGATGCCACTCTGTGCGGTCCTCGCTTTCTTTGGTTTGGGGATTGAAGATACTTTCGTTGGTGGCTAATGAATAGTTGGCGACAGCCCGGTTGGATTGGGGGATGTACCTGACTTCAGGATCAGCTCCGAGATGGCCCACTAAAATGACTTTGTTGAAGCTGTTTTTGTCTCTCATGATAAAATCCTGGATCTGATTTCTTTGATTTTTTCCTGGGCGATCCTGGTCTCTTCCTCAAGGGGAAATTTACTGATGAGTAGCTTGAATACAGCTAAGGCCTCTTCATCTCTTCCCATTTCCATCAGGCTGATTCCCTTTTTGAGATGAGCAGCAGGCACCTTGTCTCCTTCCGGATAACTCAGAATCAGGACGTTGAATTTTCTCACGGCTTCTTCAAATTCCTCCTGAGAAAAATAGCTCTCTCCGATCCAGTAGAGAGCGTTATCCGCCAGCGGGCTTTCCGGAAAATGATCTAAGTAGATATCAAATCCTTGGATGGCCAGCTGAAAATTTCCTTTGAGGTAGTCTGATCGGGCCAGGTTGTAGACTTCTTGAGGTGACAGGTTTGGATCTATAGGGCTCTTGGGTTTTTGTTCTTGATCCACTGTTTCAGTGGAGTTCTCTGTTGATTCTAGGACAGGTGGTTCTTGGCCTTCTTCTGATGGTGTTATTTCTGTGTCTGCAGGAATGTATTTTGCGGATTGTTTGATCTCGATGAGGTCTTCAGATATGTCTGAAAGCCGGGCTGTTAACGTGTCGAATTTTTCTAGCAAAATCTGATATTGGGTGGGGATTTTTTCCTGTTCCTTACTGAGATTTGCTTGTTCGTTGCGGATTTGGTTCACCAGTTCGAAGATGTCATCCAACTGTTTGTTGATGGACATGATGTATTCCTGATTCTGTTGGACCTGAGCTTCCAGTCCAAGAATTTTCTTTTTCAATATCTGCACGTCTTTATAGATCAGCTCATAAGCTTTTTCTCTTTTCTGGAAACCCCCAAGAAGAAGGGGATACAGGAGAATAAGAACAATCCCAGAATAAATCTTTTTTGGCATATAAGGCCTTTATTTTTCTATGATGGTGAATTCAGCCCTTCTGTTTTTCTGCCAAGCGATTTCATTGTGGCCCGGGTCCAAGGGCTGACTTTTTCCATAAGAAATGATGCTCATTCTGTCTGGTGAAATACCTAGAGAGATGAGATAATCTCGGGTGCTTTTTGCTCTTTTTTCACCAAGGGCAAGGTTGTATTCTTCGGTACCCCGTTCGTCGCAGTGTCCTTCGATCAGTATTTTAATACTGTCCCACTTTTTGAGCCATTGGGCGTTGTTCCTGAGAATGGATTTGGCATCTTCGCGGATGAAATATTTGTCAAAATCAAAGTAAATCATTTCCATTGGCTGTTCTGCATTGATTTCCTCTAATGTTTTTTGTTCAAATATTTCTTCTTCTGATAATTCAGGTTCTTTGGCCGGTGGTTTTTCGACTTTTTCAACCTTGGGTTGTTCTTTGACCTGAGGTGGAGGGGGCGGAGTTTCTTCAACTTTTTTTCTGCATGATGCAAAGAAAGAAAACACCAAGAGGAATGAGACGCTTAGTACAATTAGTTTTTTCATGGGATCTCCTTTGAGTTAATTATTTTTGTTAAGCACATCGCTTCCAATTACAATGACTTATATACATTGTATGAATGGAGTTGTCAAACTCTAAAAAAAACATTATTTTCTGGACCAATTAGGAAGTTTGTTTTCTCCTCTGGAAGTGAGCCTTCTCAGGTTGGTCCCGTCATAATCAATGGTGTAGATATGGATGGTTCCTGTCCGGTTGGAAGAAAACACGATGTGGCGTCCATCCGGAGACCAGGAAGGGGATTCATTCCTGGAGTATCCTTCCGTGAGCTTGATGATGCGGTCTGTTCTGAGGTTGAGCACATAGAGGTCGAACACAGCCGCCACCCTGGAGACATAGATGATCCGGTCTCCTGTGGGAGCCCATGCCGGAGCATCATGATAGTTTCCTCCAAAGCTCCTTCGGCGAATATTGGCGCCTTCTGCGTCCATGATGTAGATTTGAGGAGACCCCAGCCGGTCAGATGTGAAAGCGATTTCTCTGTTATTGGGAGACCAGGAGGGAGCAGTGTCAATGGCATTGTTGAAGGTGAGACGGCGGATGTTTTTTCCATTGGTGTCTGAAATATAGATTTCTGAATTGGATTCATCTTCAGTGGAACAAAACGCCATTTTTTTCCCGTCAAAGGAAAAGTCGGCTCCAAAGCTTGTGCCGTGGTCTGTGACCAAAGTCCTTGTCCCTTCAAAAGGATTGAACAAATAGAGGGCTGCATTCTGGTTGTTATAAGCGGTGTAAGCGATTGTTTTTCCATCAGTGGACCATGCCGGCATGTAATCTCTGGTTTTGTTGAAAGTCAGGCGGGTTTGATTGTAGCCGTCATAGTCCATCATATACAGTTCATCATTTCCGTTTCGGTTGGACACGAAAACGATTTTGGTGGTGAAGATGGGAGGTTCGCCGTATATTTTCATAAATTCATTGGATATTTTATGGCCCACCAGGCGCAGCAGGCTTGGATCAGATTGATATTTTTTTCCTTTGATGAACCGCGCTGATTTTACGTCATAGGTTTTGGCTTCAAAGATCAAAGATCCATCCCGGTTTTCAGACACTTGGCCGCTGAGAAGAAGCTTGGCTTCAATAGACTCCCATTTTTTAAAGTTGATATCTTCCAAATTTAAGGGATCAATGTATTGATAGTAATCTTCAGGAAGGGGCTTGAACACTCTGCTGTATTCTAGGTCAGAGATGATGACTTCCCTGAGAGTGGAAGCTGCAGAAGCTTGGTCAGGGGAATTGTTCTGTGTGAGGAATTCAGGAATGGCCACAGGAATGATAGGCATGCCTTCTCGGATTCTCATCACCACTTCCTGCTGAGGAATCAGGGTGTTTGTGATTAAAAACAAGGCCAAGAAAACAGCGGAAACGGGGATTGTTTTTTTCATTTTGTGTGTTCAAATATAATGGTGAGCTGAAGATATTCTTCCTTGTACTCAGAAGGCAATGCAGGAAAAGGGGCTGAAGATCGAACGGCCCGGACTGCTGACAGGTCAAGGGATTTTACACCGCTGGGTTCTAAGATTTTGGGTTCTGAGATCTGGCCGTCTGAAAAGATTCTGAATGAAACGGTGGTGTAATAATCTCCGCTGAGTCCGGTGCTGATGCGGGAGGTGTACCAATTGTTGGATATTCTTCCGTGAAGGGTCTGTAAATACCAGGTGTAGGGAAACGAAGACAGGCCTATTTGAGAAGAGTATTCAGAACCGAAACCGATTCCTCCTCCTCCTCCTCCTCCCACACCGATTCTCAAGCCGGTTCCTCCTCCCCCGGCGCCTTGTTCGGACTGGCCGGGCTTTGTTTTGGTAGGAGATGTTTTGGTGGCTTTTTGGATCACAGTTTTTTTACTGGAGTCGGCTTTTTTCTCATTTTTAGGCTTGTCCACAGGATGTCTGAGGGAAGACTGCTGCTGTTCGATATTTTTTGGTACAGTCAAGTCACTGAGATCTTCTCTCTCTGGAAGAGCGGTTTCATCAACAGTTTCATTCTCCACAGTTTCACCCGGTGCTGCTCCCAGGGCCCCGCTGCTGCCTCCTCCGCCTCCGCCTCCGGAAAATGAGACCACATTCACGTAATGGACCAGGCCTTTTTTGGAATGGGTGGGGAGATAGGGCGAAACCAGAATCAAAATAAACAGCAGAAGATGGACGGAACCAGATATAATAATGGCCTGTCTGAAGGATTTGTATTCTCTGTTGGACAAGGCCTGGCTCATCAGTCTTTGATCTCCTCTAAAGGCTTGACTACAAGCCCCACTACAGGGACTCCTGATTTTTTGACAATATCCAGTATGCGGATGACAAACCCATAAGAAAGGCTTTCGTCGGCTCTGATAAAGACGACTTTATCTTCCTTGCCGTAAAAATATTCCTTGAGCCTCTGTTCTAAGAGAAACTGGTTGATGACCTGGTCTTGAATGTGAATGAATTTGTCGCTGGTGATGGTTAAAGTCAGTCCTTTTTCAGCAGGGGCGGATTCTGTCTCTGCCTGAGGAAGTTCCACGCCGATTCCGCTTTGCATCATGGGTGCGGTGACCATAAAGATAATCAAGAGAACCAGCATCACATCAACCAGAGGGGTGACGTTGATCTCGGACAAAGAGGTGCCCACCTCTTTTTTCATTAATGACCTGTATTTAAATGCCATAGAGTCGTTCGGTAATACCGATAAATTCAATAGAAAAATCTT
>WJMT01000021.1 GCA_014727835.1 Candidatus Aminicenantota bacterium | reverse complement strand
GAGTGGAAAGAACTCACCAATATCCAGGAAGCAAAAGAATTTTCTGAAAAAGTCGGATATCCGGTTCTGATCAGACCCAGCTATGTGCTGAGCGGAGCAGCAATGTCTGTAGCTCTCAATGACAGCGAACTGGTGGACTATCTGCAGAGGGCTTCAGAAGTCAGCCCGGAATATCCTGTCATCATCAGCAAATTTATTGAAAACGCCAAAGAAATTGAATTGGACGGAGTCGCTCAGAAGGGAGAACTTTTTGTCTATGCCATAAGTGAGCATGTTGAAAATGCAGGAGTGCATTCCGGAGACGCCACTATGGTCCTCCCCCCTCAAAGGACTTACCTGGAAACCACCCGCAGAATGAAAAAAATAACCAGAAAGATTGTGGATGCCCTTCAGATCAATGGCCCATTCAACATTCAGTTCATTGCCAAGGACAATATGGTCAAGGTCATCGAGTGCAATCTCCGGGCATCCCGGTCTTTTCCCTTTGTTTCCAAAATCTTCAAACTCAATTTTGTGGAATTAGCGACCAAATTGATGCTGGGGGAAGACCTGGAAAGGATCGATAAATCCTGCTTTGAACTCGACTATGTGGGAGTCAAAGCTCCTCAATTCTCATTCACACGACTCAAAGGAGCCGATCCTGTGTTGAGTGTTGAAATGGCATCCACTGGAGAAGTGGCCTGTATCGGTGACAGTTTTGAAGAAGCTTTTCTCAAAGCTCTTCTTTCAGTCGGATTTGACTATCCCCGAAAGAATGTGCTTCTCTCCACAGGTCCTTTTGAAAGCAAGGCCCTGTTTTTGCCTGAAGCAAAAAGACTGAGTCACTTGGGATTCAAGCTGTACGCTACCCGCGGCACTGCTGATTTCCTTCAATACAATGGTATTGATTCAGAGACTTTATATTGGCCTTTGCAAAAGAGAGAGCCCAATATCCTGACCTTTATCCAGCAAAGACAGCTGGACCTCATCATCAACATCCCGAAAAGCATTGAAGCCAGTGAGCTCACCAATGACTATATCATCCGAAGAAAAGCAGTGGATTTCAACATCCCCTTGATCACAAACCTTCAGTTTGCTGAACGCTTTATCGATGCGATTTCCAAACTCGATCTTAATAAATTGAAAATCAAGTCTTGGGATGAATACTGAAGCTCTTGAATGACTATGACTTGTCCGTATCTCTACAGGACCTAAATAGGACTGCTGCTAGGAAGCAAATTGACTTTTTAGGCCTGAAAATGTATTTTGAATAGAACCGGACAATATGAAGCAAGATCAAAACAAACCCGCAGCTCATACAAAAGTTCTTATCGTCGAAGACGAAGTCATCGTTGCCAGAGATGTCCGGAACATGCTCCAGAGCCTGGGTTATCGATCCATCCTCTCCACATCCACATCCAAGGAAGCCATAAAAACAGCCAAAAAAGAGAACCCTCATATCGTTCTAATGGACATTAAGCTGGAGGGCAAACTGAATGGAGTGGAAGCAGCTGACTTCATCTATTCAAAACTCAACATTCCCATCATTTATCTCACTTCTTATGCAGATGAAGCGATCATCCAAAAAGCCAAAAAAACAGGACCTTTTGGCTATCTTTTAAAACCTTTCGAAGATCGAGATCTACAGACAACCATTGAAATCGCACTCTTTAAGTTTAAAATGGAAACAAAGCTCAAAAGAAGGGAAAAATGGCTTTCCACTATCCTTAAAAATATCGGAGACGGAGTGATCGCCACAAACGAAATAGGCCAGGTATCCCTTATAAACAAACCGGGTGAAGCCATCACAGGATGGAGTCTTGATGATGCTCTCAACAAAGAGCTTAATCAAATCTACCCCATTTACAGCGAAAAAACAGGCAAACGCTTAACTATACCCACAAAAAAATTATTGGAAGGAAAAAGAACCCGGATTCTTCATGAAGTCGTCCTCCACACAAAATCCGGAACAGAAATTCCGATCGATCAGGCCATCAATCCCATCCTGGGTGAAGGGTCTAAAATTTCAGGATTGGTGGTCACGTTCTCAGATATCACACACCACAAAAAAGCAGAAAAGCAGATCCAGGAGAGCTGGGAAAACCAGAAAAAAGCCATGGAAGGAGCGGTTGAAGCCATGGCCTATACCATTGAGACCAGAGATCCTTATACAGCCGGTCATCAACGCCGCGTCACAAAGCTGGCCGTTAAAATAGCTAAGGAAATGGATCTGAAAGAGGATCAAATCGAAGGCATCCGCATGTCCGGTACACTCCATGATATTGGAAAAATCTATATACCTGCGGAAATCCTCAGCAAACCGGGAAAGATATCGGAGGCGGAATACAACATCATCAAAACCCACCCCAAAGTGGGTGCTGATATCCTGAAGTCCATTGAATTTCCCTGGCCTGTATCAGGTATTGTCAGACAGCACCATGAACGATTGGATGGAAGCGGGTATCCCAACGGCCTTTCGGAAGATGAGATCATGATCGAAGCCAAAGTGCTGGCTGTGGCAGATGTCATCGAAGCTATGGCCTCTCACCGCCCCTATCGAGAAGCACTGAGTCTTGAAAAAGCTCTAATTGAAATTAAAAAAAATAAGGGGACACTCTACGATAAAAAAGCTTCTGAAGCCGCCATAAAAATCTGCAGCCAAAAGGATTTCCGTTTTGACTGACTCTTCTCTCAATCATAAAGAACGGCCATGAACAAATTCACTGTTCATTTGTTGTTGATCGGCTCTGTGATTGCAGCCGTGGGAGGAGTGGTCGGGTTCATCATTCTTTTTCTCCCGGACTTCAATATCTACTGGCTGATCCTATCCCCCATTATCATTGCTTTTTATGAGGCTCCTGCAGTTCTCCTCTACTGGCTTTACAAAAAACACAAAAATAAGCTGGATTGATTTTTTCTTTCTCTGGACTATTCATATCTGAGACAGTCCACAATATCCAACCTCATGGCTCTGAGCCCAGGTGTCAAACCAGAAATAAAACCCGCAATAATCATAAAAAAAGAAGTGATCCCGGATGGGAGCATTGAATTCTCTGGTGAAAGAGCATCATCAGCTGAGGGCTCTTGGCACGGAGGGTTTCGGCCGCACAGCTCGCTTGAAGACTTGACGCCAAGACAGTTTGCAGAACAGTTTGAAAGCCGGAAAACTATATTTTTGACTGGTCCAGTTTTTGGGTGAGGTTCATATTCTATATGCTCAATGGTGCTTAAAGGAAAAACGTGTTTTACAGGGGAAACAAAAAGCGCTCCCGACGGGATTTGAACCCGTGTCGCCGCCTTGAAAGGGCGGTGTCCTAGGCCAGGCTAGACGACAGGAGCGTGTTCATAATGGTGAGCCGTGCTGGATTTGAACCAGCGACACCCGGCTTAAAAGGCCGGTGCTCTACCCCTGAGCTAACGGCTCATTAAAAAATAGTCTAGTATTTATAAAGGAAAATTCAAAAAGAGTCAATATTCAATTAAAAAACAGAAGCCGAATCAGTCAAGTCTCTCGAATCTAAGAATAATCCATCTCCCATTATGCGTGATATTGGACTGGGGATCATTCAGTTCATATTGTCTCATGAAAATTTTATAATTCACCTCTTCTCCGTTTCGGTTGACTTTGACCTCCACATCTTTCTTATGAACCTCCCCCTCAAATTGCCTGACTCCGGGGAAATCTCCACCCAGAGAAAACAAAGCCATCCTTTCTTCGTTTTCTGCGGCTTGTTTCACTTCATTATACTGCTTCTGAAGTTCTTTGTGCTGTTCACGCATTTCATTGTAATTCTCTTCAGTTTCATTGAATTTATTGATATTCGCTCTTGTGCGCCGGCGTTCCATCTCAAATTTTGCAGTGTCCATCTCATCTCTGGCATTCAGAGTCTCTATGGTTAAGTCGTCCACCTTTTCTTTGAGCTCTTTTTCTTTTTTATCCAGCTCAGGCAGGTCAAACAGGTCTGAATATTCCTCGGTCACTTCCACGATCTCCCAGGAATTAAACTCAAAATCAGCCGGCTCAATAGCCATGGTGGAAAGCGTGTTCAGATCATCCAGAGACATGGCATGAAAATATCTTTCCAAAATGGCTTTCTCCGGGCTAGAGGAACAACTATGGATCATAAAAATCAAAAGCACAATCCCTAAGTAAGAGAGAACCTTTTTATTCATTTTTCCTCCTTCCTTCTTGTTTTTCTAAATTTTACTTTTTTTTCAGGTAAAAAAGCAAGTTTTAATAGGGATGATTCTTGAATAAAATTTCCAATCATCTGAATCCCCAGAGGTAAACCTTTATGATCAATCCCAATGGGAATTGGAAAGGGCTTGCTTTTGGGACAAACAAAGATCCACTTTATCCTCTCTGTAAATGATGTGAGAGAATCAGGAGTGTTGACAACTCAAGTCTGTCTTTTTTATATCTAATTTTTCAAGTTCCCCGACCCATTTGACGATTTTTTTCAACTGCAGAGGCAGCTTGTCTTTTTCTGTGTTTGATAATTTCAATTGAGCTAAAAGGCAAAAATACTCGAACTCAAATGAGGCGTTCATATGAGAAAATTATATAAAAATCTGAGCTAGAAATCAATTCTGGTTTCAATCATATTTTTTCATTGACAAAATAAAAAAATCTACTTAGAATTGGGTTGCAGGAAGTAATCATAATAATTAATTTAGAATTATTATTTAGCTATATTCATGCAGGAAAGCTTCCTCTAAGACAGAAATTACTGAAGAAAAGATTTTTGTCTGTTGTAAGAATCATCTTACAAAAAATGAAAAAGTAATGATTTTTAAAAATTTGTTTCATGATTTGTTAAAAGCCACACCCTTACCAAAACCAATTTTAAGGAGGACCCATGGAAACCCAGGAAAAAGTATATTATGAGGAAGAATTAAATCCTGAATTTTTAGACACCATAAAAGAACTAAGCCACAGCAACGAAATCGACCGCTGCATCCAATGCGGCACCTGCTCCAGCTCCTGCCCTGATGCTGCTTATATGGACTTCACTCCCAGAAAAATCATTGCCCTGACCAAAGGCGGGTTTGAAGAGACCGTACTGAAAAGTTTCACTCCCTGGCTTTGTGCTTCTTGTTACAACTGTCAGGTGCGATGCCCATCTCAAATCAAAATCACTGATGTCATGTATGCTATCAAAAGAAAAGCCATTCAAGAAAATGTCTATCCTTCCAGATTCCCCATCCCGGTCATGTACAAGGAAATGCATAAAATCCTGACCAAAAACGGCCGAAGCTCAGAACTGTGGCTTATGCTCAATCTTTACTTGAAAACTTTGAATCCTATCGGTCTTATAAAAATGGCCCCCCTTGGATTGAAACTGATGAAGACCGGAAGGATGTCTTTAAAAAAGGAATCCATTAAAAACAAAAAACAGCTTAAAAAACTTCTCAAAGCCGTAAAGGAGAATACCTGATGAAGGAATATATCTATTACCCAGGATGTTCTGTAAAAACCAATGCCAAACATTATGAAGAATCGGTTCTCCCTGTATTTAAAATTTTGGGCATGGAACTTCAAGAGCTTCCTGACTGGAACTGCTGCGGTGCCACAGCTTCTATGTCCGTGGACGAGGAAAAAGCCGCAGCGATCAACGGACGTCTCCTCTCCATTGCAGAAAAGGCTCAAAAAGATATCATTGCCCCTTGCGCCGCATGTTATCTCTCTTTAAAAAAAGCCAACCAGTTCCTCAAAGAAAACTCTGAAGATTCCGAGAAAATACTGAAAGAAATGAAAAAACTCGATCTGGAATACAAAGGAACAGTCCAAGTGAAACATCCTGTGGAAGTGCTTTTAAAGGAGATCGGAGTGGATGTTATCAAAGAAAAAGTTCAGCAGAAGCTCAATGGCATCAAAATCGCTTCCTATTATGGGTGTCAAGTGGTGAGGCCTTTTGAAGACTTTGATGACATGGATTATCCGGAAAGCATGGATATGCTTGTCCAATCCTTAGGGGTAGAAACAGTGGACTTCACGGCAAAGACCAAATGCTGCGGAGGAGCCCTGACAGCTAACCTGGAAGAATTGGGGGCTCGGCTCAATTACATCATTCTCAAAGAAGCACAAAAAAAGGGAGCTGATGCCATTGTCACACTGTGTCCTCTCTGCCTCTTCAACCTTGAGGTCACTCAAGATAATATATCCAAAATATACGATGAGGACTTTAAAATGCCCATCTTGTTCTTCAGCCAACTCATGGGTTTGGCTTTTGGTCTACCCAAAGAAGAACTGGGGTTTTCACGTTCTCTGATCCCAACCAAACAAATATGGAACAAAATTGAAATTGGAGGAACCAATGTCTGAAAACGGTCAACCAAGAATTGGAGTCTTTGTTTGTCAATGCGGAGCGAATATCGCTGATAAAGTCAACGTGGCCGAGGTGGCAGAGTTTGCTTCAAAGCTGGATAACGTGACCTTTGCCGCTGAATATAAATTCATGTGCTCTGATCCAGGCCAAGACCTGATCAGAAAAAGCATCAAAGAACACAATCTCAATCGTGTTATTGTGGCTTCCTGTTCTCCCTTAATGCATGAACCCACTTTCAGGGGGGTGACTGCCGAAGGAGAGCTGAATCCTTTTTATTTTCAAATGACCAATATTAGAGAGCAAGTTTCATGGGTCACTAAAGACCCGGAAGCAGCCACTAAAAAAGCAAAAGCCCTTATATCTGCCTCGGTCAGAAGGGTCGCATTACATGAAGCCCTGGAGAAAAAAGAAGTCCCTGTCCGGCCTGAAGTTTTGATCGTGGGAGGAGGGATTGCCGGAATACACGCAGCCTTAACCTATGCGAATTCAGGTAAAAAAGTCTATTTGGTCGAAAAAGAGGCCTCCATCGGTGGACACATGTCCATGCTGGATAAAACCTTTCCTACTTTAGACTGTTCAGCCTGTATTTTAACTCCCAAAATGTCAGATGTGGGAAAACATCCGAACATAGAACTTCTCACCTGGAGTGAAGTTAAGGAAATCTCCGGCTATGTGGGCAACTTTGAAGTTACCATCAACAAAAAAGCACGATATATAGATGTGGATAAATGCAATGGCTGTGGAATGTGCTGGGAATGCTGTCCAACCACTATCACCCCTTCTCAAAGGACCATTAAAAAAGGTGATTTGACCATAAAAACAGTTCTTAAAGAAAACTGAATTGAAATGACCCTAAAAGAAATCGTCCATATACTTCAGGCAGAATTGGTATGCGGAAAATCCCATATCAATGATGAAATTGAATTTGCAGGCGGGTCAGACCTGATGAGCGATGTGTTGGCCTTTGCAAAACCGGGCATCCTTCTTTTGACAGGACTCAGCAATTTACAGTCCGTACGCACGGCTGATATTATCGGAGCCAAAGGCATCGTTTATGTCCGGGGGAAAAAACCGGATCCTGAGGGGATCAAACTTGCCAAAAAAAAGGACATCCCTATTCTTTTGACTGATTATATGATGTACACAGCATGTGGTTTGCTGTACAGCCAGCATCTTCCAGGTGTGTATCCTGTGACAGACAAAAAATCATGATTGAAAACGAAGCGGTTCTGGCTCAACAATTTGAAATCCAAGGAAGAGATTTTAACCATGCGGGGAATATATCAACAACCATAAAAGAGATCCTTCAAGAAACAGGAATTCCCCCTTCTATCATCATCCGCACAGCCATTGCGACCTATGAAGCAGAAATGAATGTGGTGATGTATGCTGACAAAGGGACTCTTTATTTCAGTCTTGCCCCGGATTCCATTCGAATAAAAATTGATGACAGGGGCACTGGCATTAAAAACATATCCCTGGCTATGAAAGAAGGATATTCCACAGCCACAAATGAATACAGAGAAATGGGCTTTGGAGCTGGGATGGGACTTCCAAACATAAAAAAGAACGCTGACAAATTCAAGATCTCCTCATGTCCTGGAAAAGGAACCACACTTGAAATTCTCTTTTTCTTGAATAATTCGGAGGGACAATGAACCATTATTTTCATTCTGTCAGCGTCGATGAAAGCAAATGTCAAGGCAGAATGAAATGTATGCATATTTGTCCCACAGAAGCCATCAGGGTCAGAGGAGGAAAAGCAAAAATAGACATTGAAAAATGCATTGACTGTGGAGAATGCATCAATGCCTGTCCCTCCAGTGCTATCATTCCTCTGACTGATCCATTCGGAGAGCTGACAAAATTCAGGCACACCGTAGCGATTCCATCTCCTGCTCTTTATGCTCAGTTTGGCCAAAAGATCACTCCTGGAAAAATTTTAAACGGGCTCAAGAAACTTGGATTTGACGACGCCTATGACCTGGCTTTCAGCTGTGGAGAAGTCAGTTTTGCCATTCAGGAATATCTTAGAGAAAATAAGGACTCCAAACCTTTGATCATCAACACATGCCCCACTGTTGTGCGCCTGATTCAAGTCAAATATCCGTCCTTAATCAACCATATTACGCCCATTGACATCCCGAGAGAAATTGCAGGGAGAGAGGTCAAACAAAGAAAATCCAAGCAGTATGGACTCAAAGAAAAGGAAATTGGGGCTTTCTATATAACTCCCTGCCCCGCAAAAATGATCTCAATAAAACAGCCGGCTGAAAAGGAGAAATCCTTTCTTGACGGCGCTATTTCCATATCGGATATATACGGCCCTCTTCTCTCGGCCATGGAAAACGAGGACAATGAATCAGCTCACAACGGATCCGTTGATAACCTCTGTATCTTAGGAGCCGGATGGGCTATGGTCGGAGGAATCAGCCGGACTCTCAAACTCACCAATTCACTTTCTGTATCCGGGCTTCCGGAAATACTCAAAGTCTTTGATGATATTGAAAGAGGGAAATTGAAGCATATTGATTTCATAGAAGCCTATTCCTGCCTTCAAGGATGTATTGGTGGCTCTCTGACTGTGGAAAATCTCTACATATCTTATAACAAAATCCTCAGGCTGATCGAAGAACTTGAATTGAAAAAAATCAAAAACTGTCCCGATATAAGAGAAGTGCGAAAGAAATACTCCAAAGGCTACTTCTTTAAAGAACACAAGCTGCATCCTCGCCCCATAAAGCCTCTGAACGATGACCTGACCATAGCCATAAGGAAAAGGAAAGAAAAAGAAAAATTATATAAAAAACTCCCTAAGATCGATTGTGGTGCCTGTGGTTCCCCTACCTGTTTAGCTTTTGCTGAAGATGTGGTTAAAAACGAAGTTTCCGTTTTAGACTGTGTATTCATGCTCCCAAAAAAACTCAAGGAGCTTTCTCAAGACTTGTCAGATTTGTTGGACAAATCAAAATCAAAAAAGAATCCTGGCCACAACAAAAAGCAAAACAAAGGTAAAGGAAAATGACCATGAATCTCAAAAAGATCAAAAAAGAATTGGACCTAAAGATCCTGTCTTCGGAAGAAGGTCTGGATAAGGAAGTTAGTGGAGCTTACACCAGCGATCTCTTATCTGATGTCATCGCCAACAGCAAAAAAAATTTTCTTTGGATCACACTGCAGATCCATCTCAATATCGTGGCTGTGGCTCAGCTTAAAGAACTGGCGGGAATCATCATCGTGAACAGCAGAGAGCCAGATTCTGACACATTAAAAAAAGCTGAGAAGGAAAAATGTCTACTGTTTTCCACTGAAAAAACAGCTTTTGAGATATCAGGCAAACTTTATCAATTATTAAAAGGAAAATAAAAAGCATGTTGAAAAGAATCAAAGCAGACTTCCACATCCATACATGCCTTTCTCCCTGTGCTGACCTTGAAATGTCACCTCAAAATATTGCAAGTCAGGCTAAAACAGAAAACATCGATTTATTAGGAATCTGCGATCACAACTCTGCAGAAAATGTCTCAGCTTTGAAAAAGGCTGCAAACAAATTCAAAATCCAAGTCCTGCCTGGAATCGAAGTGACCACTCAAGAAGAAATTCATATCCTCGCCCTGTTTAATAAAACAAGTTCTGCATTTGAACTGCAGGAAATCATATATCAAAACCTTCCAGGAGAAAACGACGAGGAAACATTCGGGATGCAGGTGGTGGTCAATGAAAAAGGAGAAGTCCTTCACTTCAACAAACACCTACTCATTGGAGCCACATCCTTGTCCTTGGAAAAAACAGTGCATCTGATTCACTCATTGGATGGTCTGGCCATCGCAGCCCATATAGATAGACCCACTTTCAGCATCATAAGCCAGTTGGGATTTATCCCTGATTCCATTGAAATCGATGCTCTGGAAATCTCTCCGTTAACTTCCATTTCTGAAGCCAAAAAAAGATACCCATCAAAACTGCCTATGGTGTGCTTTTCTGATTCCCATTTCCTGAAAGAAATCGGAAATGGCACCACATTTTTTTATATAGAAACAAGCAGTATCCAAGAAATAAAAAAAGCATTCCTCAACCAAGAGGGAAGGAAAATCGTGCATTAACAGGATACAAATGGAAGATCTATCATTGCATATTTTAGACATTGCTGAAAATTCCATCAAAGCAAAGGCGAAAAATATTGAAATTATGTTTGAAGAAAATACTGAGAAAGACATGACTTCCTTAGAAATATCAGACGACGGTATGGGAATGGACAATAAAACTCTCTACAAAGTTCTCAATCCTTTCTTCACCACAAAGAACACTCGAAAGGTAGGACTTGGAATTCCGTTGCTCTCAGAGGCAGCTAAAGCCGCCGATGGAAAATTCTCCATTGAATCCCAACCTGGAAAGGGGACCCGTTTAAAAGCCATGTTTAAGTCAAGTCATATTGATAAAAAACCAATAGGCGACATCGCTTCAACTCTGATCTCAATCATATCAGGACATCCAGAAGTCCGGCTGGTTTATACACACAAACTCAACGGAAAAAAATACGAACTGGATACCAAAGAAATCAAATCACAGCTCAATGGGATCCCTATCCATTCTCCAGAAGTGCTTAAAATCATCAAAATAAATATAAATAAAGGAATTGACTCTATGAGGAGGCAAAAATGACACAGGAAATAATAACGGAAATCATTGGCAAATACGAACCGGATCAGAGTTCGCTCATTGCTGTTCTTCAGGACGTCCAAGAGCATTTTGGATATTTGCCAAAAGATGCATTGACTGACGTTTCCAAAGAACTCGACGTTCCTTTAAGCCGGGTATTGAGTTTGGCTACTTTTTACTCAGCTTTCAGCCTTCAGCCCAAAGGAAAGCACCCGGTTCATGTGTGCATGGGAACAGCGTGTCATGTACGGGGAGCCCAACCTGTTTTGGAAGCATTTGAGAGAGAATTAGGGATCAAAGACGGAGAAACATCAGAAGATCTGGAATTCAGTTTGGACACTGTGAGATGCGTGGGCTGCTGCGGACTCGCCCCTGTGGTTATGGTGGGGGAAGACGTTCATGGAAAAATCTCTCAGTCCAAAGTATCCAGAGTGACAAAAAAATATAAAAAGTGAAGGAGGATCGAAATGGCAAAACTGACGATCGACGATCTGAAAAAAATTAAAGAGAAAGCCAAACGCCGGACTGAACTGAGAGAGGGAGGAGATTATCGAGCCAAGGTCACGGTGCATATGGGCACATGCGGGATCGCAGCAGGAGCCCGAAAGATCATGAATGCTTTTATGGATGAACTGGAACAAAGCAAAAGCTCTGACATCCTTCTCACCAATTCAGGATGTGCGGGGCTCTGCAGCAGAGAACCTATGGCCACAGTTGAACTTTCAGGCCAAGCCCCGATCAAATACATCGATCTGACAGAACAAAAGACAAAAGAAATCTTTCAAAAACATGTGATCGGCGGAAATGTTGTAAAAAAATATGCCTTAGGAAAAGGAAGCGAAAAAACAGATGCCTAAAAGGAGTCGAAAATAATGGAAAAAGCAAATGAAAAAGCTTATCGCCTGCACCTTATGGTATGTGCTGGCACAGCCTGTGTCTCAAATAACTCTTTTGGAATCAAAGACGCCCTTGAAAAAGAAATAAATAAACAAGGCCTTGAAGATGAAGTACTGGTGGTGACCACAGGTTGCAATGGATTTTGTGAGAGAGGCCCTCTCCTTGTTGTCCAACCAGGAAATGTTTTTTACCAACAACTTGAGGAAAAAGACATCCCTCACTTAGTGGAAGAACATTTCCTCAAAGGACGACCAGTAAAAAAATTGATGTATAAACCTCCCAAAGAAAAATCTCCCATACCTATATTAAGTGATATCAATTTCTTTAAAAAACAGGTTCTGATCGCATTGAGAAACAGAGGACTCATTGATCCTGAAAAAATCGATGAATACATTGCCCGGGATGGTTACAGCGCCCTTGCAAAAGCCTTAACAGAGATGGAACCAAAACAAATCATAAACGAAGTCAAAGACTCAGGACTGAGAGGGAGAGGCGGCGGTGGATTTCCCACTGGACTCAAATGGGAATTCGTCAGCAAGTCTTCCACCAACGGACAAGAAAGATACATCGTTTGCAACGGAGACGAAGGAGACCCCGGCGCATTTATGGACCGGAGCATCCTGGAAGCTGACCCTCATGCTGTGATCGAAGGGATGATCATCGGGGCCAAAGCAATAGGAGCCAGCAAAGGTTTTGTTTATGTAAGAAACGAATACCCTCTGGCTGTCTCAAGACTGATCAAAGCTCTTGAGCAAGCTAGAGGATACGGTCTTCTCGGTAAAGATATCCTGGGCTCTGGTTTTGATTTTGACATCAAGATTGTTCGAGGAGCCGGAGCCTTTGTCTGTGGAGAGGAAACCGCACTCATGGCTTCCATTGAAGGCCGATTAGGAGAACCAAGGCCGCGACCCCCTTATCCAGCGGAAAAAGGGCTTTGGGACAATCCCACCTGTATCAACAATGTGGAAACCTGGGCTAATGTGCCTGTGATCATCAATCGCAGTGCTGATTGGTATTCAAATATCGGAACCAAGACCAGCAAAGGAACCAAAGTCTTTTCACTGGTAGGAAAAATAAACAATACTGGTTTGGTAGAAGTCCCCATGGGAATCACTCTCAGAGAAATCATTGAGGATATCGGAGGAGGAATCCCAGATGGAAAAAAATTCAAGGCTGTTCAAACAGGAGGTCCTTCAGGGGGATGCATTCCCGCAAAAAATATCGATCTCCCCATAGACTATGAAAGCCTTACCGAAGTAGGCTCAATGATGGGTTCAGGTGGAATGGTGGTTATGGACGAAGACACCTGTATGGTGGACGTGGCCAAATATTTCATATCTTTCACTCAGAACGAATCCTGCGGCAAGTGCACTCCCTGCCGGGAAGGCACTAAAGCCATGTATGAAATTTTAGACCGGATCACAAAAGGAGAAGGCAAAGAAGAAGATATTGACTTGCTGGAAGACCTAGCAAAATCTATCAAAGACTCTGCATTATGCGGGCTTGGAAACACGGCTCCAAATCCTGTTCTCACCACTCTCAAATACTTTAAAGATGAATACGAAATCCATATCAAGGAGAAAAAGTGTCCGGCTCATGTGTGCAGAGAGCTGAACACCTATACCATTGATGAAAAGACCTGCCTTGATGTTGGGCACGGATGTGACCTTTGTCGTAAAAACTGCTCAGCAAATGCTATATCTGGGGAAACAAAAACAGCCCACCAAGTCATTCAGGAAAAGTGTATCAAATGCGGCGTTTGCTATGACGTTTGCCGCTTCGATGCCGTGAAAGTAAAGTAGAATAAGGAGGAAAAAATGGTTAATCTCACAATCGACGGCAAAAAAATCAAGGTCGATGAGGGGACAACGATTCTTCAGGCTGCAGAAAAAAATGATATCAAAATACCATCACTCTGCTTCCATCCTCTGCTGGAGCCCTATGCTGCTTGCAGGGTTTGTGTGGTAGAGGTCATTAAGAAAGGTGAATCTGAAATCGTCACTTCATGTAATACAAAGGTAACAGAGGGCATAGAAGTCAAGACTGATTCAGAAAGAGCAATGAAAGCCAGAGAGCTCAATGTTGAAATGCTGTTGGCTCAGGCTCCAGACGCAGAAGCTGTTCAGGAACTCGCCAAAGACCTTGGAATCAAAGAAACCAGATTTGAAGTGAAAGACCCGGATGAAAAGTGCATTCTGTGTGGACTCTGTGTCCGGGCTTGTGAAGAAGTTGTGGGCGCTGATGCAATCAGTTTTAATGAGAGAGGAGCTGAAAGAACTGTCTCCACTCCCTTTGGTCAAGAGTCTGAAGCATGCATAGGCTGCACCGCTTGTTCATTTTTCTGTCCTACAGGAGCCATCACAGTGGAAGACCTGTTGGGTAGGGAGGTCATCCATGATGAGCTCCATTTAGGGCCTTCCTCTGCAGTACGCGTTCCCATAAGGCAAGCTGTCCCAATGGTCCCCTTTATAGATGAAGAGGCCTGCATCCATTTTAAAACCGGAGAATGCAAGCTGTGTGAACAAGTCTGCGAAAAAGAAGCGGTAGACCATGACATGGAAGATGAGGAAGTCAAGGTCGAAGTGGGCAGTGTGGTTCTGGCTTCAGGATTCAAACCCTTTGATGCCAAGAGAATCCAAGCTTATGGATACGGACGTTTCAATAATGTTATCACAGCACTGGAATTTGAAAAACTCGTGAATGCCTCCGGCCCCACCGGAGGAAAGATCCGTTTGGCAAACGGGAAAGAACCTGAATCTGTGGGAATCGTCCATTGTGTGGGATCCCGAGATGAGAACTATAACGAATACTGCTCTCGCGTCTGCTGCATGTATTCTCTTAAATTCGCTCACCTGTTAAACGAGAAGACCAATGCTCAAGTCTATGACTTTTATATTGATATGAGATGCTTTGGCAAAGGGTACGAAGAATTCTATCACCGGCTTTTGGAAGAAGGAACAAAATTCATCCGAGGACGAGTCTCAGAAATAACAGATGTGGCGGTCACAGAAAAAGAAGAAGGAAAGCTGGTCATTCGAGTCGAAGACACACTGATAGGAGCGATGAGGAGAATCCCCGTGGATATGGTGGTGTTGTCCATTGGACTGGAACCAGGAATCGATCAAAACGAGATCGCAAGAGTTTTTAATATTTCATGCAGCCAAGACACCTTCTTTCTGGAAAGGCATCCCAAGCTCGGTCCTGTCTCTACATTTTCAGACGGCATCTTTCTTGCAGGCGCTTGTCAGTCCCCCAAAGACATACCAGATACAGTAGCTCAAGCGGGTGCGGCTGCTTCCGAAGCTCTTTCCTTAGCAGATAAAGGGACATTCGAACTCGAGCCAGTCACAGCTGAGATCGATAAAGACCTTTGTTCAGGTTGTCAAATATGTGTGAGCCTGTGTCCATTTACGGCCATAACCTATAATGAAGAGGAAGGAATTTCTGAGATAAACGATGCCCTTTGCAAGGGCTGCGGAACCTGTGTTTCAGCCTGTCCTTCCGGCGCATCCCAGCAGAGACATTATCGTGACAATCAAATATTTGCTGAAATCGAAGGCATTTTTATTGAGTAAAGCACAAAATAAAAATTGCTCTTTTAAAATAATTCTAAATAAACTATAATGTCTAGTCATTCTTAGAAAAAACGAAAGAAAGACTATACGACGAGGAGGCTATTGATGAGTAATGAATCTTTTGAGCCCAGACTTGTCGGTTTCCTATGCAACTGGTGCTCTTACACTGGAGCTGACCTTGCCGGTACTTCCCGAATGAGTTACGCTCCCAATCTTCGAATAATCAGAGTCATGTGCAGCGGTAGGGTAGACCCACAGTTTGTTCTTAAAGCTTTTAAAGAAGGCGCAGACGGTGTGTTGATTTCCGGATGTCACCCTGGAGACTGCCATTATCAAGAAGGAAACTATAAAGCTTTGAGGAGACACAGACTTCTTTCTAAAATGCTCGAACAAATGGGGATTGAGAAAGAACGGTTTAGACTTGAGTGGGTATCCGCAGCAGAAGGAGAAAAATTCCAGAGAGTTTGTAATGAATTCACTGATGAAATGAAAAAATTGGGCCCATTGAATTTAAATGGAGGCAAAAAGAATGAGCAATGATAAACCTAAGGTAGCATTCTACTGGTGCGCATCATGCGGCGGATGTGAAGAAGCTGTAGTGGACCTAGCTGAAGATATTTTGAAAGTGACTTCAGCTGTGGATATCGTGTTTTGGCCGGTAGCTCTTGACTTTAAAAGAAAAGATGTTGAAGCCATGGAAGATGGTTCCATTGCTGTGAGTTTCATCAATGGTGCAGTGAGACTGTCCGAGCAGGAAGAGATGGTCAAACTCCTTCGCAAAAAATCTGGTCTGGTGGTTGCTTTTGGCAGTTGCTCTCATTTGGGCGGCATTCCCGGGCTGGCTAATTTTTGGAACAAACAAACCATATTTGATTATGCCTATCTAAAATCCCCGTCCACAAACAATCCTGATAAGATTGTTCCCTTGGAAAAATCAGAAGTGGACGGAAAAGAACTGGAACTTCCTGAGTTCTATGACACTGTCTATTCCTTAGACCAGGTCATCGATGTTGATTATTATCTCCCTGGATGTGCTCCCCCTAAAGATCTTATTGTGAATGCGGTGAATGCTATTTTGGAAGGGAAACTTCCCCCTAAAGGAGCAGTACTATCCCCCAATAAATCCTTGTGTGATGAATGTGATAGAAACGAGTCCAAGCCTGAAAAATTCACCATGACTGAAATCAAACGTCCGTGGGAAGTGGAACTTGATCCAGAAAAATGTTTTCTAGCTCAAGGTGTCATCTGCATGGGCCCCGCTACAAGAGGAGGATGCGGCCAAAGATGCATCACAGCCAATATGCCATGCAGAGGATGTTTTGGCCCTAGTGACCAAGTCTTTGACCAAGGTGCTAAATTTCTTTCCGCAATGGCATCCATCATCGAAACAAACGACGAAAAACAAATTGATAAATTGATCGAAACTATCGTTGATCCAGCAGGAACTTTCTATAGATTCAGTCTTCCTACATCTATTTTAAGAAGAAAAAAAATGGAGGCAACAAAATGACCCAAAAAATAACTATAGATCCCATCACTCGACTTGAAGGGCACGGAAAAATCGAGATCTTTCTTGATGATAAAGGAGATGTGGACAGAGCGATCCTTCAGATCCCTGAACTTCGGGGATTTGAACAGTTTGCAGTGGGCCGAGCCGCAGAAGAGATGCCCCGGATCACCCCCAGAATATGCGGTGTCTGCCCCACAGCACATCATATGGCCTCAACAAAGGCTCTGGACGATTTATTTCATGTGGAACCCACACCCACAGCTAAGATGATCAGAGAGTTGATCTACAACACCTTTCAATTCGAAGACCACACTCTGCATTTCTTTTTCCTGGGAGGCCCTGATTTTGTGATCGGACCCCAGGCAGCTGCTGGAGAAAGAAACATACTAGGAGTCATCGGAAAAGTCGGAGAGGAAATCGGGTTGAAAGTGATCAAAGCCAGGAGAGAAGCCAGAGATATGATCAACTACCTGGGAGGAAAGATCATCCATCCTGTGTGCGGACTTCCAGGAGGTGTTTCAAAGGGGCTGGATGAGGAACACAGAGTGGAATTCTTGAAGCAGGCCAAAGATATTGTTGAATTTGCTCAGTTCTCATTAAAAATATTCGATGATGTGGTCCTGCAAAATAAAGAATACGTGGATGTTGTGGTGGGTGACGCCTATCAGCTTAAAACCTATTATATGGGACTTGTGGATAAAGACAATAAAGTCAATTTCTATGACGGTGATATCCGGGTTGTGGATCCTGAAGGGAAAGAATTTGCCAAATTCAAACCCAGGGATTATCTCAAACACATTGAAGAGCATGTGGAACCGTGGACTTACATCAAGTTCCCCTATCTCAAAAATGTGGGATGGAAAGGATTTGAAGAAGGAAAAGACAGCGGAGTTTATAGAGTCGCACCCTTAGCACGTCTCAATGCATCAGACGGCATGGCCACTCCAATGGCTCAAGAGGCCTATGAAAAAATGTATGAAACTCTTGGTGGAAAACCATCCCATCACACCCTCGCTTTTCACTGGGCTCGTCTCATCGAAGCTCTCCAAGCCGCTGAAGTCATGGTCCAGCTTCTGGAAAATAAAGACATCACAGATCCTAACATCCGTAATATTCCCACTGAGAAACCTGATGAGGGAGTGGGAGTTGTGGAAGCCCCCAGAGGAACATTGATTCATCACTATAAAACAGATGACAAAGGCATCATAGAGGAGGCAAATCTTATTGTGGCGACCGTGAACAATGCAGCAGCCATCAACATGTCCATTGAAAAGGCAGCCAAGGCCTTTATCAAAGGAGGAGAAGTCTCAGAAGGGCTGCTGAATATGGCAGAAATGGGATTTCGTCCTTATGACCCGTGCCATGCGTGCGGTACGCACAGTCTTCCTGGAGATATGCCTCTGATCGTTGATATTTACGACAGCAGCGGAAAACTGGTGGAGCAAATCAAAAGAGATCAAGAGTAACCGCTTTATCAGCCAACTGAATCCGCTTTTTCAAGCCAAACAAACCTCAGAGTATGCTTGAGCCAAATATGTAATTGCAGTATAATCAGCCTCATATAGAATGAAGATTCCTCGTTTTTCATTAAGAAAGAAAATTATCCTCAGTTTTCTTCTTGTCATTTTGTTCGGCGGTGTCATAACATTGATTCTTGGCTCCAGGCTGATCAGAGAGACTCTCATTTCTCAAGCTCAGGACAAGGTTAAACATGACCTCTCTTCAGCATGGATGGTGTTCAATGAAAAAATAAGCGATATCAAAGAACTGGTCAGTTTGACCTCCACACGAAAAACCCTCCAGGAAAGCATAAAAAGTAAAAATTACGTCTCATTATCAAAATACTTGAATCATCTGAGGAAAGATTTCGGGCTGGACATCCTCAATGTGGCCGATAGTCAAGGGAAAATCATCATCCGAACACAAAATCCGGGTGAGACCGGAGATGACCAGTCAAACGACATCATCATAAAAAAAGCCCTAGCAAAGGATGTGTCTGCATCCTCTCAGCTTATTCCCCGAGAAGAGCTTCTCAAAGAGGGAAAAGATCTTGCTAACCGAGCCGTGATCGATATCAAACCGACTCCAAAAGCTACTGAATCATCCAAAACTAGAGAAACCAGGGGGATGATTTTAAAGGCCGCATCTCCCATCCTGGATGAACAAAACAATCTCCTGGGTGTTCTGTACGGAGCTGTACTCATAAACAAAGACTACGAAATCGTAGACAGAGTCAAAGAAATGGTATATAAGGGAGAAAAATACAAGGGTCATGAGATCGGAACCGCAACCATATTTTTACACGATCTCCGCATATCGACCAATGTGAAAAATAAGGATGGATCAAGGGCTATTGGCACAAGAGTCTCCCAAAAAGTCAACCAAGCAGTACTGGAAAAAGGAAAATCCTATATAGACAGGGCTTTTGTGGTTAATGACTGGTATATCACCGCTTATGAACCCATCCGGAATCTAGACAATCAGATCATCGGAATCTTATACGTGGGAATGCTCGAAAAGCCATATATTGACACAGCCCACAGGGTGATGATGACATTCATATTCATGGCTTCTCTGTGTGTGGTTCTCCTTTTGGTCCTGCTTTACTTCACCACCAATCGGATCATAAATCCCCTTCGTAAAATCGTTGAAGCGACCCAAAAAATCGCAAAAGGAGATCTTTCTCATAAAGTTAAAGTCCATTCCAAAGATGAAATCGGGTATCTTGCCGAATCCTTCAACAAGATGACCGACGACCTTGATGCCGCTAACAAGAAATTGATTGACTGGGGAAAAACTCTTGAAAAGAAGGTGGAGGAACGCACCAAAGAACTCAAGGAGATGCAGGCCCATCTCATCCAATCAGAAAAACTTGCTTCACTGGGGAAACTAG
>WJMT01000001.1 GCA_014727835.1 Candidatus Aminicenantota bacterium | reverse complement strand
GGCTACGGCCAGGCCGGTCTGTGCCAGGCCTTTGCGGCTCAACCTCAGTATCATTGATTCATCGATAAACCCGTTTTCCAGACGGTTTCGCACCATGAGCCCGGCTGGCATGGCAGCTCCTTGAATGGGAGGAACCACCCAGCGCTTATGAGGGCCTCCGGGTCCATTGAAGCATCCGCGGTCCATCATGTCCCAGGGACCGACAGCAACTCTCCTGTAGGGCTTGATGTAAGGATTGTTATTAAGGTCAGGGAGCCGGAATGCGAAATGACCCAGCTCGTGGGTGATGGTCCCTGAGTTTTCTCCCTGGCGCATGGAGGAGAGTCCCCACTGCTGAGAACCTGCCAGCCAGCTGGTCCATTCCACATACCGGGTGGTGATCCAGCGAGGCATATCCGGATTGGGATTTCCCCATTCTGGAGGGATGTCCTGTTTGGAATTGAATTTCATCTCCCCGAATTCCTGCCACACACCGGTCTCATCATAACTGGCATAAATCCGCAGGATGGCGTCGTAGTTCTTTCGGATGTCTTTGCCCACATCTTGAATCCAGATGGCATCGCAGTCCCGTTCCATACGTCCGTCTGCAGTGCTTCCATCCGGAGTCTGGTCTTTCTGGCCCCATTCGTTTAATCCATAATTCCAGATGGGATCCGGCATACGGTAGGGCCCGAACGCATCCACTTCAGTGATCCCGAATTTCCCCCTGGACTGCTCCATCCAGTAGCCGTTGATAGTCTGACCGTGGTTGACGTCACTGGGCATCATAAAAAAATCTGCGTAGAATTGAGGCACATCTTCCCGGGCAATGGGTTCGATTTGAGGATTTCCAAAGGGATCGGATCCTTTAGGCATAGTGATCACAAACGGCTGGTCCGGGAAATCAATGGCCACCACAGCAAGACGAAATCCGCGCGCTGGTTTGAGTGATGGGTCTGTCCAATTTTGACCCGGGATGGGACGGTAATCCTCCCAGGTCATATCATCTTGGTTTTTAACCATCTGTGGGTCGATCGGGGCAGGAAGCTCGCTGGTATAGTTGGTGGGCGTTTTGCTCTCCTGGCAGGCCAAAGTCATCATGAGAAAAACAGTTGCCAGCATGATAGGGAAAAACCAGTGGTTTTTGAGTTTAAGCATAGGACATCCTTTTTCTCTTATTGGGTATGATAGGTCATTTATATCATTGTTTATTGATTGGATCAATATAGTATCTTAGAATTGCGATTTTTGCCCTAAAATCAGTGTTTTAAGCAAATAAATATGGACGTTGTTCGAGTTATTTTATTGATAAGAAAGGAGATTCCGTGGTCCGTCCCCTATTTTATTTTATCCGTCTTTTTAACATACAAACTTCCTTCATTTGTATTATATAATTATATCAAATGTTGAATTATACATTTTATCTGTAATATTTTCGAAAAGGTGCCTGTTGACTTCGTCAGACTTACTACTATGTTGTCCAAATATGGGGACAGTTGACCGCCTGAGTCGTATTTGAATCAATTGCCAGCCTTTGCTTTCTCGGGGAAATACAGAAGGCATAAATTTTGCATAATCACTTGGTGTGTATTTGTTGATATTAGTGAAAGAGGTGACATTATGAAAAGATGGATCATTCTCTTAGTGATATTTTCTCTGCTGAGCGTACCGACTCTGGCTTCAAACCAACAGGGAAAATTTCAGGTTGGAATCTCTTTTGAGCCCCTTATCCCCCAGGGAGAATTCGGCGATGTTTTGGACCATATGGGATGGGGCGGCAGCTTGGATGTCTTTTACCGAATTCCCAAATCTGACTTAATGATTGGGACAGTTTTTGCTTACCATGTTTATGGTTGGGACACCCGATGGGAACCGCTCAGTATGTATATCCCGGATGTATGGGTCAAAGTGAGAACCAGCAATGCTCTAATTCGAGGCCACCTGGTTCTCCGGATACAGCCCTCTTTTGGATACATGAGGCCTTATGTAGAGGGTTTGGTGGGTCTCCAGCATCTAACCACAGACACCCGGGTCTATGACGATTATGATTATGAAAACAACTTGATTGCCAGCACCAACCAGCTGCGATCAACAGTGTTGAGCTACGGCTTAGGAGGAGGTCTAGTAATGAATCTTTCCCGTCTTCCCTATAAGCACAGGAGACGACGTTTTTCAATCATGCTTGATATCGGAATTCGCTATCTCCAGGGAGGATCAGCGGAATATTTGATCCCGGGAGATATTGAGGTTATCGGGGATACGGTTCACTACTTTATCAACCGCTCTCAAACAGATATTCTCACGCCCAAAATCGGAGTGACTTTTATGTTCTAGACCTAAGAAACATGATTTTGGCCCCAAAATCGCCGTTTTAAGCATAATAAAAGGGATATGTTCCAGGCTATCTTATTGATTATGAAGAAGATGCCATGGTCCGTCCCCTTTTCTCTTTTTCTTTTTTTGAGCTGAAAAATTCAAAATCATTGTTGAAGAAAGTCAAGAGCCTCCTCTGCTGCGTTTTTGATGATGTTGCGGTATGACGGCATAGCGGCTGCTTTTTTTAAGAACGGAATGTGTTCTTTATCCCCGGTCTTCCCCAGGGCTCGGAGAGCTTGGGCTTGAGCCAAGTAGCTGTCTTCTTTCTGGAAACGCTGTTTGAAAAAATCAGCCAGATTTTTTTGACCAAACTCACCCAAAGCTGAAAGAGATGAAGCTCGCACTCTGGAGTTGGCATCCAAACACATTGCCCTGAGAAAAGAGATCAAACCTGGTTCTTTCCAGCTTCCTAGGGTTTCCACAGCAGCTTGTCTAACAGCCCAGAAAGAGTCTTCTTGTGCCGTTTCCTGAAGAATGTATCTGGCTTTGGTATCATTCTGGAAATTTCCCAGCTCCTGACATGCCCACATCCGTCCGATCACATCATCATTTTTTGCCTGATAGGTCAATTCTTCCTTGCTTTTGGAAAATTCCCATTCTTTGAGAAGATAGTTGCCCTCGTCAAAACGGACCAGCAGGGGTCTGGAGTCAAGCGAAAAATGAAAGGTTTCTTCTTCCTGCACCAGCCAAATTTGTTGAATACTCTCCTCTTGTTCGGTTCTGAGCTTAATCAGCACCGGTGTTTTGTAAATCGGGATCCCGAGAGATGTATCCTGGGTTTGCCGAATTTTTAGGGTCAAATTATTCTCTTTTTCATCCCAGACAGAGGAAATATCCAGTACAGGATGCCCGGGTTTGTAGAGCCACTGCTCAAAAAACCAGTCCATGTTTTTGCCGGTGACCTGTTTAACGGTCTTTGTAAAGTCATGGGTGTCTACAGGCTGGAACGCATAGGTATGGAGAAACTGTTTAAAGATCCTAAAAAACGCCTCATCCCTGAGCATAAACCGGAGCATATGAAGCACACACGCTCCTTTGGGATAGGAATGAGCATCAAAAAGATCTTGAGGCCTGTCATAACGGTCTGTGACAATGGGCCGGATGTACTCATTTTTGGCTTCGCGCAGGTAAGAGTTTTTCTTGTTGAGCAGGTTGATTTGCCCTTCTCGGTCTCCCAGCTCATGAGCAGTGTAGAGATAATCTGAGTAAGTGCCGAAACTTTCATTCATCCAGGCATGTTCCCAGCTCCTGAGGGTGATCAGATCTCCCCACCACTGGTGTGCCAGCTCATGGGAGACAATTCCGATGGAGGAAAAATCCTCATGTGCTTTTTCATCGTGAAGGATGCGGTAGGTCATAGCTGTGGCTGATGTGCTTTCAGCTCCCCCTCCAAAGGGAACAGAGACCTGGTCGTATTTCTCCCAGGGATAGGGAGTTTGAAAGGTTTTGATGAAAAATTCCATCATCTTGGGAGTCAATTCATAAGAACGGGGTGCATCAGAAACGTGCTGGGGGAAAACCCAATAATTGATGGGGATGTCCTTGTAATGGTCTTTAAGGACCTGGTATGGAGCTGCAGCCATAAACATGAGATAAGTGGAATGAGGATTGTCCTGAAGCCAGTGATAAGTCGCAGTCCCCTGCTCTTTATTTGTCTTCACCTGGACCAAACGGCCGTTGGCACAGACTTTGTTCGGTTCGTTTACAGTGGCGATGATCTCATTGGTGGCTTTGTCATTAGGGAAGTCAAAACAGGGAAACCAGTGATGAACCCCGTTCGGCCAGGAATCAGAGGCCACCAGGGCCGGATGATCTTCAGTGGCTTCATAAAACCGAAGACCCTTTTTGGGCTCTCCGGACTGGTGAACTTCAGGCTCGCTCCGGTAAGTCGCGGTCAGTGATAGGGTCTCTCCATAGTTATATTTTCGCTTGAGTTCGATCTTTAGTTTTGTATCGGTCTGCTCGAAAAAAAGAGGGTGGTCCCAGTTATCCGTGACCTTTTGAACCAAAAAGTCTTCCGCATCCAGTTCGATCTGGTCGAGTTCATCCTGAAGAGAGGACAAAATAATGGTGGAGCGTCCCATAAAGGATTTGTTTTCAATATCCAGCTGGATCTCAACAAGATAATGAAGGGCGTCAAAAGTGCGGCTCCTTTCAAACTGACGGGGCTTGAGGGAATAGTCCTCTGTTTGCCCGGGAGAAAGAAAAGAAGCACAAAGAAAAATACCACACAACACAGAGATAAGTTTAGTTTTTTTCATTGTTTTCAATAAGCCTCATTCTTTTTTAAAATTTGTATGATGCCCGGCTGATCCATCAATTCCTGGACTTCTTCAACAGTCCGAGGCAATCCTTCAGCCAGGTTGATATATCCTGTTTCTGTGATGGCGATGGTGTCTTCCAGCCGGATGCCGATCTCTTCTTCAGGATGGATCACCTGGATATCGCAGGCAAATACAAAGCCGGGTTTCAGGATTTCTCCTGGACCTGAAAAAGTGGCCATCACATCATGAGTAGCCAGACCCACAGAATGGTTGTAGCCCCCATACCGGATCTCCCCTCTGACCTGGGGGTCATCAGGAGAAAGTCCATGGGCTAGGAGATGTTCTTTGATCTTCTCTCCGACCTTCTGGAGGCTTATGCCTGGGCGGAAAGTGTTCAAGCAGGCTTGTCTGACCAGAAAGGCTTTTTGATAGAGCTCTTTTTGCCTGGGTGTGAATGTGCTGTTGACTGGGAAAGAAGTGGAAAAATCCACATTATAGTATTTGAAATCAGGCCCGGCATCCAGGATGACAAAATCTCCGTCCTCAAGTGTACGGTCATATTGATGATAATGACCAAAGGCATGGTTCTTTCCTGACATGATGATGGTGTTAAAAGCCAGATCCTGAGCTCCCTCTTTGGCACAGACATACTCAAAAAGAGCAGCCAGTTCTTTTTCTGTAATCCCAGGTTCTGTGGAGCGGATCACAGCCCGATGTGCCTTGACTCCGATCCGGCCGGCCTGACGCATGATCTCGATCTCTAAGGGGGATTTGTATTTTCTCATATCCCAGACTATGGAGGAGACATCTTTGACCTGCAGCCGCAGGAATTTGGCTCGGAGCTGATGGACAAACTGAAGCTCACGCGTTTGTCTCTGGTCAAACAGATTGAGAACCCTGGTTTGATACAGAGCATTGTGTTTTTCCCGGGTGTTGTCCCGCATCAGTTCCTGGGGATAAAACATGGTATAAATGGTGCGGCCCTGATTGTTCAACCGGGATAAATAGTTGGGAAAGGCTTCAGCCGACTGAACTCGTTCAATGCCGGTTATCTCCTCTGGCCGGCGCACCAATTCCAAAGGAATGCCCTCGCTTTCAGCAGCGCGTTCTTCAATGGAAAAAAACAGTGTGCTTTGTTTGCTTTGTCCGTCAACAGCCAGTATGGCTCCCGGGATTTCCACACCACAAAAATACATGAGGGTGTTGTTTTGAGAAAACGGGATATCATTTGAAGGAGAGGAAGCGCCCAGAAACACAGCCACCCCATCAGAGATATGGCTCATCAGCTCCTGCCTGCGGCGGCCGTATTCCTCTGGAGGAAAGATCAATGCTGCTGTGAGATGGGTTGAGAGAAGGATGATAAAAACCATTGCTAACTTAAAATGGGATTTCAAATCATATTGAGTTCTCAATGCATTTGACTCCTTTTGAATGGATTTCTTGTTATTTCTTTTTATTTTTTTGCAACTCGGGCTGCCAAATGACAGCACCCCAGATTATGGCACTGGCAATGATGCAGTAGCCGATTAATGATTTTTTCATCGGTCGTATTGTATGGACACCTTATGGACTTGTTCTTCTTGTTTATGTTGAATAGGAGTTCTCTCTGGCCTCTTTAGTCCAAAATACGGGACTGAGTTCTCCAGGACTCTATCCTGGTGGGAAAAGAGACACAATAAGGCAAAGAAGAATGCCATAAATATCGGGACGGTTTTTTTCACCTATCAACTCCTTGGCTCTTATGAATAGCTTTGTGCCATCATACACATAACCATCATATCCAGTCAATTTGAAATATGTTTTCTCTATGGGGCTGAATTGAAAAGAGAGGGATCAATTTGTCATCATGAGCCCTTGAGTGTTTCCAACAGGTCCTGGGCTTCCTTTAGGTCAGGTCTGTCCTTCCCCTCTCCAAACCAGCTGTATGATTTTTGGAGCATTTTTAGTGCTTCTTTTTTTTTGCCCTGCTTTTTCATAAGCCGGCTTAAGCTCATCACAGCCCTCAATTCCCAGGATTTGGCCTTTTGTTTTTGGGAGATTTGAATGGCTTTGCGAAACAGGTCCTCCACTTCATCCTCGGGCTCTTTTTTAAGCTTGAGAAGCTCGCCCTTCAAACGGAAAAGCTCGGCTTCCATATACCGTTCATCATACTTTTCTCCCAGCTCCAGGGCTTCGTTGACTGCAGAGAGTCCTTCACTGACCTCGCCGGATTGTCTGCAGGCCTCTGTCATGCGTGCCAGAATCCGGGTGAGACAGGTCTCAGTTCCGGTGGCCCGCATGGTTTGAAGTCCCTGCCGCATCTGAGAGATTCCATCTTTAGTTTGTCCTTCTATGGTTTTCTTCTCTCCATAATAAAAAATGCTGTGACCCTTCCAGTAAATGAAACCTTTTTCATCAGAAAGCTGATCCAATTCATCAGTGTACTCATCGATTTGAGGACGATTTTTCAGAAACCAGTGCAGCCCGCACCCGCCCACCAGAGCAAACGCAAGAGTATAGGGATGCCCCAGTTCTCGGGCATGATTGAGTGCGATTTTGTATTCATCCAGGGCCTGATCCGGATATCCCAAAAGCCAGAGAGCCCAGGACCCGAAGGCCCGGTTGAGAACTCCCATATCATAGCCAAAGACATAAGCCAGATGGCTGTGCTTTTGAGGATCATACAGGTCTCTCATCAGTTTTGCGTATCTCAGAGTCTGGGTCAGTTCCCCAACATTGAGCAGAGACCAGACTGCCTGGTACTGGGAAATCGCTCTCTGCATGGGGTCTCCGGTTTGTTCGGCGATCTGTTCGATTTGTTCTTGAAGTTTGAGAGCTGTTCGGTATTCCGGTTGAGTGGAGTAAAAAAGCTGAAGCTGAACCAGAGCTGTGAACAAAAGAGTGGGATCTTTGATTTTTTGGCACAGCGCCCTAGACCGAGTCACTGCCTGCTTGATCTCAGGACAGGCAAATCCCTTGGATGCTTGGAAGGGAACGGTCAGGGCAAGCTGAAGAGTCAGTTCCAGCTGATCACGCTCTGGAGATTCAGGGAGATCTTTGAGAAGAGACAGAGCGTTCTTATAATGGGAGATGGCCTCATCATTGGCAGAAAGGTGTACTGCTCTGTTTCCTGCTTGATTAAGATAATGGATGGCTTTTTCCGCACTTCCGGCTTTTTGGAAATGCCTTGCCAGATGCACTGAAATGCCTTCGGTCTTATCTCCATAAAGTTTTTCCAGAATTTTCCCCACTTCCTCGTGCAGATAGGAACGCTCTGCATCGTCCAAATCATTGTATAAGTATCTTTGAAACAGGATGTGCTGGAACAGATACAAAGATAGACGCTTCTGATCCACATAACGGATTTCCTTGGATGAGACCAGATGATGGCGTTTGTCCAGTTCCCTGCTCAAAAGTCTCACCAGATCCCTGATTTCCATTTTCTGCAGGCTGGCCACCACTTCTGCTGTGAATTCCTCTCCCTCCACACTGGCCATGGTCAAGACATCTTTCATGTTCTCAGTGAGACGGCTGATTCGCTCCTGTATCACTGCATCCACACGGGCCGGAAGTTTATCCCAATTGAATTCAGCACCCTGGGTCCATCGGCCTTTTTTGTCTTTGACCAGCATGCCCTGCTCCTGCATGGTCCGCAGCAGCTCAATGGTGAAAAGGGGGTGTCCGTTAGTTTGCTTAAAGAGGGTGTCACGAAATTTTTCTCCTAAACGGGTGGGCTCTGTATCCAGGAAAGCATCCACAAACGCTCTGCCTTCAGCCTTTCCCACTTCCACCTCAATATCCCCGTAATCCCTTTTGAATTCATGGACCATATGTTCAAGGGGGTGGCGATCGCCGTCTCTTCCCATAGACACTTCCGCCGGCCGGAAAGATCCCAATATGAGAATGGGAAAACCTTTGATCTGGCGTCCCAGATGAAAGAGCAGGTTGGCAGAGCCGGTATCCACCCACTGCAGGTCATCCAGTATCAGAAGCAGCGGATGCTTTCTGGACAATGCTTGAATAACCCGGGTGTACTGCTCGAACAAAGTGCTCTGCTGAAGAGTGGAGTCCGCCGGAAGTGCGGCTTTGCGTTCAGCGAGTTTCTTTAACTGAACCAGCCAGTCGGTAGGCCTATCTGAAAACAACTCACTCCGTGTGACCAGCTCTGAGCCGGAGACAAAAACATCCACCAGGTCCGGACCGCTTTTTAGCAATGATTTCACTGTCAGAGGAGCCAGTTTCCATAATTTGGCTGCGTTTTCTTTGGTCAGGAAACCTGCAGCCCATTTCTCCTCCACATCTCCGGTCAGAAGGCCCAAAATTTCAATAAAGGGAAGATATGGATCCCCCACTCCGGTGTGGGCATTGCATTTGCCGGTGGCTGTGATGAGGTCATTGTGATCTTTCTGAGCCCGGCGTGCAAACTCTCTGATAAGTGCTGTTTTGCCGCTTCCTGCTTCTCCGGTGATAAAAACCACCTGACCTTTTCCAGAGCTGGATTCTTGAAGGAATCCATGAAGTTGTTTCAATTCTGTTTTCCGGGCCACAAAGACCGGTTGTTCTTCGGTTTCCTTTTCTGTCTCTTTCTTAAGAAAAGCCGGTTTTTTGGCTTTTTTTGGAGGAGCTGAGACAGGCTGACGTTTGGTTATATTTCTCAGTTCAGATAGGAGCTCTTGGGCTGAGGGATATCTCTGTTCCGGACTTTTTTCCATGCACTTTAAAATCACAGACGCCAGGTCCTCAGTGATCTCTTGGTTGAGCTTCCGGGGAGGGTCTGGAATCTCTGTTTTGTGCTTGAGGGCAATACTCAGAGCTGAGTCCCCTTCAAAAGGCACTGTTCCAGTCACCATCTCATACAAAATGACACCCAGAGAATAAATGTCAGAGCGGGGGCTGGCCTCCTTTCCTTCAGCCTGTTCAGGGGACATGTATTCAGGAGTCCCCACTATGGTTCCGGTCTGGGTCATGCCTTTAGCTTCCATGGAACGGGCAATCCCGAAATCCATAATTTTGGCCTGGCCTTTGAGATCAATGAGGATGTTCTGGGGTTTGAGATCCCGGTGCACCACTCCTAATTTGTGAGCTTCTATCAATCCCAGGCAGATTTGTTTGGCCAGGTCAATGGCTTGTTTTTCGGTCAGCCTTTTCTTTTTCAGGATAAACTGTTTGAGATTCTCTCCCGGCACATATTCCATGGTGATAAAGAAGGTGTCATCCTGTTCGTGGAAATCATGCAGGCGGCACACATTTTTATGAGTGACCTTCCGTGCAAGTTTCATTTCATTCCGAAACCGTTCGCCTATGCTGGTGACCGAAGCCATCTCGGGCTTGAGGAGCTTCAGAGCCATGACTTCATCCAGCT
>WJMT01000020.1 GCA_014727835.1 Candidatus Aminicenantota bacterium | reverse complement strand
TTCAAAGTGAATGCACAGATCATCCCGGAAAACCGCTTCGAAGCATTCATGCACGTGGGCGGTAAAAACAAATATGGACGTTCCTCCAGTTCCTCTCTGCCCGGTGGATATTATCAGGCAGGACGGTATTATTTCGGAAGTCCGATCTTCAAGATCCAGGATGAGCACATGTTCGGAAACAATTTCTTTGTTTCTGCAAAATACACCTTCTCTGATGCCGGATTCAGCTTGACTCCCATGGATGACTTGGATTTTGAAAATCCTCCCTGGTGGGACACCACCAATGACATCTGGGAAGGCCCGGATGGAGATGTGGGAGAATGGCGTTATTATGTGGAACGGCCTGTGAGCCAGTATGCTCTCAGAGGCACTTACTTCAATGACAGCTTCTTGGGAGCCAGCCACGAGATCCTGTTTGGCGGAGAATATGCAGCCAGACACGCATACACCGAATCGGTTTATGTGGGTAATTTCTATTCTGTCTGGCGGATCAACTATCCCACCATCAACTGGGATTACAGCGGTTCTCCGACTCTGGGTGAAAACCCGTCTAACCTGCGATATTTCTCCTTCTGGAGAGGATATTACAGGGACTATGGAGTGGATGCCTATGCCTTTTATCTGAGAGACACGGTCACCTTTGGCCGGTTCACCATGCTTCTGGGTCTGAGATATGACCAGCAGCAGCCTTATGTGGCTCCGATTGACATCGAAGCTGTGACAGACAATCCTGCATGGGATGAGATCGCCACAGCAGATACTCAAGCGGCATTGGATGCCCTGCTTCCGGCTGCTTCTGTGGACGAAGTCACGGCATTTGACAAAAACGGTGATCCTTACTGGTGGAAGACTTTCTCCCCAAGACTCGGTTTGACTTATGATGTGACCGGTGATGGAAAAACCATTGCCAAACTGTCTTTAGGCATGTATGGAAACTTCATGGGAATGATGGCTGGAAACTGGATGCCGGGCGGTACCAGCGGTTGGATGGATTTTTACTGGAATGACAATGGCGACAACGTGGTCCAGCTCGGCGAGCTCTATTGGTCCACAGTGGGTGACGGAAACTACACGCCTTATCAGGTGTTTCCTGGCGGTTCCTTTTCTGGTAACCTCAGTGATGCAGCTGGATGGTATTATGGAAGTTACGACCCGGCCAACCCGCAGAGTTTTTCAGATCCTTACCGCTCCTTTGATCCTGATGCTCAGTCACCCCGGACTTCAGAGGTCATTTTAACCCTTCAAAGAGAAGTCCTTCCTGATTTCGGTGTGTCAGTCAATGCCACCTACCGTCGATATGACAAATACAACTGGACTCCCAAACACTTTGTAGACTCCAGCGGCAATGCCTACCGATTCCAGACTCAAGACTGGTATGTGCAGGCACCTTCTCTCCCATCCAGTGTGGATGTGAGCGGATACGACACACCCTGGGATGGTGATATGGGCCAAGCAGACGATAATCCTTATTACTACACCACCAACAACTACAACGGATACGATCCCTCTGCATACTCACCTTATGACCGACAGATGAAGAGACCGGATTATTATCAGGACTACTGGGGATTTGACATCATCTTCAACAAGAGACTTTCTAATCGTTGGATGCTGAACGGAAGTTTCACCTTCCAGAACCAGAAAGTCCATTATGGAGATGAAGGCTATTTCAGTGCCACAAATCTCTGGGCTCTGGACGAACGCGTGTATTCGCCTTATCAGGGCGGAGCCAGCGGAAAGATCAGTCAGTACACCTACTCCCCGTGGATGCTCAAAGTAGCCGGACTGTACCAGCTTCCCTATGACGTCAATGTATCTTTCAACTTCCAGGCCAGAGACGGATGGCTGCTCAGAGAAAGAGTCAATGTGTATGACTACAGAATTCCAAATCCGAGAAGCCGAAGCCACTGGTTGTACCTGGAACAGTTCGGAAACGAATCTCTTCCCACTTTTTACAAACTGGACCTCCGTCTTGAAAAGGTTCTCAACGTCGGAGATGTGGGCAAGATCTACCTGATGGCTGACCTGTTCAACGCTCTCAACAGCACCCTGGAGAACAGAAGATACCAGTATGACTGGGGAACCGTCTACATCTACACAGACGGAAGCACCAGTTTCAGTTCTGACGCACAAGCCGGTTCATTGAACGAAATCCTGAACCCGAGAATGGTGAGATTCGGAGTGAGATTCGAGTTCTAATTCATGCTGAGATAGTATAACTCAAGCTAGAAAAGCCCCTTTCACCCCGGTGAAAGGGGCTTTTTTTTTATGCGTTTTAATGGTAGAATGGAATTGCTGAAAGAGACAACCACAATGATATGAATTGGAGGTATCGGATGAAAAAAGCGCTATTGGGTATCTTTTCTATACTTTTGTTGACCGCGATGGTATTCCCCCAGGCCTACAGAGGAAGAGCCCGGGTGGTGGGATTTGTGTATGACCAGAGCGGAAATCCCATAGAAGGAGTGACCGTCAAACTGTATTCGATCCGCGCTGAAGACGGATTTGAATTGAAAACCAATAAAAACGGAAAATGGGTGGCTATGGGGATCCGGGGTGGAGGATGGAATATCGACTTTGAGAAAATCGGTTACATGCCTCACGGGATATCCATTGATGTGTCTTCTTTTGGAAAGAATCCGGATGTGGAAATCACAATGGAAAAAGTGGAAGGCATTGTGCTTACTGATGAGATTCAGGAAAAACTGTCTGCCGGGAATGAACTCTTTGATGCCGGTAAATACGAACAAGCGGTCCAATCCTACCAAAAGCTGCTGGAAGAAAATCCCGAACTCTACATCATCAACCAGAATATCGGAAACTGTTATTTTCAGATGGAACAGTATGACAAAGCCATTGAATATTATAAAAAAATCATGGAGGATGCTCCTGAGGATGCAGATACCAACATTCTTTCAGATGCCCAACTGCTGGTGGGAAAAGCCTATGAAAACAAAGGGGATGACGAACAAGCCCTGGAATGGTACCGGAAGATTGAATTTGAGGAAATCGATGATCCGGTAGTGCTTTACAATATAGGAACCCGGCTATACAACATGGCCAACTATGAGGAAGCTCTCAAATATTATCAGCGTTCCATTGAGGTGAAAGATGATTTTCTGGATGGGCTGTACCAGCTGGGATTGACTTATCTCACCCTGGGAAAAAACGAACAGGCCATTGTGCAGTTTGAGGAATATTTGAAGATCGACCCTGATTCTGAGAGAGCAAATCAGGTACAAGGATTTTTGGATTATCTGAGAAGATAATATTAGAGGAAAACATGACAAAAACAGGAACACTAAGAGTGATTTTCCTTCTTCTGATGGTTTTTCTGTTCAGCTGTTCGTATTCGAATAGAGTGAATTTTGATCCGGAGAGTGAGGATTTTTATGAAGAAGCCCGTTTGATCATGTCCGGAGAGGAGAAACAGATCTTTCATCATCTCCCTGATAAAGAGTCCAGGCAGGAGTTTATCCAGGATTTTTGGAAGAAGAGAGATCCCACTCCTCAGACAGACCCCAATGAGTTCAAACAGGAATTCTATGAACGGATCGATTATGCCAACGACCGGTTTAAAGAAGGCATTCCCGGCTGGAAGACTGACCGGGGCCGGATCTATATTTATTTCGGGTTTCCGGACCGGATCGAACAGGAGCCCATGCTCAATTATCCGGAAGTCAAAGGCTACCTGCTGTGGGTCTACTACAGATTCAACTTTGCCGTGCAGTTTATCGATAAAAGAGGGGATAACACCTACACTCTGAATCCCTATTCCGGCATCTACGGAAGTCTTTCCCAGGCGATGGAATTGGCCAAGTTTGGAATCTCCTACAGCAATGAAATCGGGACCCAGTACATTGATTTCAAGGCCAATTTCAAGCGGAGCGCCAAAGAGCTGACTGTTTCCTTTCCGGTCAAAGGGATTTCTTTTGTGGAAGAGGACGGGATGTTGATGGCTGATTTTGAATTCCAGTTCTATGTGTATGCGGATCAAAAGGGTGCGGAGAAAAAAACATTCATTGAAAACAGACATTTTGAGTCCACAGAAAGAGAATTGGTGGATCAAGAGGAGATCTCATTCACTTTCTCTTTTGATTTGAAACCAGGGAAGTATTTTTTTGATATCCTGATTATAGGAAAGCCGGATATCGGACGAACTCGAAAGATCTTTAAAATTAGAATATAAACGTCGCCATTTTTTTATGAATAGGTCAGACTAAAGGAATTTGATAATCAAAGGCCTTGATCCAAGGCCTGAAAAAAAGGTGTTAAAATGAAGAAAAAGATATTGGCATTTCTGGTAAGTGTTCTTTTGTTTTGTCCTTTGATGGGATCAGTCGGCAAAATTAAGAGAGAGGATCTGCCTGCCCAATACAGGGAATTTTTAGATCTGACTCAGTACATCATGCTGGATGAGGAAAGGGATGTGTTCCTGCAGCTCACCACCAGCAGGGAAAGAGATATTTTCATTGAATCATTCTGGAAGCAGAGAGATCCCACACCCGGAACCAAGAGGAATGAATACAGAGAAGAGCACATCAAACGATTTGAATATGCCAATGAGTTTTTGGGCCGGGGCACTTCCAGAGAAGGATGGCGGACGGACCGAGGACGCATCTATATCATTCTGGGAGAACCGGCCAGTAAAGAATACTTTGAAGGCATGAAAGAGCTTTATCCGGTCGAGGTCTGGTATTACTACGGAGGTGAGGGAAGGGGACTTCCCCCTCATTTTGCAGTGGTTTTTTTCAAAAGAGGAGGATTTGGAGAGTATCGGCTTTATGACCCGGTGGCTGACGGCCCCACCAGTCTTCTGATAAAAGGAAGAGAAATGGATTTCACAGATTATCGGGCCGCTTATGAAAAAATCAAACAACTGGCGCCCACATTGTCTTTGGTTGCGCTGTCTGTGGTCCCGGGCGATATTCCTTTTAATTTTCAGCCCAGCCCGGAAAACAACATCATTATGGCTGAGATCTTTGAATCTCCTAAGAAAGATATCAATCCCACTTATGCCACTAATTTTATGGATTACAAGGGATTGGTGAGCACTGATTACATGACCAATTATATTGAAAATGTCTCTGATGTTTCCATCATCAGAGATCCTCAGGTGAATCTGAATTTTGTTCATTTTTCCATCGTCCCTCAGAATCTTTCCGTGGATTATTATGAACCCAATGACCAGTATTTTTGCAATTTTGAACTGAATGTGAGCCTCCGCAAAGGAGAGGAGATCGTTTTTCAATATACCAAAAATTATCCTTATTATTTCCCGCCGGAAGACCTGGAAAAAGTGAGAGCCAGTGGAGTCTCTGTAGAGGATTCTTTTCCTTTGACCGAAGGAAGGTATGAGCTCACCGCCCTTTTGAAAAATTCTGTGGGAAAGGAGTTCACCATTCTGGAGAAGAGCGTTGAGGTCAAGGAAAGCTCTGGTTCTCCGGAGATCCTGGGCCCTTTTGTGGGATACAGTTTCCGGGAGTATGAGAGAGACCTTCACATCCCCTATAAAGTATTGAATGAGAAGCTGGTTTTAGACCCCTCCAAGACCTTCTCTGCCTCAGATGAGATCGCATTTTTGTTTGTGGTCTCCAACATCGACCGGTCTCTTTGGGAAAACGGAAAAATGGAGCTGGCAGTTCAGGGATTAAAAGAGAAAAATCCTGCCAGCAAGTCTTTTTCCATTCTTCTCCAGGGTTCTCCGTTCCAGAATGTGATCAGTTTCAGTCACTCTGTTTCTGCCCAAGAACTGACACCGGATTATTACAGAGCAGAGGTCAAGCTTTTGGACGGCACACAGAAGGTCATGGATACACAGTCTGTTGAGTTTGTGATCTCTCCCAATCATTCAGTGGGGCATCCCATCTCTTTTTCTAAGGGATTTCCTTTATCCAACAGTTTTATTTACTTCTATATGCTGGCCTCGCAGAATCGAAATCTAGGGAATATGGACAAAGCAGAGTCCTACTACAAACAGGCTTATCAGATGAATCCGGATTTTCAAAGAGGTGTGCTGGACTACACCAGTTTTTTGGTAGAAAATGAGAGTTATAACCAGGCCTTGGACATGGCAGAAAAGTTCAAAGATATTGAAAACCTGACCTTTCAGTATTATCTGCTCAAGGGAAAAGCTTTGATGGGATTGGAGAGATACAAAGACGCCATCAAAAATTTTCTGGAAGGCAATAAAATATACGACAGCGATACAGGACTGCTCAACTCACTGGGCTTTTGCTATCACAAAACCGACCAGAACAAAAAAGCGATGGAAGTTTTGAATGCCTCTTTAAAGCTCAACCCCAAGCAGGAGAATGTGCAGAACCTGATCAAAGAGATCGAGAAAAAGAATTGATTGATATTCAGGTGTGGCTTGTGCTCGGTTCAGATTTTTAACGCCGTTCTTCTTCCTTTTTTTCGGCTCCTGTGTAACTCCCCCCGTTCTGGGTCAGACATACTCGTCGTCCGGCGTTGCCGGATTCCCTAAAAAAACTCATCAGAAGGCTAAATCTTCAATGTCGCTTCAGCCACACCCGAATATCATGAAGCTTGAGAGGAGGGCTTGGGCAAAGTGTCCTGGCGAGTCATACAATGACGAAGCCATTTTATCTTTACTCTTCACATCTTATGCAGTATATTTTCTTCTTATTAACAAAAAATCGAAGACAGAAAACCTAAAGGAGATGTGATTTGGCGCTGCAGACCGTTGATTGGGCCTTTATCATCGGGTTCTTTGTCCTCTCCCTTTTGATCGGCCTGGCTGTTTCCAAGAGAGCAGGGAAAAGCTCTACAGAATTTTTTCTTTCCGGAAGAAACATGCCGTGGTGGCTTTTGGGTGTGTCCATGGTGGCCACCACCTTTTCCAGCGATACGCCCAATCTGGTCACAGATATTGTTCGGCAGAACGGAGTTTCAGGAAATTGGGTCTGGTGGGCGTTTCTTCTGACCGGTATGCTGACCGTTTTTGTATATGCCAAACTGTGGAGGCGTTCCAAGGTCCTGACTGATCTGGAGTTTTATGAGCTGCGGTACAGCGGGAAAGCCGCTGCTTTTCTCCGGGGATTCCGGGCTCTATACCTGGGTGTTTTTTTCAATGTGCTGATCATGGCCAGTGTGTCTTTGGCCATCATCAAAATCGGAGGAGTGATGCTCAAACTCACTCCGGTTCAGACCCTGCTCATTGCTTCTGTGGTGACCGTGTTGTACAGTGCATTGGGCGGATTGAGGGGAGTGCTCATCACGGATTTCTTCCAGTTTGCCATTGCTATGGGCGGAGCCATTGGTGCCGCTGTGGTGGCGGTCCGTCTTCCTCAGGTGGGAGGTCTCCATTCCCTTCTCACGGATTCGAATATCGTGTCCAAGTTGAGCCTGGTTCCTGATTTCAGCAGGGGGGAGGCTCTCATACCTTTGTTTGTTCTTCCTTTGGCTGTTCAGTGGTGGAGCGTCTGGTATCCGGGTGCGGAACCCGGAGGCGGGGGATACATTGTGCAGCGCATGCTGTCTGCCAAATCCGAACGCCACGCAGTGGGGGCCACCCTGCTTTTCAATGTCACACACTATGCCCTCAGACCCTGGCCCTGGATCATTGTGGCGCTGTGTTCTCTGGCGGTGTTCCCTGATTTGGAGTCTCTGCGGGCCGCTTTTCCCCATGTGGCGTCCAATGTGATCAGACATGATATGGCTTATCCGGCCATGCTGACTTTTCTTCCCACCGGGCTTTTGGGATTAGTGGTGGCCTCTCTGATCGCTGCGTTTATGTCCACTATCTCCACCCACCTCAACTGGGGATCTTCTTATGTGGTTAATGATTTCTACAAACGCTTCATCAATCCTGAGGCTGATCAAAAAAAACAGGTGTTTGCGGGCAGAATCTCCACTGTGGGATTGATGATTCTGACAGGGCTTTTGGCTCTGCTTTTGAGCAATGCTCTGCAGGCCTTCCAAATCTTGCTGCAGGTGGGCGCCGGTACAGGGCTTTTGTTCATCCTGCGCTGGTTTTGGTGGCGGATCAATCCCTTCAGTGAGCTGACCGCTATGGTGGTCTCTTTTGTGGTAGCGGTTTATCTGCAGGCCATCCATCCCCACACCGGATGGTCCCCCATATCTTCCCATTTCCAGCTTCTGATCGGAGTGGGCATCACTACTGTGAGCTGGATCAGTATCACTCTTCTCACATCGCCTTCAGATAAAAAAACCCTCCGTTCGTTTTACCGGCTGGTCAAACCAGGTGGACCGGGCTGGAGGCAAGTGGTGAGAGATGCGCAGCAGGATGGGGAACCTGTGGAGCCCAAAGGAGAGAGCTGGGATGTTCCTGAGGGTCTCCTGTGCATGGTCCTGGGGTGTTTTGGAGTGTACAGTGCTTTATTTGCTGTCGGCTACTATGTCTATGGAAAAACAGGGCTTGCTCTAGTGTTGAGTGTGGCGGCTGCAGCCTCTGGTTTGTTCCTCATGAAAATGTGGAAGAGACTCAAAATGCAGAAGTAGCTTATACATAATTATTACCAAGATAATTTTTATCAATTTCCTTTAAATGAAAATCTTACTCTCAGATTTTCTATTTATTATCCTCGTTTTGGGGCTCATCCTTCTGAATGTAAAGCAGGTCCACATTCCGGGAGAAGTCTCCGATCAGGTGCTTGCAGAAATAATCAGCTCTGAGCCAGAACCAGTAATCGCTCATGTCTCCGTATCCATGCCGCTGGCCTGGGAAGATGAAGAAATCAAATCTCTTGTTGGCTTTGATCAGGGCATGAGCCATGGTGAAGGTATTGGCATGATGCACGTTGTTGTCAATATCTCCGGTGGTCAGAAGCAAATGCCCTTTGAGGTTCCCGGCGATTTCTGAGTTCTTGTCAATATTATATTCAAAGGTCACTTCGCCTTCTTCATCGGTCACTTCCTTGACTCCGTGATGTTTTTCACTCCACCACCTGTTGTAGATGTTGTTTTCATGGTTGCCGGATGAAGAGACCGCCACTTTAAAAAAGTCCGGGTAGACCAGCATGGCGGCTGTGGACATAAAACCTCCTCCGGAATGCCCGTAGATCCCCACTTTGTCCATGTCAATAAAGGGATGGCGGGCGGCCAGCTGTTCAATGGCAAACTTTTTATCAGCCAGTCCATAGTCCCTGAGATTGCCGTATCCGTAGTTGTGGTACCATTTGGAACGGTCCGGATGCCCTCCCCGGTTTCCCACGCAGATCACGATGAACCCGAATTGAGCCAGGCTCATGTTTCCTCTCCTCACAGAAAAGGATTTGGGCACAGATTCGGTCTGGGGGCCTGGATACACATAGGCAATGATGGGGTATTTTTTGGTCTGGTCAAAATCAAACGGTTTGTACATCACCCCATGAAGATCAGTGATGCTGTCTGCAGCTTTGACCTCAAAGGTCTCACAATATTGATAGCCGGCTTCCATGAGAAGAGACAGGTCTGTGGTTTCCAGGTCCATGAGTTTGTTTCCCTTCTGGTCAAAAACTGCGGATTGAGGAGTGGTGTCCACACGGGAATAATTGTCCACAAAGAACCGGTTGGAGTCGCACATCCGGGAGTAGTGGTTGAAATTTCCGGGATTCAGAAGCTCCAGTCCTGTGCCGTCAAAATTGACCCGGTAGAGATGAGTGTAGTACGGGTCTTCTCCTTGTTCTCTGGCATTGGCTGTAAAGTAGAGCACTCTGTTTTTTTCATCTATGCCCTGGATCCCATCACAGTGATAAGGGCCGGATGTGATCTGGTTTTTCAAGTTGCCCTCACCGTCATAAAGATAGAAATGAGCCCAGCCGGTCCGTTCAGACCAATGGATGAGCTCTTCTCCGTTGTTGACCAGGCCTAAGCGTCTGGTCTCCACATAGGTGTTGAGCCTTTCTTCGATCAGCACCTGCACATCACCGGTCCGGGCATCAGCCACACAGATGTCGATTTTGTGAAGGTCGCGGCTGGTCCGGGTGAAGTACAGCTTGTCAGAGGTTTCTGCCAGCCAAAGGGCAGGCCTGATTCTGTCGTCCCTGTTTTTTTCTTTCCAGGGTGCTGTGAGGATGGAGACTGATTGGTCTTCAAACCGGTCATCTTTGACCTGGGTTTTTGGGCTGTCCTGGAAATCAAAGATCAGCAAATCATACTGGGGCGCTTCTTCTTCTCCGGGCATATGATATTTGTAGGTCTCCAGTGTGGGTCTGGGCCTGGCAATGGAATTGATCACCCAAAGGTCCTTAACTTGGCGGTTGTCTGTCCGCACCATGGCAAACTTTTTGGAATCCCGGGACCACACGATCCGCACAGGTTTGCGCTTGTCTTTGTTTTTTTCCTTTTCCACATTGGTCTCGCCCCTTTCTCTCTGGGCATAGCTGTAGTCTTCTTCTCCGTCCTCTGTGAGCTGGTGTTCTTCAATGTCTTCGGCTTTTTCGTCTTTGACCACTTTCTCATAGTTGTCCTTGTCCATCCAGAAGAGGTTGTGATGGCGGACAAATACGATCTTTTCCCCGTCCGGGGAGATGTTAGCCCAGTCCGGTTTTTCCGGCGGCTTTTCATATTCTTTGAGCAGGTTCAGTTTGCCGGTTGATAGGTCGTATTCAAAATAAAAGGTCTTTTTCTTGGGTTTTTCCTTTTTGTCCTGTTCCTCATCTGTTTGTTCCATATCCTCTTTTTCCATTTCCTTGTCCTTGTCTTTGTCTTTTTCTTCTTCATCTTGGGAGCTTTTGACTTCAAATTGGATGGCTTTATCTTTTTTAACAAACCGGATCTCTTTGATGGGAAGGTGTTTGGCATCATATGGGTCTTTGGTGATCTCGGTGAGCATAGCTGCCATCTTCACATTGTCAAAAAGAGGTTTTTTGTTCTTTTTCTCTGGGTCTGCGATGTAGAATGTTTTTCCTTCACTGGTTTCAAAAGTGTACCAAAACCGGTCGCTGTGTTTCAGCCAGTGAGGGTCCACTGAAGTGGTGAATACCATTTTTTTGAGTTTAGCCGGTGAAAACCGGGCTGCCAGCTCATAGTTGGCTTTCTGAATGGTCTTGTGTTCCGATGAAGCCGCTGTTGAGGATAAAGGCATTGCAAGCAAAACAATAAAAAACAAACAAAGGATTTTTCTTTTCATTGGAAATGTTCCTCCAGGTGCAAAATGATTTGGTGCAAAAGAAATTATACTTGTTATGTGAAGGCATGTAAATATCCAGGATTATTATCTGCATGAACATTGATGTTTACTGCGGGTTTGTATTGTGGTATAAGTGGTGCATAAAATTTTTAAAGGAAAAAAAATGGAACAAAAGCAAGAAAGAGACTGGGGAATGTTCTGTCATCTGGCTGCTCTGGCCGGATTTGTGATTCCTTTTGGAAATGTCATCGGCCCGCTGATCATTTGGCTGATCAAAAAAGATGAGTCCGAATTTGTTGACGACCAGGGAAAAGAGAGTCTGAATTTTCAAATATCCGTCACCATCTATGCCATCATCGCGGCTCTGCTCATTCTGGTGGTTATCGGGATTTTTCTGCTGATCGGGATCGGGATTTTGACCATCGTGTTTGTGATTGTGGCTGCAGTCAAGGCGAACAATGGTGAGAAATACCGCTATCCCTTGGCCATCCGGTTCATCTCCTGAGCGCTGTTCCTTGTCCAGATTTGTGGGGTACGGATGATCCACAGTCTATATCATGGTGCTTTGTACAAAAGTCTTTGACAAGAGGGAAAAGAGAATGCCGGAAAACACAGGTGTGATCAAAAACAAAAAAGGTTTTCTCATTGTGATCGCCTTGTGGGTGTGTGCAGCATGGCTGCTGTTTCCTCTTTTGGGAATCGGATCTTTGGATTTAGAGAATGCCAGAAGGTATATCTATCGCTCTGCCGGGGGCACGGCCATTCTGATCATCCTTTTTGGAAAGACGGTGTTTGATCTGTTCTTTTTAAAGGCTGAATCCGTGAAGCAGTCCCTGTTCAATGTGGTGTTTCTGACTCTGTATTTGTTTGCCATTGCCGGTGTACTGGTGTTTATCGTGAGCCGGATGATCATGGTCTATGTCAAAACCCAGGCGAGTGAAACTGTGATGTTTTGATTGTCCTCGCTTTTCAAATCTCTTTTTTTATCCATCAAAATGGAATATTTGGGTGGCTGATTTGTATATTTGAATGAAGGATGAATAGAGAACAGGGCCAATCAAACACAAGGAGATGAAAATGACAGTCAAGAGCTTTTCAAAAGTATCAGTTTTCGGATTGATGGTATTGGGCATCTTTTCATGGATGCTCCTCCAGGCAAATGGGACAACCGGGATCAAGGGAACTGTCATGGATATGCAGGGGAGTGCTATTCCAGGGGCTGCGATCAAGATCAAGGAGCAGACAACCGGCAAAGAGCACACTGCTACCACAGATGTCAAAGGATCTTTTTATTTCAAAGACATCACTCCCGGTACTTATGACCTGTATGCCGGGATCGCAGGATTCAGTCGTTTTGAGAAAAAAGGAATCAAGGTTTCTTTGGAAAAAACAGTGGAGATTCAGATCCGACTCCAGATGGATGTATTGATGCTGACTGATTCCGAAAAAGGCCTGAAAGGTGTGGTGGGAGGTGTTATTGGTGGTGTCACCGCTGAGAGAGCCTCTTTAGCCAGGCCCCAATCCGCTCAATTTCCTGCCAGTGTTTACACCCCCTATAACACCGAGGAGTATTCCCGGATCTATGAGAACCGGTTTTTCAACACCCTGCACAATCCTCTCTCCACTTTTTCCATTGATGTAGACACGGCTTCTTATGCCAATGTCAGGCGGTTTATCCGGACCAATCAATTCCCTCTCAAAGATGCGGTGCGCATTGAAGAGATGATCAACTATTTTGACTATGACTACCCGCTCCCGGGAAAAGATAAACCCTTTTCCATTTATACGGAAATGTCTTCCTGTCCCTGGAACAGGGACCACAGGCTCATCCACATCGGGCTTCAGGGGCGTGAGCTCAGCGCTCAGGAGCAGCCAGAAAGCAATCTGGTGTTTCTCCTGGATGTGAGCGGCTCCATGAGATCTCCCAACAAACTGCCCCTGCTTCAGACCGCATTCAAACTGCTGGTCAAGGAGCTGGACGCTAAAGACAGGGTCTCTATTGTGGTTTATGCCGGAGCTGCCGGAGTCGTTCTTCCCTCCACTTCTGCTTCCCAAAAAACAAAGATCATCGAGGCTGTGGATAGGCTGAGGGCCGGCGGCTCCACAGCTGGTGGCGCGGGTATCAAGCTGGCTTACAAGACTGCTATGGAGCATTTTATCCGGAATGGAAACAACCGGGTGATCCTGGCTACAGACGGTGATTTCAATGTGGGTGTGAGCAGCACTTCAGAGCTGGTGAGGATGATCGAAGAATACAGAGAAAAAGGCGTATTCCTAACAGTGCTGGGTTTTGGAATGGGCAATTACAAGGACAACCGTATGGAGAAGCTGGCAGATAAAGGAAACGGAAACTACTTTTATATTGACAACATTCTGGAAGCCAAAAAAGTCTTTATGTCTGACTTGACAGGCACTCTGTTCACTATTGCCAAAGATGTGAAGATCCAGGTCGAGTTCAATCCCGCCAAAGTCAATGCCTACCGGCTGATCGGATACGAGAACAGGATCCTGGACAAGGAGGATTTTGCAGATGACACCAAAGACGCAGGTGAGCTGGGTTCCGGCCATACAGTGACCGCTTTGTATGAAGTGATCCCTTATGGTTCTAAGGAAGAAGTGGCTGAGATCAAGGACCTCAAGTATCAGGATGTGAAGATCGATCCCAAAGCATTCCGAAGCCCTGAGGTCATGACCGTAAAACTGAGATACAAACAACCGGACGGAAACAAAAGCCGGCTCATCCAGGTACCGGTGACAGATGATGAGACTCGTTTAGAACAGACTTCAGTGGATTTCAAATTTTCTGCGGCAGTGGCAGAGTTTGGTATGCTGCTCAGGGATTCTGAATTCAAAGGGAGCACAGACTTTGAAAGCATCTTAAGACTGGCTCAGGATGGAAAGGGCCGGGATTTGCATGGTTACCGGGCCGAATTCATCAAACTGGTCGAGATGTGCCAGCTCCTCCACCAAACCCAAAAATAAATACAGGGACACAATACCTATTTACCTATTTATTTCTGAGAGAACGACTGACGCGGTTTGAAAAACTCGCTCCCCCGGTTTTCGGGAAATCCCCTGCGCTGCGGGGTGAGAAACCGCGTCAGTCTTATTTTATTTCTCTTTTTGTGTGTTTTGTTTCCAACAAATCCTACTTGTATTTGACCGAACATCCAGACGGGCGACTGATTTGCGTTGAGACAGATTTCCCTTCCAGGAGCTCATCCAGGGCTGCTTTGCCATAATTGTTAGCCTGTTCCGGATTTTACTGGGAGCTATTGCCAATCCCTCTGTTGTAGACCAGAATCCCTTTCTTATTGATGATGAACATATGACGAGTGGCTTTGGCATCGTTTGTGTGGCCGATGTCTCCTTCCGGATCAAGGATGATAGCTGTCGCTTTAACTCCTTTTCCTTCAGCTGTCTCATTGGCTTCTTCTGCAGTCTGGCAGCCTTTTTTTCCTCAGTTGATGAAAACAGATAGAGAGCCACACCACTCCTTTGTCAGTGTATGTTTCCTGGGGTTCTAATAAGCCGTAAAGTCTATAAAAACTATATTAAAACTATATATATGCATAGTCAAATAGTGCGATGCTTAGAGGGGCTGTTTTTTTGGTGAGATTCAAATCCGCTTCAATCATTCCCAGTAACTTGGGGGAATGGCGAGCACTGGGACAGAGGAAAAGCTGATGACCTTTTCCGTGGTGCTTCCTAAAAAGAACCGCTCCCATTGGCTCTGTACACAGGTGGACATCACGATCATGTCTGCTTTGTTTTCCTCTGCATAGTCAGTGATGCCCAGAGCTGCGTTGATGGAGTGAAAGACCTTTTCAGAGACCTGAATATCTTCCCTCTCTCTTTTTTTTCTTTGCTTCAGTCTTTGTTCCACTTTTTCAAACATCTCATCCAGCACACGGGGCGGGAATTTGTAGTCATGAAGCTCAAGGACGTGAAGAAGGAGAAGATGAGAGTCAAACTTTTTGGCCAGTTTCCATGCATAATCCCTTTCCTTCTCCTCTTGATCAGAGAAATCCGTGGGAACCAGGATCTTTTTAAAACGGGGCTGAGCATGATTTTTAGGGATCAAAAGCAGAGGAATCGAAGAATTGCGGAGGACCTTATTGGCCACACTCCCAATAAAGAGCTTCTCTACTGCGGACAAGCCTCTTCTTCCCAGCACGATCAAGTCTGCTTTTTCCTTCTCTGAAGTTTCAATGATTTTCTTAGCTGGATTGCCTTCTTTGATAATGGCTTTTATGGATATACTTTTGGATTTTTCAATGTCTTTGATTTTTTTCTTTTTTTCTTCTTTAACAGATGCCACTCTTTCTGCAATCTCACCCTTGATCACTTCTGCCGCATCGTAGAGGGCGGGTGAAAAATCAGGGACCACATGAAGGGCCACGACCTGGGCTTTAAAGGCTCTGGCAAAGGCTTCTGTATACAAAAGTGCTTCCTGTGCCTCATCAGAAAAATCAGTCGCCCAAAGAATTTTCTTGATGGATTCTGTCATGTTTTCTCCTTTGATTAAGTTGAATTAACCTGACTTATTCAAAAAATGGCGATGTTATTATTATTATTTTCTTTTAAGCGATTTGCAAGACTTTTTCAAAAACAATGTCTCAGACATTTCTCCTGTTTCCTCAGGGAATATATTCAAGACGAACGGATCAATCCCATCACCTTCTTCGCCTCTTCAGTCACTTGCTCTGCGATTCCTCTGGCTTTTTCTGCTCCTGTGGAGAGAACGTCATAAACAAATTCGGGATCATCCTTATACTTCTGGGCTTTTTTGCGGATGGGAGACAACAGTTTGTCCATATTGTCCAAAAGCTTTTTTTTGCATTCCAGGCAGCCCATGGCAGCTTGAGTGCATCCTTTACGGACCCATTCCAGGTCTTTTTCTGGAGAGAAATAACAATGGTAACTGGTGTAAATATTGCATTCCTCCGGATTCCCGGGGTCTTTTTTGCGCTGACGCCGTTCATCGGTCTTGGCTGGTCTCAGTTTATTCCAGATGCTTTCCAGAGGTTCCAGAATCCCAATCGCATTTCCCAGGCTCTTGGACATCTTGTTTTTTCCGTCCAAACCCATGATGCGCTTGGCTTGTGTCAAATGCGCCTGGCATTCGGGAAAAACTTCACCAAAGCGGTTATTGAATCCGCGCGCGATTTCCCGGGCCAATTCAATGTGCTGGACCTGGTCTTCGCCTACAGGAACCGCGCTGGCTTTGTAAAGAAGGATATCCGCAGCCTGAAGCACCGGGTATGTGAACAAACCCACATTCACATTATGCCGGTATTGTTCTGATTTTTGCTTAAACTGAGTCATTCGAGAGAGATCCCCGTATGGTGTGACTGTATTGAAAATCCATGCCAATTCCGTGTGCTCCGGGACCTCACTCTGAACAAACAGGGTGCATCTGTCAGGATCCAAACCAGCGGCCATGTTGGCTACAGCTGCATTAAAAATCCATTGAGGCATTTTTTGGGGATCGTACTCAATGGTGGTGGCGTGATGATCCACAATACAGAATATACATTCATAGTCATCCAGAAAAGTCACCCAGTTGGAGATGGCTCCCAAAAGATTTCCGATATGCAGCTCTCCGCTGGGCTGGATACCGGAAAAAACCCTTATTTTTCCTTCATCGTTCCAATAGGTTAAATATCCTTTGTCATCCCGTTTCATCATGCTCTTTTCCTTTGTTCAAATCTGTGCAAAAACACTGTGGCGCAGAGGCCAACTCAACTCTTGACTATACCACCCCTATGGCATAGAAAACAAGTTCAGTCAAAACAAAATTGGATTTCTCATCAGATGAATCCCATTGAATCCTTATTGGAGGCCGCAGAAAAATAAGGTAAATGGGTATTGTGTCCCTGTATTTCACTAAGGGTTTTATGGTAAATTAGGAACACTTTCGGCCTTGAAATTTGTGTTTGACTGATGGAGGAATGAATAATGAAAAAAAAGACACTTGTTCTCTCAGGGATTTTGATTGCCAATCTCATGGTTCTGTCTGCTCAGAGTCTGGTCAGATCCAGGCATGTGCTCATATCAGCTAAAAAAGGTTGGCAGGACTCTGGAATCAAGCTAAAAAAAGATCAGTTTTATCAGATCTATGCCAGAGGTTCATGGATCAGCGGATACGGTCTCCCTGCAAATGGTCCGGAAGGTTCGGGCAAGGGAACCATCAGCGACAATGCTCTGGTTGGCTTCATAGCAGATTCCAGACCACAACAATTGGGGTATGAAAGCTATAAAAGAGAGATCCTAGATAGAATCATCATCATCAGACGCGGGGGCCTGTTCAAAGCCTACCAAAAAGGAACTCTCTGGCTGGGTATGGGAGAGTGGAGCGGATGCGAAGAGTGTGATGGTTCTGTGGAAGTTTTGATTGTGCTTTATGATTGAATGGTGATCTATTGAGAAGGCGATAAAAGAAGGCTGGACTAGTCAGTGAAAGGTTTGGGTTGACTGGCCACAGAAACCACATTCAATCCTTCAAATAAAAGATTTTTTTTAAGCGCGGCAAGGGACTCCGGGTTTGTTTTGTAGAACTCCTTCATCTGCATCCTTATGGAGAAGCACAAATCCTTTAACTTCAGATCTGGTGAGAGATAATACTGGACCAAGTTCTGGAAAACAAGCCGGGATTCTTTTTTGTTATGGTCTATTCTGATTTCAAATGGAATGTTCTTTGATCGGCATTCGTTTTGGATGTCTGCGTTGGTGGGAAAAATGATTTGATCGATGATTTCTAGCCGGATCAGACTTTGAACCTCAGTGTTCTTTGCATCAACCACATCATTGACTTCAATGACCTGGCAGACTGGTTTGTGGAATAGGTCATATCCGGCGACGAGAATGGTCTTGAGACTTTGGCGTGTGTGATACCGAAAGTCACTGATCTTCCCATTGAAAGAAACAACTCCCAATAGTTGCCCCCCATCGTTGAGCAGAGTCACCAGGCCTTGTCGGAGTGAAGTGTTGTTTGAGACCACCAAGATTTCTGAATGTCCGTCTTGATTGATGTCTGCAGTGTGAAAACCGAGAATTCGATGGTTTTGGAGATGGTTTCCGGATAAAGATTCATGAGTTTCCCCTGCTGAAAAGCTCCACTTTTCCCGGGCTCTATGGGACAGGCAGACCAATCTGTTTTCGTGCTTGCGGTCGAGCGTGCGGACCACAAACAGCAGTTCTTTGGATTTATCCTGGTCAATATCTTGGATCTGGTAAGACCGCTGGGTCTTGAAAACAGACCCGAGACTGTCTTTTTGAACCACATACCGGCTTTTATCAAAGTTGTGGTAAGGAGTGTTGAAAGAGCCCAGATTTTTTTGATCAGGACTCAATAAAAGGATGCGTGAGCCTTGGATTTTGAAACTGTGGATATCCTGTGCTGCTTTAGGCAGGATCAGTTGGACCAGCAGCACACAGAGAGAGATGACAGCGAGATGAAGGGTGTATTTTGGAAGTCTGGCTTGGGGGAAAAATCGCTTTTTTCTTTTGCGTGTCTTGTTTTTCTGGGAAAGCAGCCATTGATCAATTTCTGATTTATGGGCGAATACCCGGGATTTGTGTGAATCAAGGTATCTTTTGACAGGCAGTCCGTACTCCTGTTCCCATCTCTGACAGGTGCGAATGCGGCGGTTGAGATAAGAAGCGATCTCTTTCCATGTCTCTAAAGTGTTGTCATCCATCATTTGAGTCAATCCTGTATACCTGTCATGTCTTCAAACATGATAAAAATTACCAAAAAAAAGAGGCTGCTGTCAAACCAAATCTGATTTCTTTTTAGACATGAAAAAAAATAAGGTAAACGAGTATGATGTCCCTGTATTTCAAGTTGAAATTTTCATCTGTTTGGGTTAAGTATAAAGGCATTCCAGACAAGGATGACGACTATGGCTAAAGCACGCACCTTTTCGAAATTCGATTTTAAGAGATCTTTAAAGGAAAGCCCGGATTACCCTTATCTCAAATATTTCCGGGTGGAACGGTATTTCACCCGTCCTTTAGCTTCCCTCATTGCCCGTGCTGTGTACCCCACATCTGTCACACCGAATCAGCTGACTTATTTTTCGTTTTTTCTAGGAATTTGCAGCGGAGTTTCCTTTTTTATGGGGAGTTATGTTTTTTTTATTTTGGGAGGGATTTTGGCTCAGCTGTCTTCGATTTTTGACTGTGCGGATGGAATGCTGGCTCGATCCAAAGATTTGTGCAGCGAATACGGAGCCATTCTGGATATTTTTTTGGACCGGATAGCGGATTTTTTTGTCTTGACTGGTTTGGTGGTCGGTTACTTCAAATATTCCAATGATTTGACTGTTCTCCATATCGGTTTGCTCAGCATGGCTCTCTATTTTTTACAAACCACTCTGTATTACCTGATGATCATGTATCAGTCCAAAAAAACAGGATTGGCTGCGGAAGCAAGAGGACTGTCGATTTTTATGATACTCATTTTTTCGATTCTTAACCGTTTGGACCTGTTCATCTTTATGGTGGCTTTTGAAGTAGTGGTGAATGTGGGAATCAAATTGATCAAATTCATCCAATGGGGGAAACAAACATAGATAGCGGATTTCAGTACTTCACAGAGATTCCTACAAAACCTCTGATTTCCCAATCTTTTTCGGTTAGATCTTTAATGCATCCTCTTCTATGAATTCCTTCATAAGAGGCCTTGAGCGCTACAGGAAGGCCGGGGATTTGAATCTCTGAGGCCAAAGAGAAGAGAAATCGGGAGTCAGTGAGATGGAAATCATCGGTCACCAGATGCTGGAACCGGTCTTTCCCATCAATGGAACCATAGCGCTGATATCTCAGGTCAGCTTCCAGGGTCACTATCTTCCAGTAAACAGCCAGTCTGGAGGACAGGGTGGCTCCCCAGGCGTGATAGTAGCCATTGACCAGAAGAGGGGTTTTCACTCCGGAGTAATCATATTGCCGGGAGTATTCATTGAACGCAAAACTGTTGACCATGCCGAAATCAACGTACATATCCTGCAGCCACCGGATTTTCAGATCTCCGAAAAACCATGTCCAATCCAACACAGGGCCCAATATATGAACAGCTGACAGTTTGTCTGAAAAATGCCTGGGGCTATCCAATTCCAATTCATCCGGATTTCGGCCTTTCAGAGAGCAGGGGAAATTTGTGGTGCCCGGCTTTTTTTTGACCATGGAAAATGCGGACCCCCCTCCCAAATAAAAGGAAAAACCCCGATTGAGCGAATCAATATTTTGCCGGAAATGCCCGAACCAGACCACTCGAGTCAAAAGGTTGGCCTCTTCGAATCTCTTTCCTATACCGTGCGAATTGATATGGATTTCACTGAACAGAGGTCTGGTGATGAAACGGTTCTCCCTCCCTGCCTTTCCGTATTCCGGAACGTTCAGGATCTGGGTGTGGAGTTCAATATAAGGAGCTGTCGGATCTGAACCATCCCTTTGAACCTGTGTCTTCCGGATGCCCACATCCACATGAAAGGCATACCAGCCCGGGGAAGGTTCCAATGTGAGACCCTCTCGACTCTTGCGGTCAAAAAGTCTGTTGAGTTTCAAAATGGGATTGATGAATGACAGGATTTGAGACAAGGTGTCAGGCTGGTCAGCAAAAAATTTTCCCAGTTGAAACCAGGCTTCTCCCACGGGAAGGCCTCCCAGGGGAGTGAAGATATGATCATTAAAGGACACATCGCTGCGGTATTCCACGATGAATTCCCAGTATGATGAGCTGGCCCAGGACATTAACAAAGATTCTAAAACTGTTAGATTGTTAGTGCGGGACAGATTGTAGTAGATCCCTCCGGCTAGAGAATGCTGCCAGTTGAGGTCATAGCAGTTGGCATCATAATTCCAATTCTTCCAGTTGAAAAATTTTTCTGTTTGATCTTCCCAGGTAGCTTGATATTTATGCACTCCCTCCACCCATCGTGTGTGTGTCTTCTTATAGCGGATCTGCAAGACACCCAGACAAACAGAGGTTTCCAGCAAAGCTCTTAAGAAATGCTTTTTTGGAGACAAATGGTCCTTGCGGCTCAGAGTAAAGTTATTTATATGTTTTGTTTGGAATGAATCAGAACTTTGAATTTCCTGAGCCGGAAGCACAGCAGAAATCATAAAGAACACCACAGCTACAGCGAAAAACGGCATGAGAACCCGGCCGTTTCTATTCATCACAGGCATCTTTTTGATTCAATCGGTTACATGAAAAAATTTCTGCACAGGAACAGGATTATGACAATTTTTCGGGTATTTTACAAGATATTTTGATATAAAAGAGAGCGTCAAGGTTCAAAAATGAAGAATAAGACTATGAGGATCATTGCTCTTATTTGTCTGGGAGTGTTTGTCTACATCTTTTTTAAGGAAGGCCCTGTGCTTATCTGGAACCTTCTGAAAGAGATCGCCTGGTACAACTGGATGATTTTGTTTTTCCTTCGCTTCGTCTATCTGAATCTGCGCACTGTCAATTGGGGATTGATCTGTAAACAATATGACATCAAATCTTCTTATGGTGATTTGTTGAAGGCAAGAGTGGCCGGTTATGCCGTTGGATTCATCTCTCCGCAGCCAAAAATTGGAGCAGAAGCTGTTCGTGCCCTGGTTCTGGATAAGGTCAGCAGGAGAAAGGTCTTTGCGTCTGTGGTGGTGGATAAAACCACTGAACTCCTGTCAACCATCGGGCTCATAGTCATCGGGGTGATCATTGCTGTGTTGGTCTTTAATATGCCTCTGGGGTTGAAAATGACGTTTATGGGCCTCGCTGCATTTTTGGTCCTGTTTATCACTTATTTGTACCGGAAACAGAAGAAAGGATTTTTCATCTGGCTGCTGGATTTGATGAAGAAATTGAAGGTCCATCCCAAGAGGTTTGAAAACGAAAGAGATAAAATCAAGGATGCTGATATCTACATTTCTGAATTTTACGGAATTCACAAAAAGACTTTTGTCCAAGTCTTTTTGTTGTATATGGTGCAGTTTTTTCTGTGGGCTTTCGAATATCATATCACTCTGTTAACTGTGGGCATTCAAGGAGTCAGTTATCCGGAAAGTCTGTTGATTTTAGCCTTGAGCAATCTGTCTTTTACTTTGCCGGCTGTCCCTGGTTCCTTTGGTATTTACGAGATCACATTTGTCACCATATTCAAAATATTGAGCATCCCCATCAGTATGGGAATCACTTTCATTTTGATCAGAAGGGTGCTGGGGCTGACGATTTCAGGAATCGGGATCCTTCCCCTTCTTAAGGGAAAGACACGACGCAAGCTTCGAGAAAAGAAGCTCTCCCTCCCTTTCCAGGAAAAGTAGACCACTGGGTTATTTTGGCTTTGTTTTGGAGAGAGATTCTCTTTTGTTCTTCCGCTCAGAGGTGGAGACGCCTTGAGTATAGGGCAAATAAATGACCTTTACGCCCACTTGAGAAAGGTCCTGCTCAAATTTCTTTAGCCGTTTGGTTCCAAACCAATCGTCTCCGATAATCATCACATCGAATTTCAGTTTCTCCCACATGACATACTTGTCCAGGTTATCCTGGGGAACAGCAAGGTCCACACATTTGATGTTTTGGATGATCTCAAGCCTTTCTTCAAAAGGGACCACCACTTTGGCATTTTTATAGCCCACCAGTTCATCGGTAGTGACTCCCACGATCAGGCGGTCACACAGAGATTTTGCCCTTTTTAAAATATTCAGATGTCCCAAGTGAAAAAGATCAAAAACTCCGCTGGTGTATCCTGTGATTTGTTTTTTAGCATGCCTTTTCATTTGGTCTCAAACGTCTCTCTATCCGATCAATTGGAATTGATTCAATTATGACAAAAATCAAAGGGATTGCCAATATTTTTGTTACAAATCCATCTGGCTATATCTTATGGTTTTCTTGTATTTGAGGTTGGTCTTGAGTTATCATGTTTTTGAATCTCATGAAGATACCTTTGTATATCACGCTTTTCCGGATTCTCTGCATCCCGCTGTTGGTGGTTTTTATGTTATCCTCATTCCAGGGACATGAATTGGCAGCGTTTGTGGTGTTTGTCGTGGCGGCTCTGTCTGATATTGCGGACGGAGTGTTGGCTCGGCGAACAAATCAAACCTCAACAATAGGAGCGCTTCTGGATCCAATTGCCGATAAATTGCTGATCTCATCTGCTTTCATTTGTCTTGTGGGGCTGGGAACAGTGGCTTCATGGATGGTCGTCATCATCATCGGCAGAGAGATTGCTGTAACAGGTTTCAGAGCCATTGCTTCATCCCGCAGCCATCACATTGCCTCCTCTGCTTACGGTCGAATAAAGATGTGGTGCGAATCCATCACCATAGGCCTCTTGATCCTAGGGAAAGACCTTTTAGGTGATTTTTTTGTGATTGCTCGGATCGGGCTTTGGATTGTCCTGATTGTGGTTTTGTTTTCTGCAGTGGAGTATTTTGTGAGATACGGCCGTCTGGTCCTCTCAGACTGACAGCTGCTTTTAGATTTTTTGTCCCCAATTTATTTCTTGACCGACCATTTTTTATATGTGTATCATTTTGATATCTGGAAATCCCATGGACCACATTGTTGAGACATTGAAAGCACAACGGGATTTCTATTCCAAAGCAAAGACCCGGAGAGTCGATTTCCGGATAAACCAGCTAAAAAAGCTCCGGAATGCAGTCAAAAAGCATGAAGCAGAGATCATCAACGCGGTTCGGAAAGATCTGAGAAAGCCTGAATTTGAGGCCTGGTACTCCGAGGTCGGCACCATCCTTTATGAGCTAAAGTACATAAGGAAGAAGCTAAGGTCCTGGGTCCGGCCTCAAAAGGTTCGCACCCCGCTGGTGCTGCTTGGGTCGAAATCCCACCTTTATCCAGAATCCTTGGGGCAGGTGCTGATCATTGGGACGTGGAACTATCCCTTCCACACGACTTTATATCCTCTTATAGGAGCCATGGCAGCAGGCAACTGTGCTGTCTTGAAGCCCTCCGAAGTCTCTGCCTCTTCTTCAAACCTGATATCAAGAATCATTCAAGACACCTTTGAACCAGAACACATTGCCTGCATTGAAGGAGGTCCGGAAACCGCACAGGCACTGCTTTCCCATCGGTTCGACCATATTTTTTTTACAGGAGGAGAAGGAGTCGGCCGGAAAGTGATGGAGGCAGCCGCCAAACATCTCACACCAGTGACATTGGAGATGGGGGGTAAAAACCCGGTTTTGGTTGAGCCAGATGTCCCCGTCAGTCTTGCGGCAAAGAGAATTGGTTGGGGGAAGTTCATCAATGCTGGACAGACCTGCCTGGCTCCGGATTATGTTTTGGTCCATCAGTCTATGAAAAAAGAATTTCTTGAGGAACTGAAGACCTGTTTGCATGAATTTTATGGTGAGGATCCCAAAGACAGCCCGGATTACGGGCGGATCATCAATAGAAAACATTTCCAGCGTGTGATGAATCTCATGAACAGCGGATGCATTGCCGCAGGAGGCTGGGCAATTCCAGAGGAGCTTTACATTTCACCCACCATTATCACAGATGTGAAGCCCCAAGACCCGATCATGCAGGAAGAGATCTTTGGCCCTCTTATTGCTGTGATGGATTACCAGAACCTAGACCATGCCCTTTCATACATCAACTCCAAACCAAAGCCTCTGTGCATGTATGTTTTCACCAAAAGATCCCGAGTCCGGGACAGCATACTCAACAGCACATCAGCGGGCAGTGTGTGTGTCAACGATATCATTTTGCAGACAACGGTTCTGACCCTTCCCTTTGGCGGAGTGGGAAAAAGCGGCCTGGGATGCTATCACGGAAAATACTCCTTTGATACGTTCACCCACCACAAAAGTGTTTTAAGGAGACCGTTCTTTATAAGGAACAATCTTCTGTATCCTCCTTATAAGGGTAAACTCAAAAAGCTGAGGAGGCTAATATGAGTGGTCTCACACTTGTGACCGGAGCCACCGGCTTCATTGGTTCGCATCTCACAAAGAGGCTTCTGGAAAAAGGGGAGCAGGTAAGAGTCTTGGTGAGAGAACCAGCTAAATTGAAGGCTTCTGGTCTCGAAAGCAAAAAGGATCTCGAGGTCATCCAGGGTGATCTTCTCAGAACAGGGGATATCTCAGCTGCTCTCAATGGTGTGGACCGGTTGTTTCATACAGCGGGTTTCATCTCCACATTTCCCAAGGACAGAGAAAAGGTGCGGAAACTGAATTATGACATCACCTGTAATCTGTTTAAACAATCCGAGAAAAGAGATTTGAAAAAGATCGTGTACCTTGATTCGATATTTGCACTTGGGGGAGGGGACCGGAAACCAGCGGACGAAGAGACAGCATATAATCTGGATGGGCTGAAGGTGACGTATGTCAAAGCCAAGAGAAGGGCAGAGCTTTTTGTAAGAGAGCGGATCCTAAGGGGGCTGCCTGTGGTGCGGGTGTATCCCTGCTACTGTTATGGGCCGGGCGATGTGAACATTTCCAGCTCCCGCCTTGTTTTATTATATCTCAAGCGCTCATTGACCGGGTACATCCGTGGTGGACAGAATGTTATGGATGTGCGGGATGCGGCTAGAGGTCTCTATCTGGGGATGAAAAGGGGTAAGAAGGGGCAAAAATACATCGTGGGCGGAGAGAACCTGAGTTATGGCGAAATCTTTTCAATGCTTGAAGAGATCACAGGTTATCCCAAACCAAGGTTTGTGATGTCAAAAAGGACCGGGAAGTTTTTTGGTTTTTTGAACCAGGCTGTTTCTTCCTCTCCGTTCATTGACACGGAAGCAGCAGAGCTTATGGGGCATTACTGGTACTATGATGACAGCAAAGCAAGACAGGAGCTGGGTTATTCCTCAAGATCGACCGCAGAAACCTTGAGAGATGCCGTCGAGTGGCTCTGCACTAGTGGAAGGGCACCCTGGCCCCAGGACTGATACCGTTTTTCAAGGATTGAGAAACCACAGTACCATTAGCCCTTCTTTATCATCCCAGCCCAACCTTTTTATATGTTAACTCATGGAGATAATTAGGTATCAGAAAATGAGAAGAAGAAAGTTGATCTTCATCACCCATCATACGTATAAAATAAAAGACAATTCAACAAGAAATCCACCAAAAAGGGAGAACACCAGGACATCAGCGGAATAGAGGAACGAAAAGAACAGAGATCTCCCTTTCCTCTGAACTAAAGGATTAGGATATCACATGTATTCTGATAGTTCCTCAGCCGCTATTCGGAGCTGAGCCTGAAGAGGCGGGGGCCGGGCAGCCTTAAAAGTAAGATTAAGGTGTTTGTTCTCTTCATAGGCTTTTTTGATGTCATAAAAATGTTGACGGGAACAGCCGTTGATCTTACAGGCCTGAGAAATGTTTTGTAAAAACTCGGCAAGCTCTAGCAATGAGAGCTTTCTTTCGATAAGCTTGTCTTGGGTGGTCATTGATTCCTCCTTTTTTTGTTTTGTTAAATTTCTTAGGAGGTAATTTGACCATAAACATTTAAACTGATATATAAAAAAGAGGGGATTTAAAAATGAAAAAACATATTTTTCTAAGCTCGGTTTTATGTTTTCTTTTATTCGCTATCTTCTGGGTTTATTCCAGAGCCCATTCCACTTTTTTTCAAAGCTATGAGCTGACTCCCATCCTTGAAAACTGTGCTGAGTACTGCGAGAGGCTCTCCCACACCTCTTTGTATTTTGTGTGCATGGAAGAGGTCAAAGAGACCATCAACACCATCATCTATCCCAGCCTTAAAAAAAGAGGAAGACCCATAGTGAAATCAGGCATGGAATACTACATCCATCACCGGGTCCGTCCTGTGGAAAGGCATCATTATGTGTACGACTACCAGCTGACCAGAAAAAAAGGAGAAATCAAAGAGAAAAGGATCCTGCTCAGAGAGGATGGAAAAGAAAAAAACAAAAAAAACGCACTTTTGAAAACAAAAAGGTTTACCTATCAGCATGTCATATTCGGGCCCATCGGTCTTTTAAGCCGCCAAGCACAGCTTAACCACACCTATGAGGTCATCAAGCAAAAAAAACACCAAGGGGACAGAGTCCTCATCATCAGGGCGACTCCCAGAGACAAAAACAAAGTCAAACATCTGTATGGAGACGTGTGGATCAGACAAAAAGACTCTGCCATCTTGAAGATCGAGTGGAATCAGCAGTCGTTAAAAAATTACCAGTGGATGAAGGAGGAAGCAGAACAATATGACGCAGAACCCAAGACGCTGCTTGTATCCGAGTATGATTATGAGCACAAAGGGATTCTTTTCCCCAGCCGCTACCATATCAAAGAGATGTATTATTTCAAATGGAATCCGGGCCGGTTTGTCCGCTCTGAAATAGAAGTGACCTACAGAGACTACAAATTTTTCACTGTGGAGACTGAAGTCAAGTACAAATGACATAAATGTTAACTTTTTCCGGAATATGTGAGGTTACCCGGGCTATAAACTCCAGGTTCATCACGGAAATGGATACCTAGGATTGCAAAAAGAGGGACACCGTATTAAATTCCTCATTGAAACAAAACCATTTTTAAAAGGAGGAATAACGATGTCCCTATCACTATTGTATCATGCTTTGGGCCTTTATGGATTTCATCAGTTGAGATCCTGGCAAAAAGGTGGCGCTTTTTACTTGGAGATGGTTCGATCAAAGAAGCGCTGCGGAGCCTGCAGATTTTGGGATGTGAAGAGGAAAGGCTATCGATGGAGAGTGATTCGACTCTTACCCATAGGAAAGAAACCCGTATTTGCGAGGGTCGCCGGATGGAGAGTCTTTCTCCTTTTTTTAAACGCCTCAAGCGCATTGGCATAAGACTCAAAGCCATAGCCATGGACATGTGGAAGCCTTATGCCAAGGCTGTGTGTCTCTATTACCGGGGGCTTCCCCTTGTCTATGATCACTTTCACATTCTGGCTGATTACTCCCGAACTCTCAATGAAATCCGGGTTGATGAGGCCAATAAACTCGAAGGCACTCCAGAAGAAAAGGTGATCAAAGGAACTCGTTATCTTCTCCTTAAAGGACAAGAAAAACTCTCTCTCAGAGCGCAGGAGAGGCTTTGGCGGCTCTCCTGCGCATCATCCCATCTTCATTGCGTATGTGCTTAAAGAAGAGCTGCGCCGGCTCTGGAAAATGCCCTCCAGACAAAAGGCAGAAAAGTTTCTCAATGAATGGTGCCGCATGGCCTTTGAGTCAGGAGTCCTGCTACTGGCGCGTTTTGCCAGAAAGCTTCTCCGTCATGCCTGGGGCAGCCTCAATTATTTTGATTTTCCTATATTATTTGGTTTTCCCCTTTAAAAGGCTTGCCACTAGTAATAACACAATCCCGAGAGCACTAAGGGCTATCCCAGCAGCACGAAGGCCATCAATGGTCAGCACGAAGCTGCCACCGAAAAGAGCAATGCCTAAAGTCAGGAGAACGATACCACCAGATGTTGCTAAAGGTCTTTTGATATTGCTGTTGGTCATGCCAATCCTCCTTTTACTTGGATTTTTTCTTTGCTGAACGATAATAAAAAGATAGCTAACATAAGGATATGATGCACCTCCTGCGGGAGTCGGAAGTATGATAGACTACCCGCAAGGTCAATTTAAAACAAAGGAAGTGCACAAATGGATTATATGGGAATTGACCATCATAAGCAATACTCACACATCACTTTGATGGATGAAAAGGGAAATTCGTTTTTTTTGTTGATGATGATTTTCCCACCATTTCATCAAATTCTCATTCTTTGAGCGACTTCATCACCTATCATGCGTATAAAATAAAGGACAAGTCAGCAAGAAATCCACCAAAAAGGGAGGATACCAGGACATCAGCAGAATAGAGGAACGAAAAGAACAGAGATCTCCCTTGTCCCTGAACTAAAGGATTAAGGCGATCTTAATCAGGTCATTTTCGATAATGAATGTATTATAGAGAGAGTGTTTGATTCTCATCTGTCGAACTCGTCGCCTAAAATCACGTATATAACCTCATCGACAGTTCGGTAGAGGGGATAACTGCGAGGCCGCATCCGGCTTTTGAGGTAATCCAGCCGCCGACGAGCTATGTCTCTTCGTTTATTATCGGAATCATTGAGTCGCAGGTATGTTTCAAAGCAAAAGGCAGCCTCCAGCCCCCGCCCCCAATGATCGAGAGTCGCAGCCATGTAGAAGAGAGTGAGGGGAGAGCGCGGATTCTCTCTGTAGGCTTTCGCAAAATAGCTGAAAGCATCGTCATAGCATTTTTTATAGTAATAACAGAGACCGAGCCCCTGAAAAGAAGGAAGCGGCGAAGTATTCACTGTTGTGCGGAATTGACCGATGGCCCGATCATAATCCTTGACGACCAAGGACTGGCGGGCCATTTCCAGCCGCTCCTTTACTGGAGGAAGTGAATGACTTTTAAGATTTTCTCGATTTTTGCCTGTTTCAGGTGATCTTTCATCTTCCTCCACATCCCATTCTCGGGGCGGATCGGAAGATAAGAGCGCATCTCTTCCGCCGACAATATTTAAGGAGGCATCGGCCAGAAGGCTCTCTTTATCTTTGGCTCCCTTTGTAAACTCCACGGCATCGCTTGTTTTGTAGTCATTTTCGAGTATTTTTACATCGCTTGCGAAATATTCGAGTTTAATAACATGCGACCGAGGATATTCATCGCCGATCTTTTGCAACACAGTCAACTGGTCGGACTCGAGCTTATCGAAATTCAGCTCATCGACGGTCGCATACATAATCCTTACGACTACTGTTTCTTGTCGATCTTCCAATTGAAAGACGGGGATCGATTTGGCCTGGAAGTAGGATATCAATTTGGCGTTCTCTGGGGCTGCCAAAATAGGAATTGCCAGATAGAAAACGGCGAGGATCGTTAGAAGGCGTTTTTTCGATCCCATTCTGTTCATAAACATGCTTTCAGGGACGCTCAGTCTTTTCTCTTCTTGTCTTTCCTATAACACTGATGGTTTCCAAGAGCTCCTCTTTCTGAACTCACCTCCCATTCACTCGGATCAAAATAAGTATCTGCTCTATAAATTTTCCCCTCATCATCCTTAGCCAATACTGTGGCCTTATATATGGCTGAATCATATACGAGCTCATTGGTTTCAAGATTCTTTAAAGAGCTCGAGGTTCCCAAAAAGTTATCGCAACAAACCCACCAAGGATCCCATTTGCTGTTTTGAAACTTCCAATTCTCCTTGGGATTATGTGGATAGACACCATTGCCGCTAATCCTATTCGTATTCAAGTTTGCTGTACTCTCATATATATAACTGAGTTCCGGATTTTTAGAATCCTGAAGCTCCTCTTTGATATAAAATATCGTCACGCAGCTGTTTTTCTTTTGCCATACAGGAGTATGAAATACAAGAAAATAGTTAGAGCCGACCATATCTTTACTGACGTTCGGCCTCAAATAGAACACTTCGCTATTTTGGATCGGCTTGCCTTCCTCGGGAATTTCAGCGCCAGATGGCTTCTCTTCTTGGGCTTTGGGTGTTTCTTCGATATCGAGACTGAGCTCTTTGAGCGATATCTTGTGATTGGAATCGATTCCCCGTTTATAATTATTCCACACATATCCGTTTATTCCCTTGCACCAGAGTTTCGCCGGATTTTTGGGGTCAGCATCCAGATCAAAACCCCTGACAAAACTTCGAGTTTTGGGATCGAAGTGGATATGCGAATCCTTCGCTTGAACAGAGATGGTGATTGATTTTTCAGTCCCTAAAATAGAGGACGCGACACGAAATCCTCCTGTCCAGGTCGTGGATTTTTCGGTTTGCTGCAATCTTCCAGTCGCAGAGTTAGGTCCGATCGAAACACTGATGCTTTTTGGATCGATGGGCTCGGGATAATCAGCACAATTCGGGCCGAATTCGATAATGATCGTGGCGTCTTTATCCGGCTCCAAAGATGCGTTACTTTTCTTGATCAAGACACGGTTCGGCACTGTGGAATAGCTGAGGTTGGCGGGGCTCGATTTCGTTGTACCGCCGCGTGGGGTAACTGTATCCTTCCAGTAAGCATCATAAACAATATTCCTGCCTTGGGTGATCTTCACACTTTTGATATAGGGAGGAGGATTCACGAGGTCGTGGAAGTGTTCCATCAAACCTGCGCTGGTTTCGATGGCTGTACCGAGAAGATCTTTGGCTAAAGTATAGAACCTCTGTAATTCGCTTTTGTTATTCCGGTCGATGATCGGAACGATATAGAGCTGACCTTTTGTGCCAAAGTATTCGACCGCTTCCTTTTGCAGTGTTTCGACTTGGGTCAATATGGGTCTTTTCATATAGTTCACCAGCCAGGTTCGATTCGAGACCCTGAGATGATCGAAAAGGTCCATACATCCCAGCGCCAGGGGATACTGTTTCTTGTCCTTTACAGCTTTTTTGCTCTCATAGGCGAGACTGTTGAAATAATGATCGAGCGTTTTCATCCTTCGGACTTGACTCACCTCGATGGGAGCTGCATGGGGAAGGAATCCTTCGCTGGGTTTGTTGTATTTGGCGTACTTTCCCGGAAAAAACTCCCCGACTATTTCTGGGGGGATGGTGTCTTCGATGAGGCCCTCGAAGCCGATGGTTCTTAAATTGGGATCGCCCTTAGCCAACATGCTCTTCATTTTGATCGACGCAAGGATGACGGTTTGGGCTAAAAGCAGCTTTTTTTCCTCCGAGAGGGTGGAATTTTTGATTTTTTCGATGACTTTGTCACCGAACATTTCATCGATGGATTCGGGCAGTTTGAAACCGCTTCCGCCGTGGGGGACGTTGCCGGCATGGTCAGGTTCCGACATGTCCACGAGGAGATGGACCACATGCCCCAACCGCTGGTAGGCCTCGAGTCTGGAGCTCGACGTATAATCGTATGCCCTTATGGCGCCTTCCCAGTTGAACGGATTCTCTGTACTCCACCGACCGCTCCGGTCGGTTCCTCTCCTCGCCCATTCGAGGGCTCCTTCATAAGCGCTGTGTTTCGGCCTCTTGACTGCTGCCCCTTCGATTCTCCAGAAATGGTAATACAAATAATAGGGAACGCCTTTCCGGGGGCCTTTGGCATCGGGATCATAGTAATGACGAAAGGACCGGTCGATCCCCCTTACCACACCATAGTCTTCCATCCAGGCGCCCATTCCAATAGCCCTCATGTGAGCGGGACTATAGATTTCACGATACAAAAGTCGGTTCCGGTCACTCTTTTCGAGAAGCTGCAGCGCCAGTTTGGCGGCGAAGGAATGGACCTTTTCGTAGTAAGGTCTTCCCGGTATAAAGATCGTTAATGTGAGGCAAAAAATAGCGGAAATTCTGAGGATCGTCTTTGGATTCATTCTCTGAATATGACCGCGCATTTTACTATGTGCACGAATAATATTTCACAATAATTTTGGTATTCCGCACAATAGGAATTTGGTTTTTCTGTTGATGATGATTTTTCCTCCAATTCATCAAATTCCCATCCATTAAGCCATTTCATCGCCCATCATACGTATAAAATAAAGGACAAGTCAACAAGAAATCCACCAAAAAGGGAGGATACCAGGACACCAGCGGAATAGAGGAACGAAAAGAACAGAGATCTCCCTTGTCCCTGAACTAAAGGATTAGGATATCACATGTATTCTGATAGTTCCTCAGCCGCCATAGAGAGCTGAGCCTGAGGAGGTGGGGAGCAGAAAAAAAAAGGTAAACAGGGATGAGCTCTAGGCTTTTTATAGTAAATTATAGGGCGGATCATAGATCCAACGACGTGGGCGGTTAGCTATAAATATCCTTTCAATCCTAATACCATAATTTCAGCAATTTTAAGTCGATTTTGGCACATATATGACACATGGAGCATATTATCTGTGTCAGGAGCTCAGGAAAGAAAATAAAATAATATAGGACTTGACAGCCTAACAGTTAGGCGATAGAATCCTATTATGATTAATAAAAATAATCTGGATGAAATATTGCATGCTCTAGACCGTCAGATAGAAGTCCACGGCGGATCACCGATCTCTTTGGTGGTTTGTGGAGGTACAGCTCTTTTTGCCTTGGGACTCATTCTCAGGACTACAAAAGATATTGATGTTCTTGGAACTGTTTCTAAAGAGCATGGTCAAATTTTGATAAAAAGGATCAACAAATTCCCAAAATATTTTACTGATGCCTCCAAATCAGTTCAAAGAGACTTCAGGCTTCCTGAAGGCTGGATAAACAAAGGGCCCACATCACAGGTGGATTCTGGATTGCCACAAGGATTTGAAAAGAGATTAGTTAAAAAGCAGTACGGAAATTATCTTTCCATTTATTATATAAGCCGGTTCGATCAAATACATTTCAAGCTCTACGCATCAGTGGATCGGAATGATTATCACGTCGATGATCTATTTCAGCTAAAACCAAAACAGCAAGAAATTGAAGAGGCAGCAAGGTGGGTTCTGACTCAGGATGTGTCTTTAGGATTTAAAACAATTTTGATAGATTTCTTAAGGAAACATGGATATGAAGACATCTCTAAAAGAATTTAAAAAGGATTTTAACAATCAGCTCCTTGATATTCACTGGAAGCAGTGGGGATGTCTGGGGATAGGATCTCAATTAGAAGAGGAAAAAAAATGGATCGTTGATCTTGAAGCTTTATTGGGCTCTACGATTTTTATGGGACAGTTTGATAAAAGACTGTTTTCATCCGCATTGGAATGGGTGTATGAGTATGGCGGATGGATCAATGTTTCCAGACTTAAGCGAATTGGAGCTTATTTCTACCAAACCGATGACAAATTGAATGTTCCCTTAGCATCTAAAAGTATCTACCACTTGGCTGAAAACATCATTAAAAAGAGAAGGAGTGTTGATGGTCCTAAACAGATACAAGAGCAGGTGGAACATTACAATTTACCCAGCGATTATCAGCAGGTTTTAGAGAAATTCCAAGTGAGAAGAGTCATCACAGAACCGGAAGTTCAAAAGCCGCCGCTGCTTCAACTGCTGTTAAGAGGATTTTTCGGAATTAATGCCCGGGCGGAAGTTCTTCTTTATCTTTTATATGCAAAAGAAGGAAGCTCCA
>WJMT01000132.1 GCA_014727835.1 Candidatus Aminicenantota bacterium | reverse complement strand
GTCATTTCCTCACCTCCTAATGATAGTCCGTGATTTCAACTCCATAGGCATCATTTTCTCGCCAAAAAAAACACACACGCCACTGTTCATTGATCCTAATCGAATACTGTCCTTCTCGTTTTCCTCTCAATTTCTCCAACCGATTCCCAGGCGGTGCTTTCAAGTCTTGTAAAGATTGAGAATTGTACAACATTCTCAGTTTTCTAAGGCCAATTTTCTGCACATCAATAGGAAATTTCTTCGAGAATCCCCTATGATAAACTTTCTCTCTCTCTTTATCTTCAAAGGACTTAATCACAAATTTAATATATAGTGTGATACGTTAAGTGTCAAGTACTATAAAATATTGAAATTTTATGACAGCCGCTGTATGGGGACACTTAGGATTTGATAACACATCAACCAGCTAATCTGATTGACTTTTCTTTTGTGAATTGATATTTTTCCTTTGAACTTATCAAAGGGATTGCAATGGGAGTGAAATGCCCTCAATGCGGGGCGGAAAATTCTGACACATCACAATTCTGTTCAGACTGCGGGACAAGGCTGTTCAGCCAAAAAAATATCGATGTCACCAAAACCGCAGAAACACCCAAAAAAGAGCTCACCACAGGATCCACTTTTGCCAACCGCTACCAGATCATCGAGGAACTTGGAGAAGGAGGAATGGGCAGAGTCTATAAAGCCGTTGATACGAAGATTAAGGAGAAAGTGGCGTTAAAACTCATAAAACCGGAGATAGCGGCTGATAAAAAGACTTTAGAGCGGTTTGGCAATGAACTGAGGATTGCCAGAAAGATTGTTCATAAGAATGTGGGACGCATGTATGACATCAATGAGCAAGAAGGAACTCATTACATCTCTATGGAGTATGTGTCCGGTCAAAATTTAAAGGACTTTATCCGACAATCAGGGCAAATGGGAATGGGGACCGCCATATTAATCATCAAACAAATCTGCAAGGGATTATCCGAAGCCCACAAGTTAGGAGTGGTGCACAGAGACTTAAAGCCAAGCAACATCATGATTGACCGAGACGGCAGTATCCGGATCATGGACTTTGGGATTGCCCGCTCTCTGAAAGAAAAGGGCATTACCGGCGCGGGAGTGATGATCGGCACCCCTGAATACATGAGTCCTGAACAGGTGGAGGGCAGGGGAGTTGACCAGCGTTCGGATATCTATTCTTTGGGCATCATCATGTATGAGATGCTCACAGGTCAAGTGCCTTTTGAAGGAGAGACCCCTTTTTCCATAGGCATAAAACATAAGTCAGAAACACCCAGAGATCCCGGGGAATTGAATTCTCAGATACCTAAGGATCTAGGCCAGGTCATCCTAAAATGCCTGGAAAAAGATCCGGAGAAAAGGTATCAGAGCGCAGGAGAACTGCGTTCAGAACTCGAGAATATTGAGAAAGGCATTCCCACAACTGAAAGAGAAATCCCCAAAAGAAAACCACTCACCTCCAGAGAAATCACCGTCACCTTTGGGGTGAAGAAGCTGTTTATTCCAGCTTTGATTGTGATCGCCGCCATCATCATCGGCATCGCCCTCTGGCAGTTTCTTCCCCAAAAACAAGCACCCCTTGCTCCAAAGATTGAAAACTCCATTGCGGTTATTTCCTTTGAGAACCTGACCGGTGATCCTCAATACGACAGTCTGATCAAGGCTGTTCCCAGTCTCTTTATCACTAAGTTCGAAGCCATGGAATTTTCCTATGTGGTCACCCTGGAACGTCTGCAGGACATCCTCAAACAAATGGGCAGAGATCCCTACAGACCCATTGATACGGATACAGGTTTTGAGGTTTGCCGAAGGGAAGGCATTGAAGCCATGGTGGTGGGAAAGATCACCAAAGCGGGAGAGGTCTTTGTCACAGACATCAAAGTGCTGGATGTGAAGACGAAAAATTCTCTGACCAGTGCATCCTCTCAGGGACAAGGAGAAGACAGCATTGTTCTGAGCCAGATCGATGAACTGAGCCGCCGCATCGCTGAGGACCTGGGCGGAAGTTTATCAGCGAAAGGAGTCCCGGCTGTATCAGAGATCACCACGTCCTCATTGGAAGCCTATGAATACTATCTCAAAGGAAATGAGGCTGACGGCAAACAGCACTTTGCAGAAGCCCAGAAGCATTTTCTCAAGGCCGTTGACATCGACCCGTCTTTTGTTATGGCTCGTCTCGGTGTGGCTCATTCCTATTACCAACAGGGAAATGTAAAAGCTCGTGATGAAGCCATGGAAAAAGTCAAGGTTTATGCTGACAGAGCCAATCCCAAGGAAAAATTGTATATACAGGCGTGGAACGCCCGATATATGGAAGGCGATATAGAAAAAACAGCCCGGATCATGAAGGAGATCACAGCAAAATATCCCAAAGAAAAAGAAGCCCATTCCTGGCTCGGGCTTTACAATCGAACAAGAGATCATGATGAGGCTATACGCTATTTTCAAAAAGTACTGGAGCTTGATCCTTACAAATTGGGTTATCTGGGTGAAATCAGCGTGGTTTATCTTCGAAAAGGCGACTTTGAGAAAGCCCTCGAATACGCAAACCGCTATGCTGCTGCCGCTCCGAACGACCCTGTTCCTCTCGGTGATTTTCTGGCTGAAATCCACCTGAGGATGGGTCATTCTGACCAGGCTATTGAGAAATGCAAAAAAGCCCTCTCCTTTAAGCCTGACTTCAGCTATGCGCTCGCCAATATCATAAATGCTTGTGGTCTTAAAGAAGATTACAAAGAAGCCCTCGAATGGACTGAAGAAAAGATCAAAAGATCCAGCATACCTTTAAACAAAGCCGATGGATATCTGCTCAATGCCTTCTATGAATATTGGACAGGGGCTTTTCATAAAGTCTATGAAGATGCTGAAAACGCCCGGAAATTAGGTGAAGACATACAAAGCCGGGTTGCCCCGTATTGGTCCTTCCTGCTGGAAGGCTTTGCGCATTTGGGTGAAGGAGATTATACCCTGGCAAGAGAAAGCTTTGACCGATATGGTGATTTTGTAATTAAGGTGT
>WJMT01000131.1 GCA_014727835.1 Candidatus Aminicenantota bacterium | reverse complement strand
TGGTTATGAGTGTCATGGCCCTGATATTAGCCATGATCTTAGTGGGAGTGTTTTTGCCTTTTCTTAATGATCTGTCTGGAAAGGATCTTACTTTAAATATTTTAGAGAATCCTGACCTTATCGGAGCCATGGCAGGAGTGATTGTTATTGTGGGGATCTTAGCCGGAAGTTACCCCGCATTCTTTCTGGCGTCTATCCATCCCGCGGGGGTTTTAAGAGGAAAAGTCCGTCAGGGAGCTAAAAGTTCCACAGCCAGAAAAGGCTTGGTGATCTTCCAGTTTTCTATCACCATCACCCTCTTGATCAGTTCTGTTATGATCCACAAGCAGCTGTTTTTTATGGAGAACAAAAAACTGGGTTTTAAAGAGGATCAGGTTCTGGTTATTTCCCATGCCGATGCTTTGGGGAACCAGATGAACGCTTTTAAAGGAGAGATCAAGAGAAATCCTCTGATCCTTAATGCATCGGCTTCCAGCTCTATTCCCGGAGAAGAATTCGACAGCCATTCCATAAGCCACGAAGGAGCTTCCAGAGAAAAACGGTATGTCGTGAATTACCTGATGACCGATGATGATTTTTTGGGAACCTACGGATTGGAAGTGAGAGAGGGAAGGGAATTTTCACGCTATTTTTCCACTGATACAAGGGCTTCGCTGGTGAATGAATCCGCAGTGAAATCCCTGGGATTGGAAGATCCCATAGGAAAGAAAATAGGGACCCGAACCCTAAACCGGACCATTATTGGGGTGGTCAAGGATTTTCATTTTTCCTCTGTTCGGGAAAAAATCGAACCGTTAGCCATATATATGACAGATGGCGGTTGGAGTCAGATCTCTGTAAGAATACGGCCGGAGAATATAACAAAGAGCCTTCCTTTTCTTAAAAAGCAGTGGAAGAGATTTGTTCAGAGCGAGCCGTTTGAATTTTATTTTCTGGATGAAAAAATGAACCAGCTGTACAGTTTTGAGCATAAAATAGGGAGATTATCGTCCATTTTCTCATTTTTGGCTGTGTCCATTGCCTATCTGGGTTTGTTTGGACTGGCATCCTTTATGGCTGAGCGGTGTACCAAGGAGATAGGGATCCGAAAAGTATTTGGGGCCTCTGTTCTGAATATCGTGGTGATGCAGTCCAAGGAATTTACCAAGTGGGTTTTGGCCGCCAATGTGGTGGCTTGGCCGCTTGCTTTTTTCTTGATGAAGAACTGGCTTCAGAATTACGCCTATCGGGTTCATCTGAGTGTATGGGTGTTTATCCTGTCTGCGGTGGGGACTTATTTATTAGCTCTTTTGACCATTAGCTATCAATCCGTCAAATCAGCCACAGCCAATCCCATACATTCCATAAGGAACGAGTGATAGGGGACGCTCCACAAGGTACCACCCTATATGACTGAACCCATTGGATATTAAAAAAATATTCTCAATTGTCTTCCTTTGGAATATATCCATTTATTACACCACCGCCATTCTGCGGGCGTAAGTCCGCATAAGAAGTGAATCCAGAGGAAACCGGGCAAGGAAAGGTCGCATTCTGGTAGATTCTATAGGAATTTCCTCAGCAATTATTCTTCCCTGATTATCCACAGGCAGATGAGTGATTCGGTCTCTTCCTAACCCAAGCATGCTCAACGCTTTAAGAATACTCACATGAACTTCTTCTCCCACAATGACTTTAATGCTGGGAGCTTTGAAAAGACCCTCCTTTCCCACATCCCATCCTGCGCTTTTCAAAACCGCGTGGCGGGCCGAAGCCAGGCAGGTGAAATTTGCCATAGTGGCCCCTGAAAACAAATCCTACTTCTGTTTCTGAAGGTAGATTTATGATATCAAGAAGCCATTTTCGACAGATGCTTTCTATATAGGAAGAAACAGGGGAAGATGCTTCAATGTCTGCATTTTGATCCCAAACTCCTGCTAGCCAATTGACTGCCAGTGCAGCTGGCAGCGCTCCTCAGATAACAAAACCAAAATACCGGCTTCCTGTGCTTGCTACAGTCGCCGGAGAAGCCAATGAATCCAATTCTCGCAGAACTTCCAATGGATCTATGGAATGTGTTTGAAGAGGCACATCCAGAGCCTTCATATTTTTGATATCTGCTTTTAAAGGAAATACTTTTCTCTTGTCAATATTCTCTAAATATTTTTTGGCTGCTTCAGAAAAAGCCTCAATGATTTCTTTCATGATTCATGCCTTTCAGCTCCATGAGGAATAAATCATAAGATCCGAATTTGTTTGAATCTGTATGGCCTGCTATGACAATCTCTCCATTTTTCTTAACACAAACCGCTTTTCCCCAATCAGAACCCGGTCCTCCATATACATTACTGGAAACAATCATACCATCTCTGTCCAGAACCGCAAAAAATAATTCATTGTTTTCATCAACTGATTTGGAAGTTCCGCAAACTACATATTCCCCCTGAACGGTCTCGTCAACAGAAAATCCGTAATCATAGAAGGAGCTGTTTCCAAAATTTTGTATCCATAACAGATTCCCCTTTTTATCTGTTTTAACCACCAAAAAATTCATAATGTCTTGGGCATTGGAGTAACCCACGGAAACGATTCCGCCATCGGAACAGATTTTCGTCTCAGAACTCCAATCAAAAGGAGTCCGGCTGGCTTCTAACAGCTCGCTGTCCATTTGCCCCCCGATAGACTGGGTCCTCACTTCATTCCCTTGCTTATCAATTTCGAGTAAATACATATCACAGTTACCGTTTCCATAGGTTCCAGTTGATGCACCGATAATATAGGTGCCATTCTCATGTTTACCAACAGAATTTCCAAATTCATAGCGCTCTCCGCCGTAAGTTTTCGCCCAAACCTGATTTCCCGCTCTGTCGATTTGGATAAGATAGACATCTTCTTCTCCTTTTCCAAAGGAATGAGTGAATCCGCAGATCAGATAAGTATTGTCTGTCTCGCATGAGGACATCCCGGCATCCCAGCTTTGACCACCGTAGGTATTTTCCCAAATGATTTTTCCTTCTTTATTGAGTTTGATCACATAAACATCCTTAGATCCGGCACCAAATGATGTGGTGTATCCTGTGATCAAATATCCATCACTCAGCACTTCACAGTCATTTCCATATTCAGTCCCGGCTCCTCCAAAAGTCTGAATCCACTGCATTTTTCCTTTTTGATCCGTTTTAACAACCAGAATATCCGCATCTCCAGAACCATGAGAAAAGGTGTATCCGGTCACAATCAATCCACTGTCATGGGTTTCAGCTACATCTCTCGCCCCATCTGCCCCAAACCCCCCGATAATTTTCTGCCAGGCGGCTCCTTCTTTAACCACACTCGCATCTTTAGTAAAAATGAAGTCTTTATCTATTTCTAACTTGTGTTTTCCTCTTCTTCCTCTTTGCTCGATCATGGTGGACAAAGCCAAGG